>JADHXI010000022.1 GCA_016783065.1 Desulfobacteraceae bacterium | reverse complement strand
CAATTTTATAACATGATTTCAGTTGGTTATAGAATCTAACTCCAAAATGACGTTGTAGCTATTTCCTTTTAGTCGTCAGGTCGTAGCGGGCAACAACCCACAGATTTTTCGGAAGACCCTTTCATACTAGAGATTCGCAATCTCCAGCAAAAAGGATTTCTTGCAGGGGTATCAATGATGCTCATGCGGATATTTTCCGCGTGCATGCTCATGGAGATGGTAGTGCGGGTATGATTCTATGTCAGTGAGGATCTTTCCATTTTCCATCCCGCAAATGCGATCTACGGTCTTGGCGAGAAAATCAGCTTCATGTGTGATCAATATATAGGAAAGATCGAGACCAGACAGGACCTCAATAAGCTTTTCCTTTGTGTTATCATCCAAGCCGTTACTCGGTTCGTCAAGGAGAAGTGCCTCCGGTTCCATGGCTAAGACAGTGGCGAGGGAAACCAGTTTTTTTTCTCCGCCGGACAGGTTATGTGTTATCCTGTCTTCAAATCCGGCAAGACTTAACATCTCGAGTGTTCGCATGGAAATCTCTCGAGCCTCGTCCTTCGATTTTCCCAGATTCAATGGGCCAAAGGCCACATCCTCCAAAACAGTGGGGCTAAATAACTGGTCGTCAGCATCCTGAAAAAGAAGGCCGATCTTTTTCCGAACCTCTCTGAAATCCTTTTCCCGCGCGACAGTCCTTCCCAAGATTTCCATCCTGCCGGATGACGGTCTTAAGAGTCCCATTATGATATGAAACAAGGTTGTCTTCCCGCTCCCGTTGGGACCCACCAGGCCTAAGCGTTCCCCTCTGTGGAACTGGAGGCCAAGTTTATCAAGGACCGGGATACCGCCCGGGTAAATGAAAGATATCTCCTCAAGATTGATAATCAGATTATTCTTGTCCATTCCAAACCCACAAGGCCGAGTATTATTGAGATCATAAAAGCAGACCAGGCCCAATCCGTTCGGGTCGAGGAAAAATCGCGAAGGCAGTAGAACCTCCCATCGAATCCGCGGCAGACCATGGCATGATGAACCCGTTCCGCCCGGGCTGATGCGCGTACAAAGAGCATTCCCATGAGATAAGCATACGTTCTGTAAGTGTTTATCGTGGTCTCTGGTCGAAAACCGCGGATTTTCGCTGCCCTTACAAGGCGCTGGTATTCCTGATCAATGACAAACACATAACGATACGTCAGCAAGAGCAGATGAATGAGCTTTCCAGGGAGGCCCAGGCGGTTCATGGCGTGTCCCAACGTGGTGATCGGCATTGTTGACACAAGCGCAATGAATATCAGCAAGATAGCGTTCGACTTAAGGCTGATCCTCGCACACAGGAGAACTCCTTCTCGGGTCACCGACAGCGGGCCAAGATGGAAGAGAGCGGTCCCCTCGAAGGTCAGAGGTATAACAAGCCAGAAAAAAAGGATCAGGCCGTTAACAAGGGCCATTCTTTTGGCGGCTTTCCAGACGTTCAGCCTGGCCAGACCAATCAGCAGGAGGGACAACATAAGTGCAGCGAACAGGGCTGGAAACCGGTTTGACAGCGCCACAATAAAGGAATAGGCAGTTGCAAAAAGAATCTTTAGCCTCGGGTCGAGACGGTGGATATGAGAGCTTCCAATAGCAAAAGGTTCCTGTATCATGGTATCAGTCAACTCTCTTTTTTGGGTTCGTTTCGGTGGATCTGCGTCGATATCTAAGGTAAGCGCCAAGGCCAACAAGTCCAATGATGTAACCGATACCACCAAAGACGTCTCTGAGTGTGGGGCCGCGATCCTTAGCCTCTGCGAGCATTTTCATTACCGGCCTGAGCTTTTTGTCCAAGGCCCTTTCTACTGCCATTCTGATCTCATCCGGGCTAGACTTGCCCCTCGATATCTCCCTACTCTGCTTATTAGGTTCCTTTAAAACGGTTTTCCGTGTTGTAGCTATTTCGTTCTGATCTACTATACCCGCCCCAATTTCTTCAAGCGGTATTGTCCATTCGGCTCTATGTCCCGTCCCGGCCCGAAGGACGATTTTCATGGCCGTCTTTTTGGGCGTCTTAAAGGAGAATTCTCCCTGATCGTTTGTCTTTCCCTTCAGGAGCTGATTTCCTTCCTGGTCGAAAACAATAACCTCCCCTTTTTTTACTTTTTTCCCACCGGGGAACTTACTTTCGGTATAAACGGTATCGCCTTCCACCCAGGCAAAAATAATCACCCTATGTGCCCTTGCAGTCCCGACCATAATGGCAAATATCAGCGCAAAGGCCATGAAACCGAGGGCTCTTTTTCTCCATTCATGATTTCCGATCATACTATCACCTCGTACCCGGCCCTCTGGAACGGTGTCTTTGACTAAACCTTACTGTTGCAGAATTCTCTATCATTATAGTATAGGGAACAGCAAATAATATACTTCTCGGATCTCCATTTGGTCCTGTCAATGCACCCCTCCCTGCTTGCCCTCCTTTAGATGATAAAAGCCTCACCCTCCCCTCTATGACCTCAAATATCCGGGAAGCATGGAAGGCTGAACCCTTTTCAAGAACCCCACGCAGAGCGCGGTGATTACTCCCTCCACCGCCATCACGGGAAGATGGGCCATGACCACAATAGTGGAGACCTTGAAAAAATCCTTTTCCGTAAAAACCAGTGCAAGGCCCAGCAGAATGCCTGCAAGAAAAACCGACAATGCACCTGCAGCGAAGGCCGCGGGGAGGGCAACGGAGGGCTTCTTGATGATCAAACGACCAAAAAGAAAATAGCACAAAACCGCTGGAGAGGCCATGATCACTGTATTGACCCCCAGCGCAGTGATCCCCCCGAACTGGAACAGCACTGCCTGAAGCGTCAAGGCAACCAGGATGGCCGGAAAGGCCCCCCACCCGAGGATAAGACCGACGAATCCGTTAAGAATCAAGTGAACGCTCGAAACACCGATGGGCACATGGATCAACGAGGCCACGAAAAATGAGGCTGACAGGATGCCTATCTGGGGAATGCGGTCATAGTCCAGGTTTTTCAAACCTATAGCAGTACCCGCAGCGGCAAGCACAATTCCTGAAACCAGAACCGGCCCTGACAAAACCCCTTCTGAAATGTGCATCGTAGACCTGCCTTCTGCCGCCCCTCACGCCTTCAGTGAGGAACCACCCCTCGCCATCAAATGATCCCATATTTCAAAAAAAAGGCCGCGGAGTCTCAAAATCTTCTCAGATTTTTCAACCTTCATGGCCTCATTACATCACTTAACTTCTGTCAAATGGTCGGGCTTCATGCCTCGATGGCTAAATAGTTAACCCTTTAAGGTTTTTATGTCAATAGAATTATGTTCAGAAAGGGGTTGACATCTGCCTCCGCTACCGCTATACGGGTATCTATTCAGGCAAGAAGCCTGACGTTTCATCTAAACTAAACAGAATCACTATTTTGGGCCACGAAGGCCAGAGGGTTTTGAAAAACCCCTTGGGTCTTCGTGGCCTTTTTATTTTGAACAAAATTCAATCAGGAGGAAAGTGTCATGAAAAAATTATTGCTTGGTTGCCTTTGTGGTTTGCTTTTTTTGTCTACTTCAAAAACAGCCGCTGCCCATTTCGGGATGATTATTCCCTCGGACAGCATGGTCATGCAGGGTGAAAATAGGCTCGTCACGGTGACGCTCTCATTTTCCCACCCTTTTGAAAGGGTGGGCATGGAATTGGAAAAACCCAAGGTCTTTGGGGTCATGGCGAATGGCAAGAGGCAGGATTTGCTTGGCAAGCTAAAAGAGACCAAGGTCATGGGGCACCAAGCCTGGAAGACCAAGTATAAGGTTAAGAGGCCGGGTGTTTATCTGTTTTACATGGAGCCAAATCCCTACTGGGAGCCCGCTGAGGACTGCTTTATCGTCCATTACACCAAGACGGTAGTGACAGCCTTCGGTGATGACGAAGGCTGGGATGAGGAGATCGGCCTCAAAACCGAGATTGTTCCTCTGTCGAGACCGTTCGGGCTCTACGCCGGGAATGTCTTTCAAGGCATCGTAAAGCTGGATGGCAAGCCGGTTCCATTCGCCCAAGTCGAAGTGGAATACAACAATCAGAACGGCAAAGCAGAGGCGCCAACAGATTACATGGTAGCTCAAACCGTCAAGGCAGACGGAAATGGTGTTTTTACTTATGCAGTACCTAAGGCAGGATGGTGGGGATTTGCAGCCTTGAACACTGCAGACGAGGAGATGGAACACAACGGTAAGGAAAAAGAGATCGAATTGGGCGCGGTGATCTGGGTCAAATTCCACGACTGGAAGGAAGAATAGCGTGTCTTGATCAGCGCTAAGAGGCGGAGGGTAAAAATGAGGAGATGGCTGACGGTTTTTATTTTCGTATTGGTCACGGCATGTTTTTTGTTCCCGAGCATCGTCATATGCAAGGACATGTCAAATGAAGAAATCATGAAAGAACTAAAGGCCTTGAAAAACCGAATAACCGAACTTGAAAAGGAACTTGCCAAAAGAGATCAGAAGATCGAAAAGATAAAAAATGAAACCGTAAAACGCGAGGAAATGCCTGGTGTTATCGAAAAAATGAAGGCTGAGGGGGGACCTCTGGAATTTCTGCAGGAGCACATCCGGCTGAGCGGTCTGTTGGAGTTTGGCGGTGTCTTGGCGAATACTGACATGAAGAAGGGAGAGGGCAAATCACAAAGTGATCTCAATCTCACCACCGTGGAATTGGCCATACAGGCAGAGGTGAACGAGTGGGTCAACGCAGCAATGATCTTGAAATATGAGGATCCCACATTCGCCGCAGCCATTGAGGAATCAGGCCTGAATCTGGATGTGGGTGTGGTAACCGTTGGGAATCCACAAAAGTTCCCCCTATCTCTTACGGCTGGTGCCATGTACGTACCCTTCGGTGCGCTTTTGACCCATTTTCCGGACAGCCCGCTTGTGGATCAACCCATGACCCTGGACCTGGGAGAAGATAGGGAAAAGGCAGTGCTCTTGGCATTTAATTATCAAGACTTTTTGGCTTCCGGCTACGTCTTTAAGGGTGACATGAACAAGACCGGAGAGGAGAATAGAATAAAGACCTTTGGCTTTGATGCGAATTACGTTTTCAAGACTGACAAAGGTTTTAGAGCAAAAATAGGTGCCTCCTACATCTCCAACATCGCAGATTCAATTGGGTTAACAGAATATTTGCATGGTTTAAATGTGTATAGTGTTGAGAATTATGTAGGAGGATTTGACGGCTATCTCAGCTTGAGTTACTCTAACTTTTTTTTGGATCTTGAATACATGACGGCCTTGAGGAATTTTGCCCCCGATGAAATTGCCACGGGGACCGGAAAGGGGGCAAAGCCCATGGTTTGGAATATTGAGGCCGGGTACAATTATGATTGGGGGAGGAATCTGGAGATCGTATTGAAATTCGCAGGATCTAGGGAGACAGAAAATCTTGGCTATCCGCGATGGCGGTATGGCATAGGCCTTAATCAGACCATTTTCGCAGGGATCATAGGGTCACTGGGGTACTTCCATGACCAATTTGATGACCTCGATGGGGAAGGCAGAGATAGCCGAGATATGGTTTTTGGTCAGATAGCGGTAGAGTTTTGATCAGTTTCGCGGTTGGGAAGAAAGATGCAGTTAGGTTAAGTCCTTTTGAGATCGTGGGCTCAATTTCTTGACAGACCTTACGAGAAAGGGGGAGGCCATGTTATTGGTAAGAAGATTCTGTATGATGATATTAATTGGATCGGCACTGCTCTGCTGGAGCTGTGTGCCAACTAGGATAGTGGAAGTCCCAGCGAAAACGCCCACCCATCACTATTCATATGGCCAGCCCCGCCCCCTGGGGGAAAGGAAATGGCGCTACTACGTGAATATGGGATATGATCCACAAAGAGGGATACTTCGTATAGCTTTTCTGGACAAGGACCAAAATCCTGTGAAATTGTTGCGGGAAGATAGAATAAAGGCATCTCTTACCGGCCCTGATGGCACAGTCCGTGAGTTCACCTTCTGGTACCCTCAGCCTCCCCTCTGGTACGTTTCCTCCTATCGAGTTGTGGGTATGCGTCAACCGCCTGTAAATCATTATTCCTTACAGGAAGACTGGCTCAAGGGCCTTTCCTCTTTTGACCTGAAGGTGTGGATTCCATTGGAAAACACCATTTACGTAGTGGAGTTTGTCTATCCCTGAACAAACCTGAGATACCAGGACACCCCTCAGAGATGGGGGTGGCGTACCGACCTATTTTGTTTTGTCCTCCTCTTTGGAGGTCGTGAGCAGAAAGTCACGCAGTACCTGACATATGGGTGAAGCGATTCTCCGTTTATCCCTGATCAGATAAAAGCTGCGGTATATGGGGAGTCCCTTTATTCTTAAGGCCTTGAGGATGCCAGTTTTCAACTCTGTGTCAAGGGCCCTGGATGAGAGGATGGAAATGCCCAGGCCAGCCTTGATGCCCTCTTTGACAGCCGTGGAAGATCCGAATCGCGCCACCACTGTGAGCGTATCTGTACTGATTGCTCTTGAAGCTCTCAGATGCTCTTCCATAATATTCAGCGTTCCGGACCCTGTTTCCCTCATGATGAAAGACTCTTCCATAAGCTCTTCCAGGGAGATCCCTTTTCTCTTGGCCCACCGATGCCGGGCAGGCACCGCCAGTACCAGTTCGTCCTTCCACAGTTCGTGGTGAATAAGGGCTTTATGAGGGGCTTTGGAGCCGACTACGCCCAATTCCAATCCCCCTTCCAATACACGGCTTCTGATCTCAGTGGTATCGGAGACCGATAGGATCACAGAAATGAGAGGGTATTTCTGGTGAAATCGACCGATGATTTTGGGAAGGATGTATTCGCCCGGAATGGTACTTCCACCCAACTGGATTTCCCCCTGTTTCAGACCGAGAAAGGCCTCCATTTCCAAACAGGCCGTCCTCTTCATTTCCAATAACAAGACAGCGTTTTTGTAAAGAAGTTCACCGGCCCTTGTCGGCACAATGTTTCTGCCCAGGCGATCGAGTAACTTGGTTCCCACAGACCCTTCAAGATTCGCGATCCTTTCGCTGACAGAGGCCTGAGACAGGAACACGGCATGAGCTGCCTTTGAAAAGCTCTCCAGCTCAACCACCTTACAGAAAATCTCCAATTGACGAAGATCAAAATCCACGGAAGACACCTGCAGTTAATCCCCCCGGGAAAGCCAGGATTTGTTTCTTGATTAAGGAGTATGAAGGGAAATCGTCTTGGGTGTCAAGGAGAAAAGGCCCAGTGCTTCTTAGGTCTCTCTTAGGACGCTTTGTCAAGGCTTAAGCAGACTTCATTTTTGCATCGGATATCCCTAAGAGATCTGATAAAAGTATAGGAATTTCCAGTTTGACTTATCGGTATAATCTATGTTAATCTCACCCCCACAACTGCAGGGAGCGGGTCAGAGTCGGGTGCCTTGCGGCACTCCAGGGCCTTTTAACATACGGAGCGTGAATTCTCTGTCTATGAAGACTTTAAACGAACTAACCATAGAAAGGAGCAGGAAGCCCTGCGAAGGGTATCCTATCAAGGGATTCTCCCTGGTAAAGGCGCTCCTTTCCAGTTGGGTATACCGTGCGGTTCGCTTCATCCTGGCTGTAGTTTTTGTCTGGTCAGGCGTCTCCAAGCTTATTGAGCCTCGGTCTTTCGCCGTGATTATTGAGGCCTATGGATTGCTCCCTGATGAGTTGATCATGGCGGTGGCCCTTTTCCTCCCTGCCCTGGAACTGCTGGCGGGTATGGGCCTATTGATTGATGTTCGAGGTAGTCTGGGGATCGTTGCCGGACTCTTGGTCCTATTCATGGCAATTCTGGGTTACGGGATCTGGATGGGGCTGGATGTGGATTGTGGATGTTTTGGCCCTGAAGATCCAAAAGCCAAGGCCTATCACGGGCTTCGTTCTGCGTTATACAGGGACTTTGGGATGATGGCAGGGGTCATATATCTCTATGGATGGAGATATGTCCGATGTTCAAGACCCGTTCGTTTGTCCCGGGAATTAAAAGAATTCTCTAAAAGGAGGAGTAAATGATGAAAATGATTAAGGTGATTTTTTGTTCTGCGGTATTGCTCATTATTCTGATGGGAACATACATGCCGGCAGTGGCCCTTTTTGACAACAAGTTCGAAAAAGAGGTCAAAAAGGAACAGGGCGCCGTCAAACTGGTTCGGGAGGTCCAGCGTGGCGGTTATGATGTGATCACTGCAGAAGAACTGAAAAAATGGATAGATTCCGGAAAGGACACATTCATTGTAGATACCATGCCTTACGAGGCCAGCTACAAAAAGGAACATGTCCCGGGCGCAAAGCAGTTTCTTTTCCCCATTCCCGAAATGACGACCTGGAATACCAAAGAGACCGATGGCAAGACCCAAGAGGATTTCGTCGCTCTGCTCGGCCCGGACAAGGACAAAACCATTGTAATCTACTGTGGTTTTGTCAAGTGCACCAGAAGTCACAACGGCGCCATGTGGGCGGTTAAACTCGGATATAAGAACGTATACAGGTTCCCTGGCGGAATCTTTGCGTGGAAAGGTGCAGAGTATAAGACCGAGGGGACCGATTAATTCCGGTGTTTCACAAAGCCCAAAATCTCCACCGGAGCCGGCACCTGCATTGTTCTGAAGCGGTACTTTTGGTCCTGAACAAGTCATATCCCCATGTTCAGGCAGGGAGGAGACAGGACCCACTGCCGATAGGAAAGGAAAAATAAACCAGTGAAATTCAATATTTTCCAGAAACCTACGCTCCAAAGCCTCTCGAAGACATGCGGTTGAGCAGCAAAAATCGACCCGGTCGGGCTTGATCAACTTTTGGCGGGGTTGTCCAGCACCCAGGACCCAAACCTGTTGGTCGGATTCGAGACAAATGATGACGCAGCAGTCTACCGCCTCAACGAAGAGATGGCAGTTGTTGTAACCGCCGATTTCATCACTCCTCCTGTCAACGATCCATACCTGTTTGGCCAGATAGCCGCAGCAAACGCCATAAGCGATGTCTATGCCATGGGCGGAAGACCCCTCGTCTGCATCAATTTGGTGGCCTTCCCCTCCAAAAAACTTGGGCCGGAAGTCCTGCATCAGATCATTGCCGGCGCGATGAATAAGATCACAGAGGCCGGTGCCGTTCTGGGGGGAGGTCACAGTGTCGAGGATGATGAACCCAAGTTTGGGTTATCCGTTACCGGTATTGTGCATCCGGAAAAGGTATGGACCAACAGGGGAGCAAGCCCCGGAGATATCCTGATCTTGACAAAACCCATTGGCAGCGGGGTTCTGTTCAACGCCAATCTCAAAAAATGGGTTTCTGAAGAAGCGATGGAGGAGTGCCTTGTGATAGTCAGCAGTCTCAACAAGAAGGCTGCTGAGGTGATGAGTGAATTTGAGATCCATGCTGCGACCGATATCACGGGATTCGGTTTGGCGGGTCACGGCCTTGAGATGGCCAGTGGCTCCGGCATCACCCTTGAGATTGACTTGTCAAAAATTCCAATCATGCGTGAGGCGCTCGAGATGTACAAGAGGGGAATGAATACGGGAGTCAATCGATACAACCAACAGCTTGTGGAAAAACACCTGCGTTTTGAAAAGCCCTTACCGGCATGGCATCAGGAAATCGTTTATGATCCCCAGACCAGCGGAGGGCTCCTGGTGGCTGTTCCTGAAAACCAGGGCCGCAAATTGATTGATTCATTGCATAACAGCGAAGTGAAAAAGGCAAGTATCATCGGTCATGTCAGACCACTTCAGGATTCCATCCATCTCGTCTTTAAGTAGTTCTGATCGTCTTCTTTTCTCTTGGCCCACCCATGTGGGGCATAGACAGTCACGACCGGGCCTTCCTATCTCCAAGCGCAACGACTCAGACCGGAGAGAAGGCTTCGGTCGTAGAGAAAATATCGGCGGAGGATTTTGGGTATGCTGAAAACGAAATGACGGTGGGGAACTGCCTTGAGGACCTCCTCACAGAGCCATCCACCGAATTGCACTACTCTTTTCTGATGGCAAGACGGACAGGAACACCTCCTTTTGCAAGAAAAAGTCAATAATAACACATGGTTACAGTTTTCGCGTTTAGTAATTGATGCCTGATGTCAGCAGATCGTTGTTGCTCTATTTGACGTAAGATCAAGAGATCACAACATATAAAATGTATTGCTGTAAACCATTTAATTGCGGTTGTGGATTTAAGGACGGAGGCCAATATTCTTTATATCACGGGGAAGTTAAGTGATAACAATATGATACATCAGTTCTGAACGTTTCCTGTTGATTTTCCGTGCTCCTAACCGCAATCAACTGCATTACACCGATTCGACTAGACCAGCACTGTAACAAATCCCATTTGCTCCATCAAGGAGGCTTCCGCATTTCCGAACTGCTATCATAGTTGACAATGATATGGGGACACCAGGCAAATTTTGATATTTTGAAATCAGTTACAAATGCATTTTTATATAACTGCTTACCACCAGCCTAAGTGATGGTCAGTTCGCACCAGTTAACTTCCAAAGCATTTTCCCCAGCGGCCCCTCATGCGGCCATCGTAAACGAACCGGGAAGGTTCTATTATACCAGTGTTAGTTTCAAGTTCTGAGAACAGATAGTGTTCACTTCTTTAGCAAAGGAGGATGAAAGATGAAGAAAAAATCGAGGCTTTTTGCGTTTGTTATTATCCCATCATTCCTGTTGGGGACCTTTTTTACGTCCCTGGCATTTGCGGGAGATCCCCTGAAGGTCACCGTGAGTATTGTCCCCCAGAAATACTTTGTTAAAAAAATCGCAGGGGATCTGGTTGATGTTTCCGTGATGGTGCTTCCCGGGGCCAATCCGGCGACCTACGAACCCAAACCTCAACAGATGGTTGGACTCACAAAATCCAGGATATACTTCGCCATCGGTGTCCCTTTTGAAACGGTCTGGCTGGGAAAATATGAGAGCTTCAATCCCGAGATGACGATTGTTGCCACGCAGGCGGGGATAGAAAAAATCCCCATGAAGGCCCATCTCCACAACAATGAAAAAGGCGGGGCTGACAACAAAACAACCGCCCACGCCGCGATCAAAGACCCCCATATCTGGCTTTCTCCACCCCTTGTGATGCTGCAGGCCCGGAATATCCTCGACGGCTTTCTGAAGGTTGATCCGGCCCACAGGGAAACATATGAGGACAACTATAAGAAGTTTATCAGCGAAGTGGTTGAACTTGATCTCAAGATCAGAAATCAGTTTATAGGAACAGATCAGGGTACGCGGTTCATGGTCTACCATCCTGCGTGGGGATATTTTGCAAGGGCGTACGGCCTGAAACAGATACCGGTTGAAATAGAAGGGAAAGAACCAACGCCTAAGGTGCTCCAACGATTAATTCATAATGCCAAGAAAGATGGAATAAGGGTGATCTTTGTCCAGCCCCAGTTTTCTACAAAAAGCGCGAACACAATCGCCAGGGCCATCAAAGGTCAGGTCATGTTTGCTGACCCACTGGAATTGGATTGGGCTCTAAATCTCTCCAAGGTTGTAAAAGGGTTTGCGTCGGCTTTGAAATGATCAACCTCTCTAATAACCATGCAAGCGAAGATTGCGCGGCCCGTCCGGCAGGCATCCCCTGGAGTCTGATCATTGAAGCCCTTTTTCTCGTTTACGCCATGGCGATCCTTATACATCTGGGAAAGGGGCCCTATGTTCGGACCCTGGCCATTACCTTTGTAAGCATTGTCCTCGAGGCCTTTCCTTTCATGCTCATAGGCTCTCTGGTGGGCGGATTCATAGAGGAATTTGTGCCTGAAGAGCGGATTTCCTCTATTTTGCCTCAAGGGAAGTTGCGCACGGTGTTTTTGGCTGCGGGCATAGGCATGGCATTCCCTGTATGCGAGTGCGCTATAGTCCCGGTGGTCAGGAGACTTCTGCACAAAGGGACGCCCTTATCCGCCGCCGTTGCATTCTTGTTGGGTGGGCCTATTGTAAACCCGATCGTGTTGGTGTCTACGGCCGTGGCCTACAAAATGGACTGGGGCATATGTGCCATAAGGCTAATAGCGGGATATCTCATTGCCGTTGCGATCGGTCTCAGTATGGGCATGTTTTTCAGGAAAGCCCCGGCCCTTCTACGACAAGACAATCTGGAGCATGGCAACACCGGTTGCGAATTCTCCGGACATGATCGCGCCGTGAATGGGGGGCATGGCTCAAGGATTATCGGCGCCCTTACCCATGCTGCCGACGACTTTTTTCATATAGCCCATTTTCTTGTGATCGGGGCCTTCATCGCAGCGACCATACAGACCACGGTAGACCGTGCCGCTTTTCTCTTCTTTGCTGACTGTCCATCACTGTCTATCATCACGATGATGTCTCTCGCAGTGGCCCTGAATCTCTGTTCCGAAGCTGACGCCTTTGTGGCCGCCTCTTTTCAATTTTCCGTTCCCCTGTCAGGACAGATGGCATTTATGGTTCTGGGTCCTATGCTCGACCTGAAGCTTTTATTTATGTACCTGGGTCTCTTCCGGAAACGCGCCATTGCGGCGCTCAGTGGAATGACAATTGTCGGGGTATTTCTCGCAATGATGATATTGCAGGCATTCATCGGACGGATGTAATCATGAACAGAACGAAGCTTGAGTCGGCTCGACTTGAAATGGCGGGATTGTTCCTGGCATGGGCAGGCACATACGCGTGGCTTCTTGTAAGTGGGCGCTATCAGATTTTTCTCAGACCCGGGTTCTGGATCTTGCTCCTCCTGGCCCTGTGTATATCGTTTGCCTTTCTGATAGCGGTGCTCTTTCGTGCGCGTCCTGCCGGACATGTTGCCTCCGGCGCGACATTGTGGATAAGGCTGGGAGTGCTTTTGCTCCCTCTGTTTTACCTGCTTTTGGCCCAGGATGAACCTCTTGGTTCTCATGCCTTCAAAAGCCGTTCAATCGCCCCGGCATTTTCCAGGGCATTAACCCGGAGCAAGGCTTCCAAGGGGATTTCAAAGGACGGCAAGGTCACGCTCCTGGATATCTTGCAGGACTTCAAGGAATACCGTGGAAAACGGATCGTGACAGAGGGGATGGTATACAGGGATGAGGTGGTTCCTGCGAGGCATTTCCTGGTTTTTCGTTTCTTCATCGTCTGTTGCGCTGCCGATGCCCTTCCGGCCGGCGCTCTCGTGGCATATGACAAGGCTGATTCTTTTGAGGTTGACTCATGGGTGCGTGTGGAAGGGATCCTCGGGCTTAAAGTGGTCGAGGGTCTTCCTTTCCCATGTGTCGATGCAGAAAAGATTATTACCATTGATACGCCCAAACTCCCGTATCTCTATCCAGGATTATTTTAGACTGTTGCGGCATCCAAAGGATCTTACAGAGTCGCTGTTTAAGGACATCACAGCCGTTCACAGGACATCTTATTGACATTTCGGAAATATAAAGAGTTTTTGAGCGTGATTGGGAAGGTTATGAATAAAAAACTGACATTATGCTCGATTTTTTTCAGTTTACTGTTATCTTGTGCCACCCTCGGGACTATGAAAAAAAATCCAGGGATGGATTTAATCCCCTGCTCTCTATAGTTCAATTTTATCGGGGGCCTTTGAACCATCTTTCCGCGGTCAAGCAGGGAGAATGTCCGATGTCCCCTTCATGCTCAAACCACAGCATCCGGTGTTTTCAAAAGCATGGCTTTCTTATCGGATGGATGATGACCTGCGATCGGCTCATGAGGTGTGGCCGTGATGAATTAAGACTGTCACCCTATTCAGCATGCTAACTGCCCGCCGCACCACAGAGCGGTGCAGGCCCATCGCAATATCTTGCCGGTTTTCCCCCCTGGCCACCAATGAAGTGACCTCGGATTCCGCAAACACGATACACATGCTGCTGATCTGCATCCCATTTGTTGCCTTGAGCGCCTCCATATCGAATTGATCCACACTATACCCAAGGGTGTGGGCCATGATTTCGAGGAATTTTCCCGTCCCTGCGGCGCACCGGTCATTCATCTCGAACTTGACCACCTTGCCGCTTCCATTGAGGGCAATGGCCTTGGAATCCTGCCCCCCGATATCCAGAATGGTCCTCACTTGAGGAACAGGTACCGGGCGCCTACGGCATAGGCATTGATCTCCGTCACCGTGGGCGCCTCGAAGGAAAGCTCAAAGAGCTGCCTCCCGTAGCCAGTGGCTCTTATACGGTCATATTGCAGTCCATCGAACAGGGTCTGGGCCTGGACCATGGGGTCAAAGCCTGTGTCGGCCTGCCTGCTTTCAATGATCTCACGATCCTTCAGAACCACCAGTTCGATGGTTCGGGAACCGATGTCTATGCCCGCGTATCGCATCTTATTGCTGTTTCCCTAAAATTCTTAAATGATATTGCGCTCGCTATAGATGACTGATGGTCCTTTCAGGATCTCAAAATCGGCTTCCTTGAACATCTCTATACATGATGCCACGCCAAGTCCTCTGCCTTTGGATGTCTCAACTTCGGTATCACGCGGGTTGGTGCCCACTTCAGCCCAGAAAAGATTGGCCCCCGCTGTTGCCCCCAGTAAGTTTGGTTCATGTGTGCAGTTTCCAGTGAGATCCCTTCCCATGGCCAATCGAACAACAGAAACCAGATAGGCCAAGCAAAACTCGCTTATTATCCCATATTTTTCCAGTGAAGAACCCGGGATGCTGATCCTCCTCATGGCGCCGCTATAACAGGGTCTTGCTTCTCTTCCTATTAGAATTTTTTCCGAAATCTCATCAATAGAGTGTTCCGGTCCTACAGGTTCTACACATGTTCCGAGCAGCAGTCCTGTTTCACGGGCAGCCTTAAAAGTATCTAATCTCGTCTGAGGCTCGATGTTCGTATCTCTTCCTTCACCGATCCTGAGGGCGTGATAGGTGCCCGTGTATCCAGCATCCTTTAGAATCTTGCCCTCTTCTAATCCAAAATCTCCTATGTTCGCTATCGTAACCGTATCGGATCTTAGTTTTTCCCTGACCTCTTTGGATATCTCTGTAAATTTCCCGAACGGATAATCACCTGTGGTCATAAAAAAGATGGCATTTGCACCAGATGCCTCAGCCTTGATGGCCATTTGTATGATATCCTCCACACCGAGTTCGTTTCTCTCTTTGAAAACGCCATTGTTTGCAGCAAAGGCGCAAAAGGAACAGTTATTTGGGCAGGGGGACAGGTTCATCCCTATCTGCGCATGAACCTCTGCTTTACCCTTTGAAGCGGCCCGGTTGATTTCATTGGCAGCGGCCATGATAAAGCCACCATTAATGGAGTGATGATCGATCCTTAGCAAATAGATAATCTCATCTTTAGTAATAAGGTACCCGTCGATTACCCGGGCGATAATATCCTTAATCTTGGTATCAATCTTCATTCACTCAATTCTCCCCTAATCAAGATTCGATTGTCGTAAAAGGATAGGAATCCATTTCTTTGCATGACCGATGTCGAAGACAGGAGGTTATTTTCATCTCGACATCCCCATTGAAATCGGGTTGTTCGGATTCCAGCTCCATTCATAGAAACCGCCATCGTAGTTTCTTATTTTATTGAATCCCATAAGATAGGCATAGAAGAATCCTATGCTGGACCGCCAACCACCACCGCAGTAAAAAACCGGTTCCTTGTCAGGGGTAATCTTTAAATCATTCCAGATTTTTTGGACTTCGGTATAGCTGCGGAAGGTATCGTCGTTCATATCTACCAGCGTGTCCCAGTCACCCATCCATACAGCACCCGGGATGTGCCCTTTCTTATCAAAAAAAGTGTATGGATTTAATTCTCCATTGTATTCTTTAAGTTTACGTATATCCACAAGGACACCTCCCTGGTTTTGCCCCTCGACAATACCCCTTACATACTCGGTCGTTGCAAGGTATTCCATATGCAGTGAAGCATTTGATCCAAAATCCGAATCTGGAGCAGGAATGGCTGGAGTTGCAGCAACAGGGTAGGATAATCGGTATTTGCGTGAGTCCTCGAATCCCCGGCATCTACAGGATTACCGGTATAGGCATAGCTTGAGGCGAATACAACGGCCAAAACCGTTATAACAACCATCAAGTGAAAAAATAGCCTTATCATTGTTAACCCCTTTTCTTGTGGTTTACGGCCATTTGATGAACATCTACTTATAATGCCAGCAAATCGCTTACAGAACATTCTCCCCTACTTAAGCTGCTCAATAAACGCCTCCACCCTACTCTTGAGTTGCCCCACATCTTCCATGGTGTAGTCAGTGTCAATCCGAAGGGTGGGAATGCCCTTTGCCTCCAGGGACTTTTCAATGGGCATTGCCTCCATGAGATAGGGCTGGCAGAACTGCAACCCGTAATGGATAACACCATCTGTGTCATATTTTTCAAACATCTCAACAACATGATTAAGGCGATCGGGGTTGGGCGTGAAGATGGCACAGTCCACCTGGAAATACCGCTCCACAATGGCTTCCATCAGTTCTTCCACCGTTCCTCCCGAGTCATCGGTCAAATTGCGGGTGCCCCGCTCCCCCACACAGGACTCCTCTCCCACGACCACCGCGCCGGATGTCTCTATAATCCAGGGAAGTTTCCATTTTGGTACCGCCATGGGACATCCTGACAGGAGTAGCCTTGGTGTTTCTTTCGGGAAAACGCCTTCGTTATTTTCGATCCGTTTTTCCAGTTCATCGAAAAGACTGTTTACTGATTTGGTAAACCGGACCGGATCATCATAAAAATAGACCTGGTTGGCCAGGAGCGCATCCAGACCGGAGATGGGGGCCGGGTCAGCCTTACGCAAGGTCCAGACCTAGATTTTCCCACATGCCTCTGTAATCTTCGCTCATTCTTTTCCTCCTTAATTGTTTTTGTATCCTCTTTTCCCCGGATTGAGAGTTGCACATGGCGAAGGGAATCCAACTCCCTCCCGGGTTTGAAGCCCGCGGGGCGCCCAGCACCATTGCGCCCGGTGATTAATCAAAAGAGGCATAAGAGCCAGACTGAAGGGGATTTGGAGAATGATCATGAAATAATAAAGGGATGGGACTTGATTTTCCGGCCTGACCCTGTGCCTACCGAACACGGGTAGATTCTTTTATCGTGCGTCAGGTAAACCCCGTTAGAAGGGACGGGCTCTTGACTTGACCGTCAATAAGAAGACGAATCAAATTTCTTCTGATACCCACCTCGTTGTAAATGAGACGGCTATCTGACGGGGTAAAGCCGAAAAACTGGTTCATGCATAAAGTCCTTGTGAGAATGGATTGATGTAAATAATATTCTGGTTATTCCAATTTGTCAAACTGGAAATTCCGATAAGAAAAAACTTTTAGTTAGGAAAAGCCGATTAGAAATCAAATCCCTCCCACTCTACTCTTGATTTTATAATTGCCTGTATGGATAGCAAAAAACATACTCGCTTCTTTGACTCTTCAGGGCCGCCATTTTGTGCTTGACAAAACTATTCCTTTTTGGAATAATCTATTTTAGAATAATAACCAGATTGTAATAATACCATCTGGCAGCGAAGGGGATAAGGGGTCAAAGGGAACCTATCTTCCTCTATGGGACTGCCAGGGTGCGATCCGCCCACATCATGGGCTGGGAGCGCTTCTGCGCCCGGGACTGATAGGGAATTGCAGATTGGCAGTTGGGGTGTGTGGCGTCCCTCGTTGGGGCTGGCGTTATTTACGTTTTGGATCGAGATCCACTTTACGGGACAGGGCAACTGCAGTCCATTTCTATATTTGATGATGGCGCTCGGTTATGAAAGCCGATGATAAGGGTCGGATCTTAAAGAGAATATGTGGAGGGAAAAATGAAAAAGTTGGTGAAGTTTTTTGTCTTAGGTTTTGTTTTAGGTTCCTTTCTAATTCTTATTATGTGTCCCTCGATCAGCAGCGCTGATGAAAAGAAAAATAAGCCGGTGAATGAAAGAATCTTAGAAATTCTTATTGAAAAAAACATCATTACAAAGGGGCAGTATAGAGAGTTGTTGAAACAGGCCAAAGAGGAAGAATTGGCGAAAAAGAAAGAAATAGCCAAGAAGGAGGAAGCGCCTAAAAAAGATAAGGTGACTGCTGGGTTCAAAAGAGGTTTCTATATTGAAACAGCCGACAAGAAATCCAAAATCCTGCTTCGTGGACGTTTTCACGGTGATTTCAAGGCCTATCTGGGTGACAATCCCAGTCACGATTCCTTTTTGGTTCGTCGTGCCCGGTTATGCCTCGCCGGAAGAGTGTATGAAGATTATGCGTTTCGGATTGAATCGGAATTTGGAAAGGGCGGCGCCCGGCTGAATGACGCCTTCTTGAATTTCCAATATTACAAGCCGGTTCAATTCCTATTCGGTCAATTCAAAGTCCCCTTTTCCATGGAAGAGATGCACTCGGATAACTGGATCGACTTCATGGAACGATCCATAGCCAACAAGATATCACCTTCCCGTGATATCGGAATGATGTTTCATGGGGGCATCGGGGACCAGATGTTTTATTATCAACTGGGACTCTTTAACGGCTATAAGTTGAATAAACCCTCAGACGCGGATGATGGCAAGGATCTTGCCGGTCGCATAGTGGTCGCGCCATTTTTGAGGTCCGGGATGGCGTCTCTTCAAGGCCTCCGCCTAGGCGCTTCATTCACATGGGGGAACGAGAACCTGACCAAAGATCAGTGGTGGAACTCGGGGAAATGGACAACGGCTGCCGGAACTACTTACATGGCAATGAGCGATGGTGTGCTTCAAGACGGGACGCGGATAAGAGGCGGTGCGGAACTTTACTGGGACTGGGGTTCCACAAAGCTACAGTCGGAATACATGATAGTGAAATTAGACGGCCTTGAGAATGGTGCCCTGAGGGGTGATTATAACAGATGGGGCGGATATGTTTCTCTTTCCCACTGTTTGACCGGAGAGAAATTTGTCTTCAAGAATGGCAAACCCGGGCGTATTGTTCCGTTGAGGCCCTTTAGGCTTAATGGGGGTGGATGGGGAGCCTTTCAAATTGGCGCCAGGCTGGAGATGGTCAAGGGAGACCAGGGTCTCCTCAACCAGGGATTTGTAGATCCCGGCAAGTATACCAACAGGGCGGCCGGGGTCACTTTTGGAATCAACTGGTATCCTGTGGACATGATTCGGTTAATGCTGAATTACTACCACATGGACTTCGGAGACAGTATTGCTGTGGGAGATACAACGATCGATCACGAGGACGTTATACTAACCCGTGTTGAGTTGGCCCTTTAGATGAAAAAGCGAAAAGTGGAGCTTTTGGAATAACTTTACAGAGAATACTAAAATTAAGGAGGAGATTCAGATGAAAAAGATGCTGTTTTGTTTAGGTGTAACAATTTTTTCCCTCGCCGGTATTGGTAGTTCATGGGCTGCCCAGAAGAGGATTGCCGCATTTTGTGGTTCTGCGAGCAAGCCGGCCATGGAAGAGGCGGCCGCAGCTTTTAAAGAGAAGACCGGGATCAGGGTGGACCTCCACTTCAGCGGTTCGGGGACCATGCTCTCACAGATGAAGATGTCCCGGCGAGGGGACCTGTACATCCCCGGTTCACCCGATTATATGGCCAGGGCCGAAAGGGAGGGGATAGTTGACCCGGAGACGGTCAAAATCATTGCCTATCTTGTTATAGCCATTGATGTCCAACATGGTAATTCGAAGGAGATCCGAACCCTTTCGGACCTGGCCAGGCCGGGGATCAGGGTGGGTATAGGGAATCCGGAAGCGGTTTGCGTGGGCCTGTATGCCGTTGAGGTACTGGAACGAAGTGGGCTTTTAAAGGATGTGCAGAAAAATATCGTCACCCATGCCCCCAGTTGTTCCGGCACCGCATCCCTGTTGGCCATGAAAAAGGTGGATGCCATTATAGGATGGAGGGTATTCTCCAAATGGAATCCCGATAAGATCGATGCGGTCTTTTTGAAGCCGGATCAGGTGCCCAGGCTCGCCTACATACCCGCTGCTGTCTCCACGTACAGCCAGGACAGGAAGAGCGCTCAAAAATTCATAGACTTTCTGACCTCCCCTGAAGGCCAAAAGATCTTTGCCAAATGGGGATATATCGCCACAGAAGAAAAGGTCCGGACGTTCGCCCCCAATGCCAAGATTGGTGGAGAGTACAGGCTTCCTGAGGACTACAGGCCCCTGGTAAGGGAGTAGATCTGGCCGGCGGGGGCATATAAATTTTGAAAAACGGCAAATCGCATGTACTGAAGGCCCTGACAGGTGAGAGGGCATTTAAGGCGGCCACCATCAGCGTTCTCGCCCTCCTCACCCTGTTCTTTACGGGGATCGTACTTTCCATGATGGTCTATACAGACTGGGATACCCTGTTCTCCACCCTTATATCCCGGGAGATCCTCTTTGCCATCAGGTTGAGTCTGACCACCGCCACCATAGCCACCGTGATTTCGATTGTTATTGCCATTCCGGTGGCCTATGCCATCTCCCAGACTGAATTTCCGGGAAAGGATATAATTGATACCATACTTGACCTGCCGATCGTCATCTCGCCCATTGCCTTGGGTGCGGCCCTCCTGGTCTTCTTCAATACCCCTATAGGAGCCGGGATAGAAAACAGGGTCATGAGATTTGTCTTTGAGGTGCCCGGCATCGTCCTGGCCCAGTTCACGGTGGTCAGCGCCCTGGCGGTCAGATTGCTCAAGTCCACCTTTGATAGTATCGACCCCAGATATGAGCAGGTAGGGAGGACATTGGGGTGCAGTAAGCTAAAGGCCTTTCTCAGGGTAACCCTACCCCTTGCCAAGGATGGTTTGATAGCGGCCGGTATCCTGACCTGGGCCAGGGCCGTGGGGGAATTCGGAGCTACCGTAATGTTAGCCGGGGCCACCAAAATGAAAACTGAGACCCTGCCGATCGCCATATTCTTGAACCTCGCCACCGCCGACGTAGAAAAGGCAGTAGCAGTGATCTTTATCCTTATTGCCATTTCAGCATCAGCCCTGATCGTTCTCAGAAGAATCAGCGGTAAGAGGTGGCAAATATGATTGAAATCAAAAATCTTTCTGTGCGATTGGGAGATTTCTCCCTGAATGACATAAACCTTACCATTCTTGATAGAGAATACTTTGTTCTCCTCGGACCGACAGGAGCGGGGAAAACGATCCTTGTTGAATGTATCGCCGGCCTGTGCCGTTTCCGAAAAGGAAAGTTATGGATAGATGAAAATGATGTTACACCCTTACCACCGGAAGAACGGCAGATAGGTTATGTTCCGCAGGACTATTGTCTGTTTCCCTTTTTAAATGTGCTAAACAACATAATCTTTGGAATGAAAGAAAAGAGGGTCGAAAAAGACAAGATGCGACAGCAGGTGGAAACCCTGGCCCCTCTATTAGGCATTTCCCATTTGCTGAATCGGGATGTACGCACCTTAAGCGGGGGGGAGAAACAACGGGTAGCATTGGCGAGAGCCCTTGCTGTCTCTCCCAGGATTTTGCTTTTAGACGAACCTCTGAGCAGCATAGACGTCCGTACCGCCAAGTGCCTGCGGCAGGAACTAAGGCGGCTTCATGAAGAGTTGGGGATGACCACCATACATGTAACCCACAACCTGGGGGAGGCAGGGGAATTAGCTGATAGAATAGCTGTATTGAATATGGGAAAATTGGAACAGGTGGGCACGCCGGAAGAGGTTTTCTTTTATCCTCAGAGTGAGACCGTCTCTGATTTTTTGGGAACGGCAGGTTTTCCGAGACGTGTACGAGGTACAAACCTCACTATCTATTAACCTGAAAAGTTGACTTTAATCGGCAATCCGCAAATTGTTCTCAGATACTATATAGGGAATATTTTTGTAGGAAAGTTTCGGCATAATGGCTGACATATATGAGGAACTGAGGCAATGAGTGGTCAAACTGCTTAAGGATCAAGGTCTCTTGGCCGAACGCGTGCGGATACAGGCCAGAGGTCTCAGCACTCAAGAGGCGATCGGCAACCCTGAGGCAGACGATTTCCCCTTGCAAAAGGGTAAAGAGCGGCTTATGCAGGCAGACTTTTGCAATGCGTTGGGACAAGCCTTTACCGATCAATACGGCGATTTTGAAGGGACCCTTGATGAAGTTCTTAAAATGGGCCTCAATAACAACTACAGGCGTGCCCTCTTCGTGGCCAGTTTGAACGCCGTGCTGCGGCACCTGAAGCAGGTCGAAAAGACCGTGCACTGCCGCGACGAGGAACCAACCCGGTGCGCAACGGACCTTTCCAGATACCTGAAAAACCGATACGGCAGGGTTAAGATCGCGCAGGTGGGATTCCAGCCCCGCATGATAGAAGCTCTTGCGCCTGCCTTTGCCCTCCGGGTTATGGACCTGGATCCGGACAACATCGGCGCCACGCGCTTCAACACCCTCATTGAGGGTCCTGAGGCCACGGATGAGGTGATCCGCTGGGCTGATCTCCTGCTCGTGACCGGCACCACGGTTGTAAACGGGACCATTGAGCAATTCCTCGGTGAAAAGCCGGTTCTATTCTATGGAACCACCATTGCCGGCCCCGCATACCTAATGGACTGGGAGCGGTTTTGTGCCTGCGGGAGGTAAGGAATTTTTCATGGTGAAGAGGCTTCTACCAACCCTCTTTTTGGCGATTTGTTTGATCCCGCTCCTCACCGGAGGCTGCACCAAACAAGAGGACCCTCCAATCGGCATGGCAGTGGAGTTTATGGACCACGCTGCCGCTGCCTATACTGCCCAGGATAAGGGATGGTTTGAGAAGGAAGGACTTCGTCTATCCACCTGCGAGAGTTACGTAACAGGCATGGCCTTGGCCTCCGGTCTGGCCCGGGGAGATATCCAGGTGGCGTATATCTGCCTGATGCCTGCTATAAACGCTTATGCCAATGCAGGGGTACAGATAAAGGTTGTTGCAGGGACACACAAGTATGGCTATGGCCTGGTGGTCAACCCGGACAAGATAAAGACGATCAAGGACCTGGAAAACCCATGGATTCGCATCGGGTGCGTGAGAGAGGGTGGCGCGGTGGATGTTCTTCTTCATAAGACCATAAACAAATACGGCCTTGACCCGCTTAAAATATTGTCCAAAATTCGACGTATAAATCCACCGAAACAAGTCCTCGCCGTCAAAATGGGCCAGCTTGACGCCGTCTTTCTCCCGGAGCAATGGGCTACCATGGCCGAAGATTTCGGCTTCAGGATGCTTCTCACCTCCCGGGATATCTGGCCCCGGATGCAAGGAAGTGTGCTTGTGGTCAAGGAAGAACTTATAAAAAAGCATCCGGAGATAGTGAGAAAGCTGGTCAGGGTGACCCAAAGGGCAACCGATTGGATCAATGAGCACCCGGATGAGGCAGCGAGCATCATGGTCAGGCAGTTGTCGGTCACAGAGAGGAAAATCCTTCCGACGAAAGCAGCTCAGATTGCCGGAAAAATAGAAATAACGCCCAATGTCTTGCTCCGATCTATGGCCCGCATTGATTATACTACTGATATCAGTCCGGACACGGTTCGGGAAGTGATAGACTACATGGCAGGGCTTGGCTATATAAAGGATCGCTTCAAGGCCGAGGATATCCTTGATTTGAGCTTCATCAGATGAACCGGCCCAAGAAAATCAAGCCATGGTGGGGGATACTGCCCGTGGCCATATTTTTGGCGTTCTGGGAAGCAGCAGCCCGCCTAAACCTTATGCCCGGGCACCTCTTCCTCCCCCCTTTCTCCGTGGTAATGCAGGAATCCTACCACCTGATCGCCAGCGGAGTGCTGATCGAAAATTTCCTGAGCAGTCTGGCTCGGGTCGTGATCGGCTTCTGTTCCGGCGCCATCGCCGGTCTAATTATCGGCGGACTCATGGGATGGAAGGAGGTCTTAAATAAGGCGTTCAGTCCCATGATCAGCCTGCTGTACCCCATTCCCGCTTTGGGCTGGCTTCCGCTCTTGATGCTCTGGATCGGCATAAATGAGGCCCTGCCCATAGCCATAATATTTATCTGTTGCTTCTTCCCCATATGTTATAATACGGCCGCCGGCATCAAAAGCGTGGACAGAAATCTCATTCAGGCCGCGAGGACATTGGGGGCTGCTGACTTCAGAATTATGATTACTATCGTCCTGCCGTTGGCCCTCCCCGCTGTTTTTACCGGACTGAGGCTGGAGGCGGGCATGGCCTGGAAAGTTGTTATCGCCGCTGAGATGGTGGCAATCCCCACCGGAATCGGGGCTCTGCTTATGAGAGCTGAGAGCCTCATCCGGGTGGATATAATCCTTGTCTGTTTGATGGTCCTCTCTTTTATGTGCTTCTTCTTCGAGAGGTTCTTCCTGTATCTCGAAGATAAGCTTACAGGCCAGTGGAACCAGCATGCCGGCTATTGAACTCCGGAATATACGAAACTATGCCTGTCATGGGGTAAACCTGGAAGTCTTTTCCGGCGAGCTAATGGTATTGTTAGGCCCGAATGGCGCAGGAAAGACAACTCTGCTCAACATCATAGCCGGCCTGGCCGGATATGATGGCTCGGTGCTTTTTGACGGTGCCCCCGTGGATGGTGTTTCCCCTCAGAAGAGAAGGGTGGGATATCTGTTTCAGGATCTCGCCCTGTTTCCCCATTTTGCAGTGGCTTCAAATATTGCCTACAGTCTTAAAGCGAACAGGTGGTCCGGGGAGAAGATTGAGGCGCGGGTGGGGGAACTGCTCGATCTTATGCGGATAAATCATCTGGTTTCCCGTTACCCTCATCAGCTCAGCGGCGGGGAGAGACAGAGGGTTGCCCTGGCCCGCGCCCTATCCCTTTCCCCTGCGATTCTGCTTTTAGATGAACCTTTGAGCAGCCTGGATTTGCACACCTCCAAATATCTAAGGATCGAGCTGAAGCAGCTTCAACAAAGGCTCGATATAACCACGTTGCACGTCACTCACGATTTGGGCGAGGCGGAGGAAATGGCTGACAGAATAGCTATCATCCATGAGGGCCGCATAGAGCAGGTAGGGAGGCCACAGGAGGTCTTCTTTTACCCGGCAAATGAAAAGGTGGCTGCCTTTATCGGCGCGCCCAACATCCTGCAATGCGACAAGACCCGTGCTCTTGGCCATGGGCTGGTGGAGGTGACTTGCGGTGGGTTGCCCATTGTCGTTCCATACGATGGGGATTCAATCCGGAAGATTGCCCTGTTTCCCCGGGATATCTATGTTTCGTTACACAAGCCGCCGGGCCCGAAAGTCAACCGATTCAAGGGCGTTATTTCCCGGATAAAGGATTTGTCCGAGTCGATCCGGCTGGTGGTCCATGCAGGAAATAATCAGCTTCTGGCTGAAATGCCGCGTCATACTTTTGAAAGCATGGGCCTTGTGGCAGGCCAGGAGATTTTCCTCATATTGAAGTTGGCGAAGATAAAAGTCTGTGAGGGTGGGCTATGCGAGCAAGGCGATTCGAAATGAAGGATTTCAACCTCTCTCTGGAAAATCCTCGGGCCAAATCACAAAAAATATGGCAAAGGCCAAAAAAAACCGGCTCATCGCGGATTAACGTGAAAATGGCTGAATTCTGCGAGTACTCGGAGTTTGAAGTTGGTGAAATTTCTGTATCCGAAAGCGATGCGTATTGTTGCTCTTAAAGCGTTATTAAGGCCTTCAACGAACCCGTTAGTAATTCTTTCGATAAAGTAGTTTAGAATTTGGTTTCGCCAGTTTCTGAATGTAGTAAGGAACTTTGCCAGATATTTGTCACCTGTGCGTTCGGCCTTTAGAAGCCATGCATCTAGAAATCGGGCAGCCTTTTGTCTGCATTTGACTTTCTCGAAGATCGTGCGGAATTCTTCCTTCAGCAGATACAAGGTTCGAAGATCCGGACACAACCTCAATATGTTATCTAACCGATCTGTTTGTTCTGATGACAATTCGGATCGGTTGCGTACAAGTATCCATCGGCTGCCTTTGAGAACTGTTTGAATTTCGGGGGTGCACTGC
The DNA here is from genome assembly GCA_016783065.1 of Desulfobacteraceae bacterium. Classification (GTDB taxonomy): domain Bacteria; phylum Desulfobacterota; class DSM-4660; order Desulfatiglandales; family Desulfatiglandaceae; genus JABMQV01. The sequence continues at coordinate 4,230 of JADHXI010000022.1, read as the reverse complement.
TTCTGATATTTGGTTCGTAGCTGGGTCAGGCGAGTGTTCAGTTGTTTCATAACATGAAATCGGTCAACCACAATCTTGGCATGGGGGAGTTTGCTTCGGGCTGCCTGGTAATAGGGCGCCCACATGTCTATGGAGACAAAACGGATCGCTTTCCTCTTTTGGGGACCCAGAGCTTCGATCCAATCCTCCAGCGTCTTTTTCTCCCTGTCAGGCAACACTGCGAGGAGACATTTTCTCCTAATATCGGAAATCACGAGCACGAACTGCTTGTGACGCTTTTTCAGGGAAAGCTCATCGATTCCCAGCACCCTGGTGTTGCTCAGAGCAGCGGGGTTCTTTTTCAATCCTGCAAGACGATTGAATATCTCTTTAACCGTGGAATGGCTCAAGCCTTCACGGACAGCTGTGGCCTTACAGGTCCCTGAAAGGCAGGCTTGATAAACATGCATTTCGAAGTCCGTGGATTGCCTCCGATGGGAATCCACGAAGGGCAATTCCTCAGCAAAAATAAGACCACACTGCTCGCACTTGAAACGGCGAGACAGAAAATGCAAGAAGGTCTTTTTGCCCCAGACATCCAAATGCCGGATGCAACGATGTTCTTCTTGATGAACTTTCGTTGAAAGCAAGCCACAGTGTGTACACAAGGAAATCTCTTCGCGATGAGCACACCAAAGATGTAGGACTTCATGTTCTCCTTCGCGACGAATTGCATACATTTTCACCACCATGGTAGCAATGCCCAACAATTCGGTTAGGGTTTCATCCGCAACTTCTTTGAACTCTTGCTGGCTGATTCGCTTCACGGCCTTCGCAGCGTCCTTTACAAAGGATGTAACACACGGTAGCAATTTCATGGGAAATCCTCCATTGAGTTTTTCCCATCTTCATTTATAACAAACGGGGGGAAATGTCCCGCAAAAAATGCATCATCAACTTTTTTTCACCTTAATCCGCGATGAACCAAAAAACCTTGACACGCCCTTTTTGCAATGGTAATTAGGCTTACAAAACTTAATTTGTACTATCTAATATGACAACACCCGGTGGAAAATAGCGCAATAAAAAGTGACTCGCACAAGTCCCTGACTCCGGCCATGGAAAATTATTTGGAGGCTATCTTTAACTTAGGCAAGGAAAAAAGGGTGGTCCGGGTCAAGGATATTGCCAAGAGACTCGGGGTCAAAATGCCCACGGTGACCAATATGCTCAAGACTCTCAGCGAGAGGGGATTAATCGACTACGAAAAATATGAGTATTTGGAGCTCACAGAGAAAGGGTCTGGTGTTGGCGAAGAGATTGACCGGAGACATCATGTCTTGCGGAGCTTTCTTGCGGATATCTTAGGCATAGATCTTGAGAAGGCCGATGAAGAGGCCTGCAAAATGGAACATGCGGTCGGCGCCCCCACAATGGACAGGTTTGTTCTGTTTATGGAATTTATCCAGTCCTGCCCGAGGACCGGGGAAAACTGGCTTGAGCGTTTTGAAGAGTTTAGGGCGCATGGCAAAGACAGGGAAAAATGCTTAGAGCATATGAAAGCGTTTTCCAATGAGTTTGGGGGCAGGATTAAGGATATGGAGACAGAGGAGGTAAGCCAAGATGGTACTTAGCATGGTTGATCAGGGGCAAGAGGTGACCCTTGCGCACATAGACGGGGGGAGAGGCATGAGGTCAAGGCTTTACAGTATGGGGCTTGTACCAGGGGCAGCCTTTCCCGTCTTGAGCCGGAACGGGGCGGGGCCCGTTATGCTCAGGGTAAAAGATTCCAGGCTGGCCATTGGTCGGGGGATGGCCCAAAAAATCATCGTGGAGTGATTTTTTTGCGCGTAAACTTAGATTACTCTAACTAATTTAGATGAGGTTAATAAATGAGGGTTGCAAATAAGAGGGATCTGATCACGGCGATTGACGCAAGCACTGAAGAGCTTCATCAGCGCATAGATATGCATCGCTATCTTATGGCCACCATATTGGAGCAGAGGGTGGGTGATGGGACATTGAAAAGGCTCTCATTGTCATCCTATTCCCCTGTTGAAACCAGGTTAAAGGAGGCTCTCAGCGAGACCATAGAGGTCCTTGAGCAGACAAGAAAGGCATTTAAATCCAAAAGGTTGGAGGCATTGCGCAAGAGGCTCACCCACGTACTGATAGAATCAAAATAAGACAAACGGTTTACCTATCTATATTTAGTCAGCAAGGTGCTGACCCGAAGGGCAGAAAAATTTCGCCAGGGACAACTGTAAAAAGGACAGATCAAGCAGACAGATTGCTGCGGTCCTCTTATCCGGAAATAGACCCCGGAGTTGACAACAGATCCCGATTCAAATAGGGTTGACTCTGAATCCTATGATCAAGGATCTGCCCTCCTCGCTGCGGTCCGGAGGGTTTTACACGGACTTTCCGGGTTGGAGGATATGAAGCATCGAGCAATCTTTTCCTTAGCGCTTATTCTCTTTGTGGTGTTCGTGCACGCCCCCCTGCTTCTCCCCCACCCCCACGTCTTCATCTACAACTCCATCAAAGTCGTCTTTGATGAAAACGGTTTGGCAGGTTTCAGATTGAAGTGGGTCTTTGATGAGATGTTCAGTAATATGATCGTCCACGATTTTGACAAGAACCGGAACGGGCACCTTGAACCCTCTGAGATAAGGGATATAAAGAATGGTGCTTTTTCGAATCTAAAAAACTTTAATTATTTCACACATATTAGGATTAATAACAGAGTGTTCAAAGTAGACTTTGTTAAGGATTTCTCTGCAAAAATTAAAGATAATGCCCTTATCTACCGGTTTTTTGTACCATGCCATGTCAGGGCCGGTTCGTCATTCAAGGAAGTCAGGATTTCCATATATGATATCAGTTTTTATTGCAGTGTTTTCTTGGCAAAGAACCCGGTAGGTTTTGAGAACGCTTCTTCCTATGAGGTCCATCACCAAATTGGGAGGAATAAGAAAGAGGCCTATTATTATGGACAGGTCTATCCAGAAGAGCTCGTTGTCAGGTTCCGGCGGAAAACCGGGTAGGGTATTCGTATTTATACTGTTATCGCTCCCTCTGATCTGGGAGGTGGTCCCGGCAAAGGCTCAAAACCCATTTACTTCGAAAGATGACCAGCAGGTTTCATCTGCCCTCCCCTTACCGCATCCATTCTTGGCGAGGATCGCTTTCTGGCAGCAGGAGCTTAACCAGAAGATGGTTGCTCTGACGAGAGAGGCGAAGAAAACAGGGAGTATTCAGCCTCTGCTTGCTCTAATCATTATCGCCTTTGCCTACGGTGTACTCCATGCTGCCGGACCGGGTCACGGCAAGGCCGTGGCTGTTTCCTACCTCCTTTCGCGGGGCAAGAACCTGAGCCTCGGTATTCTCTTAGGGAATCTGACAGCCCTTTTCCACGCCCTTTCCGGTGTAGGCCTGGTACTGGGCCTACATTTCGTGCTTCAAAAGGGTGTTAGCGAATCACTTGGGAGTGTAACCCACACAACCCAGCTTATAAGCTATGGTCTCATAGTGCTGCTTGGAGCAGTCCTCCTGATAAGGAGCATGGTTTCGTGGTGCAGGCAGACCGGGAATGAGCGATCAAGCAGCATCGGACTGTCGAAAGATAAGCTGAGTCATCCATTATGGCCGGCAATTGCCGCAGGAATGATACCCTGCCCGGGCGTAGTGTTGGTGATGCTTTTTTGCATGTCTCTTGATGCCCTGGGTTTGGGCCTGCTGCTGGTTGCTTTCCTCACTCTCGGTATGGCTGTGACCATCTCGGCCGTTGGAGTCGCCGGCCTTGTTGGCAAAAACCTGGTTCTGAAGGCCTTAGAGCACCGACAGGCAATAGTTGAAAATATTGAGCGTATTATCGAGACCGCAGCCGCCCTTATGGTAATGAGCCTCGGACTCCTCTTCTTTGCCGCAATTCTCTGAGCCTATCATGGGGGTTTATAGAAAAAACCTTTGCGACTTCGCGTCTTTGCGTGAGACCATGTTCCAGTTAAAAAGAAATATTTGTACTTCACCAAAAAAACTCTTGACAAGGTTTTTTGTTTGGTGTATTAGATTCGTCTAAGTTTGTTAGGAAAATCAAATTAGGAGTGTCTTACGGCCCTCGGCCTCTATTAGGGAGCGCGGGGGAAGTGAAGGCGTAACTTGGAGGTATTGCCGGGTTGCGCCTTTTTAAAGGAACTTTGTAACTACTCAGGTGGATAGACTGAAGGTTGAAGGCTTTTAAGGATAAAT
>JADHXI010000174.1 GCA_016783065.1 Desulfobacteraceae bacterium | reverse complement strand
GGCCCACTATGGGCAACAACCTGGGGGAGGACAAATAGAGCATCTCCCTCCAGGAGCAAAGCGCAAAAATGTCTTCCGACCTTACCTTTATGCCCCTATCTATCCTCTCTTTTCGCCGTTTCATTTCTTAAATCTTTCCTTGCTCTTAGTTCAACTGCTCTCTGCCCTCCGCCTTCAGCATTCGCCATTCGCCATTCAGCATTCGGCATTTGGCATTCGGCATTCTCTATATCCTTTCTTCCAATTCCTTCTGCTCCCCGAAGATGCCCGACGGCTTGATCGCGAGTATCCCCAGGATGGCCGCGAGAGGGACCAGCATGACCCAGTGGCTCCCCAGGTAGGTCGCCGTAAAGGTTTCTGCATAGCCGATCAGGAAAGAGGCGATCACCACACCGCCGGTGGATCCCAAACCCCCGACAATGCACACCGCCAGGGCATTTATGAGGACGTCATAGCCGTGTTCAACGGTAATGGTGCCCAGAGGCAATATGACGATGGCTGCTATTGCCGCATAGGCCGCGCCAAAGGATACGCTCAGGGTTGCTATCCGGTCAGAATTAATCCCCAGGCTCAATGCCGTCCGCTCATCCTGCGCAATGCCTCTGAAGCGCAGGCCTGTCCTGGTGTGGTGGGTAAAAAACCAGAGAAATCCTGTCAGACCAATACCAATGATCACGATAAATATACGTTGCATGTCAATGGTGACCTGACCGATATCGATGCTCACATCCACAAACACCGGCAGGGTATATTCAAAACCGATGAACCCCAGGTACTTGAACAATTCCAGGATGGCCAGACCGATCCCAAATGAGGCGATAACCTCCGAGAGCACCATACCCCTGATCCTCAGGAGGACAAAACGGTACATCAGGGCCCCTGCAAGGGCCGTCAGAAGGACAGAAAAAAAGACGGCCAGTATATAGGGGAGGCCCAGTGAGTTGAATAAGATCCACGCGACAAACCCCGCCAGGATGTAAAGGGCACCGTAGGCAAAATTTGCAACCCCGCTGATGCCAAAGGTCAGGTTAAAGCCAAGTGCCACCAGGGCCAGGATTGTGCTATTGACAAAGCCGTATACGAGGGTGCTCAGCAGCATGGAAAAAGGGGTTTTTCTGTGTTCTTTTTCTGGGAAGGTGTGGGGGTCCGTCCTCTCTGAATCTGAGCAAAGAGGACAGACCCGGGCATGGCCTTATTTGGCTTTCTTGACCCATGATGGCAGGACGATTTTGCCCTCAGCCAGGCTGCTGGGGTACACAATCTTCCGCTTGCCGTCGTCGGTCCACTGGAAGAAACATGCCGTTGCTGTTTTTTCCGGGTCGGTTCCGTAAATGACCTGATGACCCTTGTCGAACTTGATCCTGCCCATCACACCTTTCTTATCTGTCTTTTCCACGGCCGCCACAATATCGTCCGCATTGAGTGAACCTGCCCTCTCAATGGCATCTTTCAGGATATAGACAGACTCATAGGAAGGAGCAGGGCCATGTCCCGACTCAATCCCTTTTCCGTATTTCTTTTTATATGCATCATAAAATGCCTTGGCAGGGGGGTATCTTGTTGATGGGATATTTCCTATCTCGAAGATGGCATTCATAAGACCGCCGATCTTTCCGTTAAATGTCTTCCAGGCCGCCTGTCCCGCCATCGGAGATATAAAGCCGGCAACGAGGGCAGGGACCTTGATGCTCTTCCACTGTTTGACCAATACACCGCTCTGGGGCATATCAAAGCATGTAAACAGGACGTTGGCCCCCTTCATCTTCGCCTTCATCAGTCCTGAGGAGAAATCGGAAGAGCCCGTGGGATACTGATCGTGGCCCAGAACCTCCCATCCGGCCTTGGGAAAATACTTCTTTGCCATAAAACCGGCGGTGCCGCGGGCCCATGCGACATCTTGGTTCATCAAGTAGGCCTTGTTGAAACCGAACTCATTCTTCAAAGTGCCCATTGTGCCACCCAGGAGTTTCACCCAATAGATCACATTTAGGGAGACCCTGAATATATACTTATATTTCTCGGGATTTTTTTTGATTCTCGCCTCTGTGCCGGGGCTCATGGCAATAGTACCAAGGAGGGGGACCTTGTATTTCGCTATGATATCCATCCCGGCCAGCAACGCCTCAGAGCGGAAGGGCCCCACCAGCAGGGCCGTGGGCTTCTTTTCCAGTATGATCTTCTCCAAACCCAGGAGTGCTTCCGGGACAGGAACCCCTGCCGCTGCATCCCGCAGGTCGATGGATTCGATCTTGAAAGGTCTCTTTGAAGATCCAACCTTAACACCGCCTGCGGCATTGATCTCTTCCACCGCCATCTCCACGGCCTTAAGGGACTCCTTCCCCTCCAGAAACCCCAGAGAGGTAGGCACCCCAACCACAATCGGTTCAGCTGCCAGGACAGATGTCACAGGGGTTGACCATACAAACAAAAGGGCCATCAAAAAGGATAGAAAAAAGATCGTTCTTTTCATGGATTTCCTCCTCATAGTTAAAGGGTTGATAGTATATGGAGAGACCCTAAATGCAAGTCCCACAAACATCCTTCAGGGAGACCTTTGGGCCGTGCCTCTTATCTTATATTTAACATATCTGTTGATGAGGTCAAGCCCCACTCATCTATAGGATTGAAGATTGACTATTGACGATTTCGGATTGTTAATTGCTGATTGAACCCAGCACCCAGAAACCAAAAACGAGAAACGCCACTGGGCAGCCTACCGAATGTGGGGTCCCTTGACTTGGGCGTAGGTCTTGGGTAGTTTCAAGTTTATGGAAAAAGAGATAGGGGAACTTAGAAAGACCCCCAGGAAAACCGATCGCGTACCCGTCTTGACAGGGGCAGGCATTTCCGCTGAAATCAATCTGGAGAAGACCCCCCATACCCATCTGATGGACTTCAGCCTGCTCGGAAAGGCCGGGGACATCGTTCCCAAGGTTTTGGAGGGCTGGGCATGAAGACATCCGGCATCATCACCCTGACGTCCGATTTTGGTCTGAAGGATCCCTATGTGGGCACGATGAAGGGCGTCATCCTCTCTATCAATCCCGAGGCCCGGATGATCGACATCAGTCACCAGGTAAAGGCGGGATCCATTTTCCAGGCCTCTGACCTCATTCGAGAAGCCTACCCCTTTTTCCCAAAAGGGACCATCCATGTGGCGGTCATTGACCCGGGGGTGGGAGGGAAAAGGCGGCCCATTGTCGTTGATGCTGGTGGACATCTGTTTGTGGGGCCTGACAATGGTCTCTTTTGGCCAATCATCAGGAGCCGTCAGGAGGCTGCTATCTTTCACCTTACAAAAGGGACCTATTTCCTACCAGAAATAAGCCGCACATTTCATGGACGGGATATCTTTGCCCCTGTGGCTGCATATCTGACGCGCGGTGTGGACCCCTCTGACATGGGACCAACCATAACTGACCCCATAAAGCTCGCAACTCCTGAACCGAACCAAAAAGGCGATGTCATCCTGGGCCAGGTAATCCGCGTGGATCGTTTTGGAAATGTCATTACCAACATCGGGCGGGACCTCTTGGAGCATTTGTCGGGGATGGGGCAACCGGTCATAAGGGCCGGAAATCTGATAATCAAAGGAATACGCAAAACCTATTCAGAGGTGGGGGAAGGAGAAATGTTGGCGCTTATTGGTAGTTCCGGTCGTCTTGAGATTGCGCTCAATTTGGGTAGGGCCTGCGATCGGCTGGGCCCCGATTCAAGAGACGCTTCCGCAGGGATCGTCGGGATGGAAATTGAGGTCCGCAAGGTTTAGACATCCGGGTCGCCCTTGGCCAGAGACTGGAGGTACTCCTCCCACTCGATGGGTAACAGGGATTTTTTCTTGTTGTTGCATTCCTTGCATGCGGGAACGATATTGCCCTTTTTGCTCTTTCCGCCCCGGCTGAGGGGAACCACATGGTCCATGGTCAATCGTTCCCTTCCCACATGGGAGTGGCAGTAGTGGCAGACCCCCCTCTGGACCTTTCTGTTCCACCAATGGGTCCGTCTGAGGTTCCGGGCCTTTTCCTTCTCCCGCCGTAACTCCTCGTCGTTGACAATGTCTATTTCATAGGACATATCCATTCGCATCCCCGGTCATCTCGGCGCCGTCAAACTTGATAGAAAGTAACAGTTCAGGTATTTTTGACAGGACTAACAGGATGAACATGATTATTTTTCTTATCTTGTTGATCTATTCGTTCAAATCCTTGATCTTGCGTTTCACATCAACTTCTTATTGAAATCATAACTATCCTGTTATCCTGTTTATCCTGTCAAATGCTTTATTCACCGGCGAACTATTACGATAAAAACATGGGGCTTGCAAGAGATCGATATCTTTGTGTAAAATAGCTACCAGAAAAACCGCCTAATTAAAACCCAAAATTGGATTTTTTCGGAAAGCCATGAAAATCATAGCCTCCTTCGTGCTGATCTCGATCTTGTTTTTCCCCGGTTTCTCCCTGTGCCTTGCAGCAGAAAACGGGGTTTTTTCCCGCCTCCGGGATCGGATGGTCAAAGGGCAGATCATTGCCAGAGGCGTAAGCGATCCAGGGGTCCTAAAGGCCATGGAGAAGGTGAAGAGGCATGTTTTTGTCCCTGAAAGATACCGGGCCCATGCTTACAACGACCACCCCTTGCCCATCGGCAAGGGTCAGACCATCTCACAACCGTACATCGTTGCCTTTATGACAGAGGCCCTGGCGCTCAAACCCAAAGACAGGGTCCTTGAAATAGGGACAGGTTCGGGGTATCAGGCCGCTATCCTGGCCGAACTTGTGGATGAAGTCTATACAATTGAAATTGTAGGAGAACTGGCAAAAAAGGCAAAACAGACCCTGGAAAAGCTAGGTTACAGGAATATACATGTAAAGACAGGGGATGGATACAAGGGCTGGCCGGAGAAGGCCCCCTTTGATGCAGTCATTGTCACCTGCGCCCCTGAAAAAATTCCCAGACCCTTGGTCCAGCAGCTAAAGGAGGGTGGGAGGATGATCATCCCGGTGGGGAAGGCCGGATCCATTCAGAGATTGGTGAAGCTCACCAAGAAAGACGGAAAAATCAAGAAACATGAGGAAATGCTTGTCCGGTTCGTACCCATGGTCAAGGGAAGTGACTAGCGCCGTGTTCTGAAAGTTCTTTCTGCAAAATTGGCAATTTAAGTTGCCCGTGTAATAGTAATCGAATGACGATCAAGGAGTGACGAGTGACGAAGGAAAACAAAGAATTTAACCTTGAGGATCGTCTCATTGATTCGTAAAAATTCGGAATTCGGGACTCGGCTGTTCGATATTCGATTGTTGAAGAAAGATGTTAACGGGAAAAGCAATATCTCACCGCAGAGCACGCAAAGACCGCTGAGGTTTTTTCTGTTTACGCTGCGTTCTCCGCGTCTGCCCCATCGCTCCGGGAGATGGTACTTGAGTCTTGCGGTGAAATATTACTGAGAAAACAGGGTTTCCTGCTTAACCGATTGCTCGCCTCTCTCGTCTGATTCATCTTCCACCGGCAGAATCTCCCCTTTCAGGAAATACCGCTCAAGCAATCGATTGAACTCGGTCCAAGATCCTTCCTTCCGGTCCCTTTCCATAAACCGGTTCAGACCATTTATCTTGGCATCGAGGTCATCGATCAGGTTGAGGGCAATGGCCTCCAAAAATTTTGGCACCTTTGGGGACCCGAATTCGTACTGGCCGTGATGGCTGAGTATCAGGTGTTTTAGCCGGATGGCCATCTCCTGTGGGAAGCCCTTTATCTCACCCAGTTTTTCGTCCAGCATGCCTGTGCCCAGCACCAGGTGTCCCACAAGCCTTCCTTCGTCCGTATAATCAATATGGGGAGGTACCCTCAGTTCCCTGATCTTTCCCACGTCATGAAGAAACGCCGCTGTTAAGAGCAAATCCCCATCCAGTTGGGTGTAATGCTCAGCCACCACCTTTGACATCTGACACACCGAAAGGGTGTGCTCCAGAAGCCCGCCCAGATAATTGTGATGAAAGCCTTTTGCTGCCGGCGCCCGTTGAAACTGAGAAACAAACCGCTGGTCGCCCAAAAACCGCTCAATCAGCCTCTTAAGATGTCCATTCTTTACCCCTCTCAGGATTCCCCTGAGGGATTTCATCATCTCTGAAAGATCCACCGGGGCGGACTCCTGAAAAATGCTGGGATCTGCCGCCTCCTTTTGGGCCGTTATGCCTGAAACCGTTATCTGAATGTTGCCCCTGTAGGAACCGGCCTTTCCCTCCACCACACACACATCACCTTCCTCAAACAGGGAATAGAGTTGCTCGGCATCGTTCCAGATTTTTCCGTCCACCTCTCCGGTCCGATCGGCCAGCGTGAGACTTATAAAGGGGTCCCCCTTACGGGTTGTCCCCAGCGTTTTTTGTCTGACCAGGTAACTGCCCCTAACCCTGTCTTCGTTCGTGATATCCTTGATCCAGAGGTGCCGGCCTTTAGTCATCAAAGTCCCCTTCTGGGCCCTTGTCAGCGTCTAAGGCGGCGGCCCGCTCACGGATCTTGGTCTCTGTCCAATCAGCAGGGTCTTCGATACGGGAGGCCTTGGGCCCCGGGTTGCAGCTGCCGGTTTCTATGATGGCCTGGATTGCCAGGGGGGCTGTGTCATTTGCGTTAAAGACATTGGTCAGCAGATCATAGACAAAGTCCTCAACCCCCTTTGCCATCCTCTCCCGCACATCCCGGGGGAGCCGCGACAGCTTGTTTTCAAAGGGGAGGTTGAGCTTTTTGTAGTTTCCACCTTTTAGCTCATTTGACTTGGCATATGCCACCATTTCATCCCACAGTTCCCCTGTCATCCCTTTGTCTGCCACCTTTACGAATTCTCCGTTTGCGTCCAGGGTCGCATTGCCGAATTCATTGACCTCCACGCCCCAGGTAATCATCTGGAGGGCCGTGGCCACATTGGCCTTGGTGGTATTTGTGGTGCTGACGATGTTTCGCAACCGCTCGGAATTGTTCCCGGAGGTGCCGTGCTGGGCCCCTGACACATGGTATTTGGAAAGTGCCTTGTGGATTTCAGCAGTCAAGGGCACCTGGATCCCCTTGTCGCTCGCCTCGATGCCGTGGGTGGTGCCATTATTCAGGGCGATCCAATCGGGGAAAACATCATGCGCGTTAAGACCCTGGATCAAGAAGAGTGCCTCCTGTGGTGTTGAAAGCCCCTCCTTTCCCTTTATTTCGCCCACTTCGGTCTCCAGGCCGGCCCACACGGGCACATAGGGGGACAGGGCCAGACTTGCCAGGAGGTTTTCATCGTCGGGCAAGTGCGAGGCATCTATGGCGATGGAGGTCATACCCGCACCAAACATGGTCGGGATTTCCACCTTGGCCTCTTCCACATCCGCTTGACCCTTGATGCCATAATGGTCCGCGTGTATGGCCACAGGGACCGTGATCCCCAATTCATTCATGACGGCATCCACCTGCCTCGCGATATTCCAGTAATTGACCGCGCAGTAGGCGTTGGCGCCCCCTTCGGACTTGGCAATTTCCACGATGATCGCGGCATTTGCCCGCTGTGCCGCTGCGAGTGCCCCGCGAATCACAAAATGGTTTCGGCCATTTGCGGCAATGGTCATGGCCTTCCCCTTCTTGATCATGGCCCTGTCGATGACCTTGCCGCTGACAATCAGGGCCTTTGAATTGGGGAACAAGCGGACGATATTGGGCGGACGACCGATCTTGATCGCTTTTTCAAATTCCTGGGATGTGCTTCCTTTTTTCATAGACACGGCAAACCTCCTTTAAACTTTAGGTGAAATGCGCTTATCGCATCAAGAATTACGCCATTTGCCTTATGATACTGTGACTTTCAGCCAGGCCCCTCTTTGGTGTTTCGTTAACAAAATATACATACCAAAGATACCGGTAGTATTCAAGCCACTCTATGGTTTGACACCAAATTCCTGGCCATCGATAAGCCAAATCTGGAGAGCTGAAGTCATGTTTGTGGGAAAAACATTGGGGCGGCCAAATCTGAAGAAATTGAACTGATAGTAGAAGGCCTCAATGAAATTATTGGGGATTAACCAGGCGCTGTATTCAAGCGGTTGGAAACCGTGTCGTTTCCAAAATCAACATTTTCTGTTATGTTTTGACGCCGTTATTTGAAACCAGCATGAAGGTG
>JADHXI010000173.1 GCA_016783065.1 Desulfobacteraceae bacterium | reverse complement strand
TCTCTCACCTTCTCAAAGACGAGGCCAATGGCACCTGCGGTGTTTAGATCATCGTCCAGCATTCCCGTAAATTGTTGCATAAAGGGGTCGTGAGCAAGCTCGCCCGGGGCCTTTTCCGTCTCCCTCGGGTAGGGACCTATCAATCCTTCCAGCCTCTGGAGTGTCCGGTATATCCTGACGAGCCCTGATTGGACCCCCAGGACATCCTTTTTGGAAAAATCGAGCGGGCTTCTGTAGTGTTTGGAGAGGAGAAAGAGCCTGAGGACCTCGGGATGGTAGTTCATCAGGGCATCACGAATGGTCAGAAAATTTCCCAGGGACTTGGACATCTTTTCCGCTTCAACGGTAACAAATCCGTTGTGGACCCAGTATGTGGCAAAGGTGCCGCCATTGGCCCCGATGGACTGGGCCCTTTCATTTTCGTGGTGCGGGAAAAGGAGGTCTTCCCCGCCGCCGTGAATGTCGAATGAATGGCCCAGATAGTGGTTACTCATGACAGAGCATTCCAGGTGCCACCCGGGTCTTCCATCGCCCCACGGGCTCGGCCACTGCGGTTCACCGGACCTTGCCTCTTTCCAAAGTACAAAATCCAGGGGATCTCTCTTCTTCTGATCAACGGCGATCCTTTTACCGGCCTGCATATCCTCCAGATTTCTTCTGGAGAGGCTGCCGTAATCCTTGAAACTTTCAACGGAAAAAAAGATATCCTGACCCGCAACGTAGGCATGTCCCCGGTCCAGAAGCCTGGCGATCATCTCGATCATGCCCTCTATGTGCTCGGTCGCCCGGGGTTCCACATCGGCCCTCAGGACCCCCAGCCTGTCCATGTCCTCATAAAAGGCGTCAATGTATTCCAGGGCAAGGGATTCCGTCTCTTTTTCCAGTTCCCGAGCCCTCTTAATGATCTTGTCATCCACATCAGTAAAGTTCCGGACATAAGTGACATCAAAACCCTTGGCTCGGAGGTGCCTTACCAGTACATCAAACACGACGGTGGATCTGGCATGACCAATATGACAGAGATCATAGACGGTTACACCGCAGACATAGATGCCTACCTTACCTTCCATCAGCGGTCTGAAGGTCTCTTTTTTTCGGGTGGCAGTATTATATAATTTGAGAGGCACGCACCCACTCCTTTTCTACTATAGTCCTAACGATAATGTTTTTGGTATTTGGATACTATATGCTTTGGCTTTTCAGGCGCTTTTCAATCGACCCCGGTTGAATAGGATTCTCATTCAACAGGGCAGGCAATCGCCAATAGTCAATCTTCAATCCTATATATTCCCATTGCAGGGCTTTAGGAATTTAACAGGGCAAAATTGAATATTGAATATCTGAGGAAATGAAGACCTCGGTTTTAGATGACCCATCGCTACCCGGATTTATTGAAAACTTACCAGAGTTACGGTTGGAGAAACCCTTACCATTTCCATTAGACGTAAAAAAAAGGGTTTCGGTCACAAGTGATCTGTGAAGACAAGTCCTACCGGCCATGAACTGTTTCACCAACAAGGCTGACCACGGCAAAGGCCGCCATCCCCTCTTGCCTGCCGCATGGCCCCAGGCCTTCAGTGGTAGTCGCCTTGATATTGGCCTGGGTTGGTGGTGTTTCGATTGCTTCTGCTAATCTTTCCCGCATAGACCCCAAGAATGGCCCCAGCTTGGGTCTTTCAGCAACGATGGTAGCATCCAGATTATTCACCCGGAAGCCATCACGTTTGACCCATATCATCACCCGCTCTAACAAAGCCATGCTGTCTGCGTCTTTGTAAGCAGGATCAGTATCCGGAAAGTGCTGACCAATATCCCCCATGCCCAATGCCCCGATCAGGGCATCCATCACGGCGTGGGTCAGGACGTCCGCGTCGGAATGACCTTCCAGCCCGAGGGTATGAGGAATCTCAACGCCCCCCAGGACCAGGGGACGTCCTTCAACCAGACGGTGTACATCATATCCGTGACCAATTCGGAACACGGCGCTTCCTTTCTATTCTGACTGGATCAACAGGATGATTTCGTTCAAAAGGTTCTAAAAAAATGCTTTTGACATCCGTATTCTGAATCTCTCTGCTTTTCAGGTGCCTTTCAATCGAAAATCGAAAATCGTCAATCGTCAATCGTCAATCCCGTAAGTCCTAAGTCTCAGTGACAACTGCTGCAATTGGTGCTCGAACAGGTGGCGCAACCGGAGGATCCGGAAGATGGAGTGAAGCTATTGCTGCTCTTAAACGAACAGGCCGACATAATACGTCTTACGTCATCCCGGTCACAATGCGGGCATGCGACCTTGTCATCACCCCCAAAAACAAGGGTCTCAAATTCTTCATCGCACTGTGAACATATATATTCATAGATAGGCATTTCATTTTCCTTCCCAACTATTTCTTGTCCAGCCCCTCGATGACCGCTGCCGCCAGAAGGGGAAACATGATCTCGTGGTGACCCACCAGACTATAGCCTTTTCCCCCCGTCAATGTGGGACGGTTTACCACGTTGGTCATGGGGCGGTAATGCCTGATAAAATCCATATTGACTGTCGTAAAATCATTAACCTTATATTCCAGGTTCCTGACAAGGCTGAGGGCCTTCAGAAAGACCTCCGGCAGGATAACTGCCGAACCAAGATTTATGAATACGCCCCCTTGCAGGCCGGACACGAGCCTGGCGAAAATCCGGAAATCGGTGTGGGAGGCGGTGCCTATGGATGCACCATCCACACTGGGATGAAAATGAATGATGTCTGTCCCCACTGCCACGTGCACGGTTACCGGGATATCCAGTTCATAGGCCCTTGCCAGAATGCTGAAATGATTGTACGGGAAACTCTCCCGGACCAGCATGGAGCCTACGGATCTACCCAGACCCAGCCCCTTTTTTGCACCGTCTTTAATGGCCCCGTTCAGAAATTTCCCTGTCTCCTCGGCCATGCCGAAGCTCCCCTTTCCGATCTCTGCGGCCACGTCTTCTGAGGTGGTCCCCGCCATGGCCAGCTCCGCGTCATGTATGATGCCGGCCCCATTCATGGCCACCCCTCTGATGATTCGCCGGTTTAAGAGATCCAGAATCACGGGATTGAGCCCCACCTTAATGGGATGAGCGCCCATTGCCAATATAATGGTCCTGTCGCCGAGGGAGGCCTCTATCATCCGGTCGATGACCTCCCTCAGGTCGCGTGCGGCAAGGATCTTTGGCAAAGACTTCAGCCAGTCGCCGAGAGACGCACCCGGATTCCATTCCCGGGCAAAGTCCTCGGACTTAACTTTGCTGACCCTGTCCTTTAAAGAATAAGTTTTGACTTTGTCCAAAGAAATGGGCGTCAATTCCGTCATGATAAAACCCTATTCACTCGATAGGTGTCTCTGGAAAAGGATATAGTCCACCAGATGGCACAGGATGTGTCCCGCCAGGATATGGGCCTCTTGGACCCGCGCCGTGTTTTCGGCCTTTACCACCAGCGCCATATCAACGAGGCCTGCCAGTTCGCCCCCATCCTTTCCCAGGAGTCCGACCGTGTAGATCCCCTGCCTCTTTGCATCCTTGGCTGCCAACAAAAGATTGCTGGAGTTTCCACTGGTCGTGATCGTCAAAAGGATGTCGCCTTCCATGCCAAGGGCCTTTATTTGCTTGGAAAAGATCTGTTCAAAAGAATAGTCGTTCCCGATACTTGTAATAACCGAGGTATCGGTGGTTAAGGCGATGGCAGGCAGGGGAGGGCGTTCTAGGGTGAACCGATTCACAAATTCCGCGGCGAGATGCTGGGCATCAGCCGCGCTTCCCCCATTTCCGCAAAGGAGCAATTTGCGGTCCGCGGTAAATGCCAGCGCAACCTTTTCCGCCAGGAGGACCAAATCCGGAATGCTCTCCCTTATGAATGCCTCCTTAACCTTTAGGCTATCATCGAGAATTTTTTCAATGATCTTCTTCAATTAAGCCCCCTTTGTGCCAAGCGTGGCGTACAACCCTAATCTGGAAAAACCTATAGCTTTTGGTGTAATTTGTCAACTTGGCACAGGATTGAAAAAACAGATGCAAACGGCGCCTCGAGACCTTTGAAAAACGCCCCCTTTTGGCCAATCTCAGCGTCAGGCTCAAATTTCAATCCTCGAAATATTCAATATATTCCTGTGGTTGAAATTCTCGCATTCCTTGACCTTGACCAAAATTGAACATTTTTCAAAGGTCTCGCCTCTTCGGGCCAATTCCGCCTCCGTTCGAGGAGGAAATAGGGTAAAATCTGGCGGGACCCGGAAAAGGCCGTCTCCCCCCTTGCGAGGTCTTGGAAGGGAATGAAGTCTACTCCATTTGGGCGAGATCCCTGATGGCCTGGGCTACTGTCTTCAGCTCCCTTTCTTGCACGGTCCTTACATCCAGCAAGACCCTTTCTTTTTCGAGCCTCGTTATCACAGGAGGATTGTATGACCTCAACCGTGCCTCCATGACCTGAGAGGCGAGCTTTCCGGGGATCAAACCCAGCAAGCGGGTTGGCAATTCCAGAAGCGGGAGTGCGCCTCCACCTACCATTGAGGTCCCCTTTGAAAATTCTATAGAGAAATTACCGGTCCTCAACTTCCCGATCAGCTTGAACAGGCGATCAGCTTTTTTCGTAAGAGCCCCGTGGGACTGACATATCATCCTCAGGGTCGGAATCTCCTTTACGGCAACTCTTTCATCCCTGTACAATCTCAGGGTCTCTTCAAGGGCCAGAAGGGTGAGTTTATCGATCCTCAATGCCCTGCTCAGTTGATTTTTCTTGATTGCCTCTACCAGTTCCCGCTGTCCCAGGATTATTCCGGCCTGGGGCCCACCCAGCAGCTTGTCACCGCTGAAGGTTACCAGAGAGACTCCCTGTGACAAGGTCTCCTGCACGGTCGGCTCCCTGACAAGACCATAGTTTGAGAAATCCACAAAAGACCCGCTGCCCAAATCCTCCATAACAGGAATCCCGTTTCTCTTCCCCAATCCCACAAGTTCCATGAGAGGAACATCTTCAGTAAAACCAACAAGTTCGAAATTGCTCCTGTGGACCTTCAACAAAAGCGCGGTCTCCGGGCCTATAACCTCCTCATAATCCCTGAGATGGGTCTTGTTGGTGGTTCCCACCTCCACCATTCTGGCTCCGCTCTTGCGCATCACATCCGGAATGCGGAAAGATCCGCCTATCTCCACCAGTTGTCCCCGGGACACCACCACCTCACGTCCCCTGGCCAGGGTCTCAAGGGAGACGAGGACAGCCGCGGCGTTGTTGTTGACCACCATCGCGGCCTCAGCCCCGGTCAGGTCTTTAAGGATATCTTCAACATGGTTATACCGGCTTCCCCTCACGCCCCTCTCAAGGTCGTATTCCAGGTTGCTGTATCCCCCGCTCAGCGACCGGAACCTTCGGAGGACCTTCTCGGCGAGAATAGATCTCCCCAGGTTGGTATGAACCACCACGCCGGTTGCATTAATGACCGGCCTCAGACTTGCCTTTGATATCATCGTCAGTTTTTCTATCACCTGGTCCGAAACCAGGGCGAGGCCCAGCTGAGTTTGGGATTCAATCTCGCCATTTTGAATCTTTGCACGGAGATCATCAAGCACCTGATTGATGGCCTTCAGGATCAGGGACCGGGGGTATTCACCGGAAATATGTTGGAGCTGTGTAGCTGTCAATAGGCGATCCACCGCGGGTATTTTTCTGAATAACCCCTGTCTAATGTCGGGCATAGGTCGGTCCTTTCCTTTTCGGCCGAAAAACATTGCTTGACTTTTTGACAACATAGCTAATATAGGAAGATTTTTCAGTAGAGTCAAATGTACAAATAGATATCCTCGTGATAGAATAATCCTCATTACTTATCTACCGGCATTGTACCAACCTTGACTCTCGGTGATGAGAGCGACAAAGAAGCGAAGGTAACGAACATGAAAAAACCACTCACTGAAGGGATGATGGCACCTGACTTTTCATTGCCCTCCGATCAAGACGGCCCGCTTGGGCTCAGTGATATGAAGGGTGAGAAGGTGGTGCTTTATTTCTATCCAAAGGACAACACAAGCGGGTGAACCAAGGAAGCAGTTGCATTCCAGGATTGGAGTGCGGAATTTGAGAAAGAGGGGGCACGAATTGTGGGTATCAGTCCTGACTCAATTTCATCTCACCAGAAGTTTCGGGAAAAGCATGGACTCGCATTTCCCCTTCTGAGCGACCCTGACCATGAAGCGGCAGAATCCTACGGCGTTTATAAAGAAAAAAATATGTATGGAAAAAAACGCATGGGTATTGAGCGCTCCACTTTCCTCATCGACGAACAGGGAGTTTTGAAGAAAATCTTTCGAAAGGTCCGTGTAAACGGACACGCTGAAGAAGTGTTGAGGCGCTCAAGAATTTCCAGGATCTCTGAGTTAGAACCTCGTCCCCCTGGAAGAGGCCAACCCGCAAGCACGGGAAGCCCTGCATATTCCACTAAAAAGATACGAATTTAGAGCAGAAGGAGGAGAAAATGATCGTAGTAGCAAGTCTAAAAGCAAAGAGCGGCAAGGCAGAGGAAATGGAAAAGACCCTTAGAGAAATGGTCACCAAAGTTGAACAGGAGGAAGGAACCCTGCTCTACACGCTTCACCGGTCACAAAAGGATCCGACCCTGTTTCTGCTCTACGAGCGCTATCAAGACAAAGATGCCCTGGATCTTCACAGTTCCACCCCGTACTTCAAAGAGCTGTTGAACGTCATGGGCCCCCTTATGGATGGGGCGCCCGGAATTGAGATGTATGACGAGATCGCTCGATTGAATAAGTGAGGAAAGGCCGGGGCAAAGACCGATCTATTATGTTTTTAGTGCCTCTTTGGCCTTTTCCACAATCAGATCCCACGCGTCCTTCACATGGCGTTCTTCGGTGGTCCCCTGACCTATTGCCATACGAATGGCGTATCTGCCCTTTAGCATTGTTTGGGTCAAAAACACCTTTCCGGTCCTGTTGAGGCTCTCCAGGAATCTCTGATTCAGGTCGTCCAGGTCCTCCTCCGGACCTCCATGATTCAGCCTGAAGCATACCACGCTCAGGTTCACAGGTGCCAGCAGTTCAAAGTTTTCGTGGTTTTCTACCCACCCTTTAAAGGTCTGGGCCAGCCGCAGATGCTTGCTTACCATCCCCTGAAGCCCTTCTACCCCGTAAGACCTGATGACAAACCACAACTTCAGGGCCCTGAACCTCCTGCCAAGCTGAATCCCCCAGTCGCGAAAATTTTTAACCTGGGCATCCACCCCGGTCTTTAGGTATTCAGGATGTATCTCAAAGGTTCGGATGAGTGTCCCCGGATCTCTTACAAAATAGGCTGAACAATCGAAGTTGGTAAGCATCCATTTGTGTGGGTTAAAGACAAAGGAATCAATATGCTCTGCCCCCTCCAACATTGCCCGTTTCTCCGGTAACAAGGCTGCTGTCCCTGCATAGGCAGCATCCACATGGAGCCACAGTCCATATTTGCTCGAAATCTTACCAATGGCATCCAAGGGATCTATTGCGGTTGAAGAGGTGGTGCCAAGGGTGGCAATGACACAGGCAGGAGATAACCCTTCGTCCCTATCCCGAACAATTGCCTCTTCCAGCCTTGAAGGGATCATTGCAAACGAATCATCCGTGGGTATGTAACGAAGAGACTCCTTCCCGTACCCCGCGATTTTGACCCCCTTCTCGACACTTGAATGTGTTTCCTCCGAGGCATACACGATCAGCCGCTTCTTGAGCCCCTTAAGGTTTGCCTCAAAATCCGTGGCCTTTTCTCTTGCGGTGAGCAAGGCACACAGGGTCGCAGTTGAAGCCGTATCCTGTATAACGCCGGCCATTCCTTCTGGAAGGCCGAGCATGTCGCGTAACCATTCCAGGACCACCTCTTCCAGTTCGGCCGCTGCCGGAGAAGTCTGCCAAATCATACACTGGGCCCCCATACCGGCCGTCAGCAATTCAGCCAAAATGGAAGGGGGGCTGTTGTTGGCCGGGAAGTAGGCAAACCAGGAAGGATGTTGCCAGTGTGTAATTCCCGGGAGGATAATTTTCTTAAAGTCTTCAAAAATCTTCTCCATGGGTTCACCCTTGATTGGCGGCCCTGAAGGAAGCCTTTCTCTTGTGTCTCCCGGTTTCACCTGTGACATCACAGGATAGTCCGCCACCTCACTCATATAGTCCGCCACCCAATCAACAAATTCGTAGCCGAATCGTCGGAATTCCTCTTTATCCATCATATGGCTCCCTTCGATAAAAGTGTTTAGGGCTCATCTTGGTCCTATCCATTGGCATTCTATTTAAGTTCTTTCAAAGGGCAAG
>JADHXI010000172.1 GCA_016783065.1 Desulfobacteraceae bacterium | reverse complement strand
GATGAACTCGTAAAAAGTCAGAAATGACCCGTTTTCATCATTTCCGCGAACGCGGGAATCCAGGGAAATCAACCACTTCTGGACTCCCGCTTTCGCGGGAGTGACGGCCTTGGACACTTTTTACGAGACCATCAATATTAGCACTGCTATTTTTTTGTAGACAAAATCATTAGGATATTCGTCATAATGAACAAAGACCGCGGGTGAGTGAAATGGTGTCGGAAGGAGAGCGGGGACGTGAATCAGTGTTGAGCATGGATCGTGACCAGAAGGTTTTGGCGCTGGTTGATGCTGCCAGATCGGGTGACGGGGCATGTCTGGAAGAATTGATCAGCCTTCACCACCCGGAGATCTTTCGGATGGTCTACTCTCGGACGGGTTCTCGGATGGATGCCGAAGATCTGACCCAAGAGATTTTCATCAAAATGTCAACGAGGCTCAGCCGGTTGAGAGATCCGGCCTGCTTCAGAGGATGGCTCTACCTGATCGCCGTGAACCGGGTCAGGGACTTCCATCGAAAAAAGAGGCTGCTATCCTTTTTTGTTAGTCAAACTGAACTGAAAGAAAAGGAACCTGTCGCCACAACGCCGAATCCCGAAAGGCAAATTATGGAGAAGGAGTTCTGGCACCGGTTTTACGGACTGACCCGAAAGATGCCTCGCATGGAGAGAGAGGTCTTCACGCTGCGATATCTTGATCAATTGGGTATAAAGGAAATCGCGGAAACACTGAAAAAGAGCGAAAGTACCGTGAAAACCCATCTGTACAGGGCCCTCAAGAAATTCAGAAGGGCTTCCGAACTCCGGGCGCTCTTGAAAGGAAATGAGCCATGAAAGACAAGAACATTCATCTGAAGGAGGACCAGATTCTTCTCGGCCTTGTGGAAGAAAATAATCTGACAGAAGAGACACAAAAACACCTCGAAAAGTGCCCGGTGTGCCAAGAAAAAAGAACGTCGCTCCTCGCGGAATTGCAAATTCTGAGGGAAATGGCCGATGAATTCACCCCCGCCCCCAAGAAAAAACTCTTTCTCCCCGTGGAACAACCCGGGCCACAAAGATTTCGTCTGCCCATACTTGGAACCGGCTTTGCGACAGCTGTACTGGTTGCCATTTTAGTCAGTGTGCACCTCTTTTCGAACTCACCAAGGCAGATGCAAACCGATTTAACCTTAGAAAGAGAGGTCCGTATGGGTCTCTTTGAGGAAATACTGATCGAATCGGCCTTATCCGAACAATATCTGGATATGACACCCTCTTCGTACAGCTTTCTTGACGATGAATTCCTGGAATTCGTGGTTCCTCTGGAGGAACCGTCAGGTTCCTCACAGGGTTTTCTACATTTAACCGCTAAAGCATAGAACAGAAAGGAGGCGTATATGAAAAAATCAGCGCTTTTTATTTTCATGGCCGTTCTTGGGATACTGGTGATCTTTGGTGCCGCACACGCGCGCTTCGACGCGAAGGGAGCGGGGCTTGGTAAGGGGGGAATGGGCGTCCCGCCGGGGAAGTGGTGGAAAATGCCACGGGTTGCGGAAGAGTTGTCCCTGACCAAAGAAGAGAAGGAGAAAATGGATACCCTGTATCTGGAACATCGGCGGGGGATGATTGATCTCCGAGGTGAGGTGGCAAGAGAGCGTCTTGAAATCGAGCACATCCTTGACAGCAGCGCCTTTGATGCAGCCGTCTGTATGGACCGGTTCAAGAAATTGCAGGAAGCGAGCAATAAAGTGGCCACTGAAAGGTTCAGGTTCCTGGTCAGGGTGCGGGAGTTGCTGGGTCTTGAACGCTTTCAGAAACTCAAAGAGGAGGTCAAGCGATACAAGAAAAAGGGGAAAAAGGGAAAACGGAGTTCACGCCGCGATAAGATGCGTGCCGGTTAATTTTTTCACTTCCTCAACACCGCAAGGGCAAAGGCCGGAAACCTCTGCCCTTGCCCCTTGCCTACAGGCCTGAAGGCATTCTTTGCAGCCGATACAGAGATCATTGTTGATCAGGACAATGCCTTGTTCATTTCTGGTGATCGCATCCACCGGACAGGCCTCCTTGCGGGGTGGCTTTGCACAGTGATGACAATATATGGGGATGTAATCAGAGATCTTCTCAATCACCCGAACCAGCCTGGGACCCACACCCAGTTGGTGCTCCTGTTTGCACGCAACCTCACAGGCATGACAGCCCATACAGTCCTTCTTTTTGAATGTCAACGAGACCTTTTCCATCTTGTTCCTCCTATTCATCTTCACAGGGCGAGATGTTGCATAACAGGACTCTCAGGTTGGTTGCCCCCATAACTGGGTCCATGGATTCATGGGAGTTATCCGTCAGCATATTGATGTTGGAGATGTCCCAACCATGATCCGGACTGTTCATTTCCGGATACCACCAGCCATGCTCCGCTACGATTACCCTGGGATCGATCCCGTCGTTGAGCTTGGCCCGCTCTTTGGCTCGCCCCCGCGGCGATTCGATCCAGACCCAGTCTCCCTCCTCGATGCCGTGGTGAGCTGCGGTTTCCGGATGGATTTCCACAATGGGATCAGGTCTGATCTCCCGCAGCCATGGAATATTTCGGTTTGCAGAGTGAAAAAAGGTGGGTGTTCTGAATCCTGCGTTCAGGATGTACGGATACTTCTCGACCATGTCCGGCCTCGAGACAGGGCTTTCCGGAATCTCTGTATATTTTGGCAATGGATCAAAACCCCATTTATCGAGAATGCTGGAGTGTAGTTCCACTTTTCTCGTGGGGGTGGAAAAGCCTCTTTCTTTGTATTTGTAATATCTCATATCCCCTCTGAGATAGCCTATCTT
This sequence comes from Desulfobacteraceae bacterium, assembly GCA_016783065.1. Classification (GTDB taxonomy): domain Bacteria; phylum Desulfobacterota; class DSM-4660; order Desulfatiglandales; family Desulfatiglandaceae; genus JABMQV01. Next base: position 5,599 of record JADHXI010000172.1, on the reverse strand, counting down.
CTTGAATTGCTCCCAGGTCAGACCAGTCGGTTCCAGCAGCCAGCCGAGGGCGTCTTCCACAGTGTCCCACCACTGCTGGCCCATCCTCTTGCCCAGTTCCATGAAGATCTTGTGGTCTTGCCAGCATTCACCGATCTCGACGACCTTCTGCCTTGCAAGCACATATCCATGGCGCTTCCAGTTTTCCGACACGTGATTTTGCTCCAGCCAGGTGCCGGCCGGGAGGAAGATGTCGGCCAGTTCAGCCGTTGGCGTCAGGAAGAAGTCAGAAATGGCCAGGAAGTCCAGCTTCTTCAAGGCCCTGTAAACCTCCCCGGCATTGGCCCTTGAAACCACCGGGTTGGTCCCCACCAGGTATCCGGCCTTTACCGGATAGGGTTTTTCCGCCAGGATGGCATCCCAGGCACACTTGGGCGTAATAAAGGTCATCCGGGCACCCAGCTTGTATTGCTCTCCTCCCAGTCGTTTTTGCTGTTGCTCGGCAGATAAGGCCTTGTGGGCGGAAAATTCAGAGACCTTTCTGACCGGAGGGGGCACGTGGAAGACGTTTCCACCGGGCGCATCCAGGTTTCCGGTGGCGGCCATAAGGCCCACCGCGATGCGGGTAAAGTCCGTACAATTGTTGGTCTGCTCCGTGGGCACACCCCAATGGATTCCAGCGGGCTTTGTGGTGGCGTATAACCTGGCTGCCTTCCGGATGAGATCCTGCTGCACCCAGGTGATCTCTTCCACCCGTTTGAGGGGATAATCCATTTTCACCCTTTCCACAAAGGCGTCCCAACCATGAACGTGCGCCAGGACAAAGTCGCGGTCATACAGCTCTTCTTCAATGATCACGTTGAAAAACCCCATGGCCAGGGCTGCATCTGTTCCCGGTCGCACCTGGAGCCACAGGTCGGCCCGTTTTGACAGGAAATCCTTCCTCGGATCAATGACAATCAGCTTTGCCCCCTTTTCATAGGCCCGCCAGAAATTCACTCCTTTGTATTCGTCCGGGTTGGTCCACAGCGGGTTAACCGCCCACATGACAATACACTCGGGGTTATTTTCATAATCGCACACCGGCAGGTTCCCACAGGTGATCAGGGTGGCGCCTGTCCGAGAAAGGTAACACATGTGCCCAGCCGTAAGGATGTTCGGGGTACCCAACAGGTTGCCGAATCGAGAGAAATGACTCTCGTAGTCCCGGCCGGTGCCCTGGCCCACGATAATGGCCTCGGGCCCATATTTGTCGATCACTTCACTGAATCTTGCGGCGGTGGTGTCCAGGGCCTCATCCCAGGAGATCCTGTGCCAGCCTTTATCGGTCTTTTTCATTGGATGAAGGACTCTGTCCGGGTGATAGGCCACCTGCGTAATGGCCAGTCCTTTGGTGCACATGGCGCCATGGCTGATAGGTGAGTCGGGATCACCCTCCACCTTGACGACTTTGCCGCCATTTACATGGGCGATAACACCACAGCCTCCGTGGCAGCTCCGGCAAACGGTTTTCATTTTCATTACTTCTCCCATTAATTCCTCCTACCGTTTTTTCGGGCGAGTGACCGGAAACCGCTCAATATGGTCTTCCGGTTTTCTCGCAAATCCTTAACGCGTTGCGTTTGCTTTCATTTTTGATCCGCAATCCAAAACCATGCTTGAACGGACTTTTCGTTCAGGCACGATATAGACCTCCTGCCAAAAAGAGAAAGTCCCCTGTTCTGACTCCCTTCTGCATTCGTCGTTTATTGCTTCCGGTACTTGGACCGGAGCTCCTTTTTGAGAATTTTTCCCTGGGGATTCTTGGGTAGCGATTCCACAAACGCCACCGATTTGGGCGCCTTGTAGGACGTCATATGCTCTTTGCAAAAGGCGATGATTTCTTCCTTGGTCGAAGAGGTCCCTTTTGTCAGAACGATCTCTGCATGCACACGCTCCACCCATACGCGATCCGCTATTCCGATAACCGCTGCCTCGGCAACTGCAGGGTGCCTGTATAAAACCTCCTCCACTTCTCGTGGGTATACATTTTCGCCCCCCGTTACAATCATGTCCTTTTTTCTGTCCACGATATAGATATATCCATTTTCGTCGTAATATCCCATGTCGCCGGTGTGCAGCCACCCGTCAATGATGACCTCGGATGTGTCTTCGGGCTTTTTCCAATATTCAACCATGATGGAATCGCTCTGGACGATGATTTCGCCGGGTATACCCGGTTCAACATCGTTATTGCGTACGTCTACTATCCGGGCATGGACCCCGATGCTGGGCTGTCCGCAGGAACTCAGGACTTTTTGTTCTTCCGGGGGTTTGTCTAAGACCTGATGTGCCTTCCGGGGCAGAAATGAGACTTGCGGTCCCGATTCGGTCTGCCCGTAACCCTGCGCAAAAACAGGGCCCAAAATCTCGAGTCCCTTGCGCAGCAATTCCACTGGCATGGGCGAGGCAGCATACCAAATTCTCTTCAAACTGCTTAAGTCGTAACGATGGAAGTTTGACCGGGAAAGCATGGCGACCAATTGTGTGGGGACGATTTGTACATCTGTCATTTTCTCATCCTGAATGACCTGAAGGGTCGCATCTGGATCAAAAGATCTTTGTTCCATGATGACGTTGCATGCCCCCACATAAAAAAAAGGCCACACGTGGCTGTCACCGCCGATGTGAAACATGGGCAAGATCTGGAGGTGCTTATCATCCGGACCTACACCTAACTCCAGCGCCTTTATCCGAGTATTATCCATCCTGCGGTCATGGGTATAGAGGGCTCCACGTGGGACACCGGTGGTGCCGCTGGTGTAAGAGATCAGAAATGGATCGTCCTTTTCTACCCAGACGTCGGGTTCTTCCGGCCTGTTTTTCTCAAGCAGGTCCCGGTGGCTGACCATATCAGGAGCAGCGCCCTCAAAGGAGATATAATGCTTTACTTTGGGTATTCGAGGCCTCAAGTTATTCACAGCCTCGACACACTCTGGCCCTACAAAGAGTGCCTCTGCCTCTGAATAATTGATGAGATATTCCAGTTCATCTTGATGCAACCTGGGATTAAAGGGGGATGCGATAAATCCACCCTTCATTGCAGCCCCATAGACATCAGCATATTCAAGACAGTTCCACGAGAGGATGCCGATAACGTCGCTCTCCTTGATCCCCAGGGTCATCAGGGCATGGATGAGTCTATTTGTCCTTGAATTAAATTCCCGAAATGTGATCCTCTCGGCTCCGTATACAAAGGCCTCCCTTTCGGAATGGAGCAACGCGTTTCTATAAACAATGTCTGCAAAGGTCCCTAATCGATAACGGCTCAATTCCCGCAATATGAGTTTATCCGACATGTCTTCGGTCTCCTGCTACGTATTCACTGACCGCTTGAATCTCATCATCCATGATGGCCCTTGAGGGGGGCTGTCTAAGCATTCAGGGAGGTGCTCGAGAGTTCTTGCCCCTTGGCCGGCGCCATCCCAAAATGTTCAAGACGGATTGTGTCGCCCGGAGGGGCCACAACGAATTCGTCGTCCCATGGGCCGTTACATATCTTTCCGAGAAGTTCGGGGGTCCCCCTAATTTCTTCGTAATAGAGGTCGAGTTTCTTGGCAGTCATCCGGGCGTACTGACGGTATCGCTCTTGGTTCTGATAGCCCATGTCGATGAAGGCGAGCCGCCTGTAATTCTGAAACATCCGGTTCATGATCAATTCTGCACGTCTCCTGCCATATTGCTTTTCCATTCTTTTCAATTCGTCTAAAGGGGTAATCCCCGCATCTATCCACCCTTTGGATAAAAAGAAGGTTCCTGCCTCTCGATCGAGTTCTTTCTTGTAGACCCTCCGGGAGCCAAGAAAAATGCCAACACAGTCATCTTGGCGGGGAATGACCAGCGTGCTATGGGTGGCCCTGAGGCCCATAACTCCCATAGAACAGAGACCATAGCCGAGAATGATGACTTCCGCTTCTACGGTGATTTCATCTATGAGAGCCTGCAGGGCACTTCGCAGCTTTTCTGGATGGAGATGGAGACCCGATTCGAGGATAAAAGATTCAAGATTAGCCGGCAACAGTGGTTGTATTTCCCCGATCAGTGTCTTGCAGGCTATGATCTTGGTTCGTATATGATTCACAGGCAGACACGGCGGTTCATATGAAATCGATTCTCCAGTCGACATTTTCTGGAAGCCCCGGCGTAAGGGCTTACGCAAAAATAACTTCACATTTTCGCATCCCATCTTCAGGTCATCTTCGGCCGTGCCTCAATCGCAAAATCCTCTAAATAGTACTACTATTTCTGTGGTTTTGCTCAATCGGCGCAGCCAAATCTTACCCAAATCTGGGCGCCAATTCTGCGAAGTTATTTTTGCGCAAGCCCTAAGCTTGACACCGGGGCTTGCCACGGCAGGACAGCCGCCGGCCCTCCGTGCTACCATGGGTTTCTGGTCCAGAGGGCAGGGGGCTTTTTACCCCTTCCAGGAGACTATAAAAAGCCATGTCTTCTGGATGTGGAGTCCTTACCTATAAACACCGTATTCCTTGGTGAAATCAACCATAGCCTTGAGATTTTCCGGCTTTGCATAATCAAAGAAGGACCCGTTGCTCAGGATATAGCCGCCGCCCTTCCCGGCCACATCGATCAGGTTCTTGCAGTATGCCTTCACATCCTCGGGAGTGCTTAAGTTCAAAATGGAGGCAGGTACATTGCCGAAAAGGCAGAGGGTGTCACCCACGATCTCCTTGGCCTTGGCCATGTCTATCTGATCAAACATCCATAAAGTCTTACCCTTGGGTAGGTCCCTAATCACCTCCAGACGTGTGTTATAGCCTCCCTCAGCCGCAAGAAACGGTATGCACCCCCCCTCAATCAGTCCCACTATGACTGCTTTAAGGGTAGGCCAGTAGAATTTCTTGAACTGCTCGTCGGACATAAAACCGTCGGCACCTTTATGCAGAGGCATGAATATAACAGGATTTCCGGTCTGCTGTGCCGCCCCCAACCCCATACCTATCATGATCGGTGTTATGGCCTCAAGGGCCTGCAGGAGCTTATCGGGTTGCCGGTACATATCCATTATGATCCCCTTGGTGCCCCTGAGGGTGTCGCCGAGCGTGTCAAACGGTGCCTTGGTAAATCCGCCGAGGATATTGGGAAATCCCAATGTTGCCAACTCACCATTAAGGCCACCCACAGCTCCCGCCCATTTCATGGCTTCGGCCCCGGCTTCAAAAAGGGCCTGATAGGCCCCTTGAACGGGGGGTATGGCAAAGGGTATAAAATTAAAGGCAACGCCATACATTTCGAGTATGCCGGTCAGAGGAGGAAGCATACTCCAAGGCTCCAATGCTCCGAATACACGCGGCAGATAGAAATTCCTGAAGAAAAACGATGGGTCGGTGATCAAGAGATCATATTCCTCCGCGGTCATGTATTCCCCTTCATTGCACTGGTAGCAATGTTGAGGGGCGACCCCATGGCCCGGCCAGGCATACAGTTTGTAGTCAAGAATCTCATAGAATTTTCCAGGACCGGGACCTGCGGCGCCAAAATGAATATCAGGCTGAAAGTCCAGAACGAATTTTTTGAAGCCCGCTGCGCATCTATCGTAGTCATACATGGCCTCTTGAACGGT
>JADHXI010000021.1 GCA_016783065.1 Desulfobacteraceae bacterium | reverse complement strand
TAATGACGTATGGTTCGTTATCGATCTGAATTTTCAACCCTTTTCTTAAGTCACTGGCAGTATACATCTTATCTATCCTTCCACGGTTTTAGATTCTTGGGACAAGCAGCAAAGCCGCAATCCGAAGCACTCATATAAATAAAAGAGGCCTTGGTCAAGGGAAAACCCACACCATGAGAAAGGAAAACTCTTGAGATCTTCAAGGCTAACAGTTAAGTTTCAAAAGTTAGCCGGCCTTTGCTCACTTAGGGCCTGCGCAAACCCTTACCATCAGAATGTCAAAATGCAGGAATCGAGGACAGAACCTTCGAGACACTGCACTAGGAGGCTGTCCGAGAATGAGATAGTTTTTTCAAGATCAAGCCTCCGGCCTGTAGGGCCTACGGCCCGGAGGGGAAGGCTGAAATTATAACCACAGAAATACATTAAAGTATTTCGAGGATTATAATTTGAGTTTGACCCCAGTACCATCTGCCGGAGCTACAGGGCAGGCGCAGAGATTGGGAAAAATAGCCATTCTCGGACAGCCTCCTGGAGAGGGTAGAAGGGAGACAGAGTAGATGAACATCCGAGAGACAATAATGGCGTTTTCACAGAGCGAGAAGATTAAATCAGGGCTTATCTGGGTCTCCAACGTCATTGAGTCAGCCGGCCGGCTTCCCGAACCTCAAAAGCAGGGCGCAGAAAAGGTGATCAAGGCCATAGTCGGAATGGTCCTTCAGGAGATCGGGCTGGCCAGGAAGTTGGCTGGTGCCGAGACGTGGGACGAAATCGAACGACACATTGATCAAGGGATCGTGATGATCAACTCTGGTGTGGCCATGGAATCGGTTGTTCATTTTACCCAGGCCTTGAGTAAGGTGACAAACATCGGACAACGTTCCATGACTTATTTGAAAAAGCAGGGCCTCCTTTGAAGATAGCGCACTTCCGCCCCGCGGGTTCCTGTCCCTTAACTTATTGAGAAGTTACAAGATAAATTGGTAAGGTATTGACTATGCTGACAAAATGGGCGGTCGTGATCGGCCTGGTGGTTTTGTTTGTCGCTTGCTTCTATCTCTTTTATCCCCGGGTGGAAAATTTTTTCGTTTTCTTTCCTGATTCTTCACTGGATCTAACCCCTGAAGCGCTTCCTTTGACCTATGAAAACGTCTATTTTGATTCCAGCGATGGAAAAAGGCTGCACGGATGGTTTTTCCCTCAGAAAGTGGACTCACCGGTCATCCTGTTTTTTCACGGAAATGCCGGAAATATCTCACACCGTCTTCACAATATCAGGTTGCTTCTGGAAAAGGGTCTTGAGGTTTTCATTTTTGATTATCGCGGGTATGGTAAGAGCGGTGGCCGACCGTCTGAAAAGGGCATTTATATGGATGGGCTGGCCGCTTATGATTATCTGGTTGAAAAGGAGCATTTTCTGCCAGACAAGATTATTCTTTTTGGTCGGTCCCTTGGGGCGGCGGTCGCCATTGAGGTAGCCCTCAGCAGGGATGTAAGGGGGATAATTATTGAGAGCGGGTTCACCTCAACAAAGGGGATGGCAAAAAGCATGATCCTGTTCAATGCGTTTTCTTATTTTTTGCCTGCCAACTATAACAACCTGGAAAAAATTGGTCGCATCAGGGTTCCCAAGCTCATTATACATGGTGATGAAGACCATCTTGTACCTTTTGCTATGGGAGAGAAACTATTTAGCGCTTCAAAGGAGCCAAAATACTTCTACGCCTTACGAGGGGCCGGGCACAACGATACGTATGTGGTTGGCGGGGCGGAGTATCTCAGCAGGATTGCCAAGTTTGTCAGGGATTCAAAGATCTGACCTGCCATCTCACCGCTGGCGGTTACAAGAAAACACGACCCGGAGACCTGGCTAACCCGTTCCCTGGCATTTGAGAATTGCCAGCCGGCGTCAATTAAATGGACCCCACGGTGCCTGGGACCAATCCTCTCCTGTTACGATATCGGGCCTCATCATTTGTATGGGACCTAGGTTCTGCTGACTTTCCAGGTCCTGGTAATGCTGATAATTTGTCGCGTCCCCCGAGTAGAGACATCTACAGTTGGTCGCATCCGCATACACGTAATACACTTTTCCATGCCGCCGGTGGCGACTGAACTTTCCCTGGGGGAGGGCGTTCAGGTGTGCAACCCTGCCCGGCGTATCCGCGACCTGTTTTCTGAAACCTGCCTTGGTGAGCAGCCCTTCCACGTCCGTTACTTCGCTTTTTTGCAGTGCAGCACACCCGGCTAAAACCACACCCAAGACCACAAGAATAACTGCGGCGTTTAACCAACCCCTTCTCTTTTTCATAATCAAACCCCTCCTCTCATCATTTTCTGGGTAGAATTGATGGGATCACAGCACAGAAAACATCTTGACCATCTGTATACCCCGATATTGCAAAACTCACCGGCACTTACAAAATTTCTCGTTTCCCACATTAATTACTGCCTGAACAAAAAGTCTTAAACTCCGGGGGTATGTCGCCGGGACGTATCGAGGCGTTACGAACATTGAGGTTCACACGCAGGCGCTTTATCATGCGCTCATACGTCGAAAACCGTATATCGGCCAAAGGGCACAAAAGCGACTCTGGCATTGTCTCCGTGCTTTACCATCGCTTCATCTAATGCCTCTTCCAGGGAAGTTCCGACACTGAGGCCCACATCACTTGCCATGTCAATGTTTTCGGGCTGTGTAATGATCTTGATCTCCCGGTCCAGCATACTTCTGAAAATGGGGTACCAGATACACCCGGCCCAAAGTTCCCGCTCCTTCACATAGAAGGATTTTAAGGCCTTTTCGTGGTTCTCGGGAGAAGGAGGCATAAAATCCTTCATAAGGTCCATCAGGGCAAACCCGGGCCAGTCGTGGTAACCGGGACAGGGGCTGCTGAAGATGATGGTACCTCCTTCTTTGCAGATTTGAAGACAGTTCACAACGGCCCAGCCCGTATGGAAGAAGAGGTGGTTTGTGGGGGCCGTGGAACCGGTGATCACGATATCAAATTCCCCTAGGTCTCTGGCGTCAAACCTGTAAATGGTATCGTAGAACTTGACGGCCTCCTTGTGTGAGGACACTGGTTCACCGGCATTAATGTAAATGATATCCCAATTATTGGCCACGACCACGTTGATGCCCATATCCACGCCAACCATTTCCAAGGCTTCGTATTTGTCCAGCTGCATCCTGCAATCATTGTTCCCGGGGATACAGTCGGGTGCTACGCTCATCACATGGTTTATCTCTGTGGTCTCGTTCCCGGTAACGGCCGGTAAGATCATTCCTGACCCGCCATACCCCCACAGGGTGGCCTGTGTGGTACTGATGGTTATGATGACATCAGCCTCGGAAACCGATTTCAAGACCCAAAGAGGGGTTCCCGAGGACGTGATACCATGGAAACTATAGTTTTCGGGTTGGGATACGTCGTTACATTCGATGGATATTCCCATCTCCACCACACCCTTGCCAAGTTTTTCTTCGATTTCTTCTGGTGAAAGGGTGGGGACTTTTCCGCACCCGATTGCAACAGACACCTGGGCCCCGGCATCCTTTGCCTTCTCAAGAAGCGGCTTGAGGAGTGTCGTGGCCGGTGCAGCCCTGAATTGGTTCTCGGTGATAAACGCGACCTTTACGCTCGGACCTACCAGCTCCGAGAATTTTTTCCCCTTGACTGGGCTTTCAACGGCCTTCAGAAGCGTATTCTCCAGGTCATCGATTCCCTTTGGTTCCTGTGGGACAAAGCTTTTTGCGAGGTTTTTATCTGGAATCTCCAGGTCCAAGGTGACACCTGTTTGTTCGGCGGTCTCAAAAGGGACTTGAATGTTTGCCATAATGTCTCTCCTTTCTTTAGTAAAGGTTCACTGTAGACTTATCTCTAATTTGCTATCGTCCTTAAGATAAAGTTTTTGGTATTTGGATACCATATGCCTTGGCTTTTCAGGCGCTTTTCAATCGACAATCGCCAATAGTCAATCTTCAATCCTATAGTTCCATGGTTTCAACTAAAAAAACATCCCACATCGCCGATGCGGTCCACCGTCAGGTATATAGAATCTCCCGCTTCAACCGGCACGGCTGCCGTTGGGGTTCCGGAAAGAATAACTTCTCCGGCCTTTAAAGGGATTCCGTAATCGGACAACCGGTTTGCCAGCCATGCCACCGATTGTACCGGGTTGCCAAGGACGGCAGCGCCTGCCCCGGCACCGGCCAATTGCCCATTTTTGGTCATCACAAATCCGACACGCCGCAGGTCCAGGTCAGCCAGGGGAACCAGTTTCGATCCCAAGACAAACCCGGCACCCGAAGCGTTGTCGGCAATGGTATCCTGGATCTTTATCTGCCAGTCCCGGATTCGGCTGTCAATGATCTCCAGTGACGCCATGACCCCTGCGGTTGATCGGAGGACATCAACGGGCGTGATGCCAGGGCCAATAAGATCCCTTTCCAGCACAAAAGCGATCTCGCCTTCAATTCGAGGCTGGAGAAGACACGAAGCATTTAGCCCCACCCCTTCATAAACAAACATATCATCCAGGAGATGTCCATAGTCCGGCTCGTCCACACCCAGCATTTCCTGCATTGCCGGACTGGTGAGACCAATCTTTTTGCCTACCACCTTGCGGCCTTCGGATAATCGCGCTTCCACCGTGAGGAGTTGGATTCGGTAAGCTTCCTGGATGTCAATTTCGGGGTATTCTTCGGTAACAGGTTTGATGGGCGTTCTGTCCTTGCACGCCGTCAGTAAGTCCTGGGCCACCCCGGACAGTTCTTTATCACTAAGCGTCATGTTCGATCTCCTTTGTTTCGTGTCTGACTCGGACCTGATCGTCCCAGCTTATATCAAGAAATTTCTTTCTAAGCGCATTGGCCAACTGTCGAGCCAGATTCTGTTTATCCCAATTGGCCTGCACCCCTTCCCTGAGGACCGGCCAAGCCAGTCTGACTTCATCATGCGGGCCGGGGAGGCAAACAATGCGCGTCTGTCCGTAATGCCCGACACCAATTCGAATGCCATCCTTTTTGTGCCTGCCCTGTCCCTGTCGAAACTTGAGGATATAAGGCACCTTTGCTTGAGGGTCAACCTGTTTTAAGGCCTCCAGGGTCTGATCCTTGCCTTCCGCACCAATACCGCCCGTGCTGACAATAAGCCCGAAACCTCCCTCCATGGCCCTCACAAAAGCCCTGGCAATGAGATGTGCATCATCATCCAGAACCGGTCCTTTGACCGCCTGAAACCCGACTGCTGAGAGTGAGTCCAAAAGAAAAGGGGTGTTTGTATCACGGATTTGTCCTTTCAGGACCTCCTTCCCTGTGGAAAATACCATGGACCGCTTTCGAATGCGATCGGCAATCTGAGTCCCAAGAGCCTGCGATCTTTCCAACAACTCCCGGCCCATTTCTTCATCAAGGCTGATCAACCCCAGTATACCCTCGGAATGAACCTCGGTCTGTTCCGTGATTTCCACCCCGTGTACCGTGGTCAGTTCGGAAAGCAACCTTTCCTTTCGAGCCACTATCTGCTCCGCCCGGACAGTTGGAACCAGAATGTCAAGGGTCAAACGATCTTCCAAGGCATCGGTTACCATTATCTCATCCGGATTGAGACCCAGAGCCCTGGCAACAGCCAGAGCACAAGCCCCCAGATCAGCTTCTGTCAATTTCACCGGAGAGATCCACAATTCCGTTTTCTCAAGCAGTCTATATTCCATGTTCTTTTTAATCCACCTCGATGACATCAAAACGCATGGGGAGGCATGGGGCATCCAGGACCGCATAACCGATATCCACAGCGTCAAGATCCATTTGAGCGATGGTATCAAGGTCCTCCAGCGTTATATTGCCGGCAAAGGCTATTTGCACCCGGGAACGGAGTCCATTACTGCGTAATGCATCGATGACCCGGGAGAGATGCTCCTGTTTACCGGTATCCACCATGACCAGTCCGGCCCCGGCGCGGGCAGCCGCGACCGCCTCTTCCTCCACAGGGTCCGTCTCGCCGCGAACCTGCACCACGATCTCCCGGCCAAGTGAAATAACATTTTGGACCGCCCGGGTTACACCACCCAGGATGCGGACATAATTCTTGTCAAGATACACGAAGGGATCTTCCAAAATGCGCTGATCCATACCGCCGTGGCAGACTGCCTCACGAATCAGATCTTTTATCTCCAGAGGCATCTTCTTCCATCCTCCGGAAGCCACCCGGCATCTGGCGTTGACGCGTTTTTTCGCCCGGCGCGCTGCAGTGGCAATCCCCGAGGATTTGGAAAGGGCCCCTATAATCTGCTCTTCTGCGATGGCTATTTGAACCGGGCTTCCCACGGCCCGGGCAATCTCCTGCCCCCCATGGATTTCGTCTCCCTCTGAAAAAGTCGTGGAGAAGCTCAGACCCAATGATTCCATAATGCTAAGGCCGCGATTGATGCCGCTCAGCACGCCGGCGGCTTCAGCCACCAGAACGGCTGTCACGGAACGATCCAGATGGTTCGAAAATATGGTTTCGCGAATATCCGCCATGGGATTCAATGGCATCTCTCAAGGAATCGCTCCCAGTAAGCTGGCATCGATATCTCTCTGATCCAGCCACTTGGGTATAAGCGTATTCTCGACGCGGTCACAGACCGATGGTGCGACTTTCAGCAGAAGTTCAGCCAGAGAAGAACTCACATTAAGACCGCCCATGGCTCCGTCAAATATGATGACCTTGTCAGTCCCCGTAGTCTCGTAGGCAAATGCCATGGCAGCGTTGAGTTCCCTGGCAAGAAGGGCGTGCTTCATATAATTTAGGTTCATGGGGTCCCGATCAAAGTGTTTTGCCTGTTCTTCTCCCACGACGATGGTGGGTGTTTGCTCGGCAAAAAAGACTGCCGGATAACCGGTCCAGGCGTAATTGTGCACCACCATTTTGATGGCGGGGTTTACGGGTGGAATTTCCGGAATTAAAGGCCGGCCGCGATGGTCATAAAAGGTTTCCGTGTACCATGTATAGGGTGGCAAGGGGTTATCCAGGTCAAAGAGATCGATGTTTGCGTTTATCATGTTGGCATAGATAACTCCGGCAGCGAACACATAAGGCACAGGGCAAGGGAAATCCAGGACAGCAATACAGCCATCGATCTCACCAAAAAGACTGATAATTTTCCCATAATATTTCATCCCACCCACAGTGGTTCGATCATTCAGGGCATAGAGATCGTTGTCGGCGTCAACGTTTACCACACCCTGGGGAGACATGATCATAAAAACGGAAAATCCGTACTTATCCTGAACAAAGTCGGACTCAAAGATGGACCGGGCCACAAAATTGGCACCCCTTGGACCCAAATTCATGTGATAAGTGGAGCGGGTTTCACACCGCGCATAACTCATCCCGAACGGTTTCACCGCCCGATCAACCTGTCTGTGGAAATGGACCTCCCGGACATCACTGTTGTGGGCGTGGATGATCACATCCCCGTCATATGCCTTTCGAAGTCCATAGAGGGTCCCCAATTTGGTCTCGATGGGGATTCCGGCATCGATGGGGGCAATGCCCAGGGCCTTTCCTTCAAAATAGTCATCCAGACCGTGGGCCTTTATGTACTCCTCGGTTTCTCGAAAACGCATGCCCAGGCCTGCCCGCAATCGGACTTCCCTGGCTCCGGTCTCACTCATTACCACATCTTTTATGGTTCGAAGCATTTCGGCATAGGGTTCACCCCCGAGAAAGGTGAACCCGTGATGGGAGGCCAAGATGTTTACCCTGTGACCCGGTTTGATCTTTGAAAAATCCACCGTGGCCAAAGCCCGTTCCGTTTCCTCTTTAATGACCGACGGTCCCCGCCCGTTAGGATAAATGACCGGGGGCATATCCGGAATAAGCTCATTTAGTAATACGCTCGTCATCCCTTCAAGATCCGCACCTCTCTTGACAATATACTTGGGATCTACGCCATACTGGGAATTGCGAGGTGCGGCCGGATTTATGGGTGCTCCACTCATTGCTTTTACCTCCTTGCCCGTTTATTACAAATGTTCATGGCTCAACCGAGGCATTGATGATGCGATCAAAGAGTTGTCGGTCTTCCTCAAACCGGAAGACCGGGAAATCCTCTTTGAGCTTGGAAGGGACCTCCCAGACGGTGATGGTCCTGCCAAGCCACTGGAAACTCTGTTTCCTGCGTTCAAAACTCAGACCCGCAGACTCGAGAAAACGCAGGATAGGCTGATTGCACTCGATGCCGCACCCGGCCCCTACGCCGGTGGCCAGAACCAGGGCATCGGGTGTCTTGGCACCCGATAGAATGGCAGCAGCCAGCTCCTCGGCCCTGCTTCCGGAACAATAACAGACCAGCTGTTTTGGATGGAAACGAGCCTTCCTGCACAAGGCCTCAATTTCGTTGTAATCAAATTGAGAGACATCGGTGCCGATAATATAGGGGTCACACGGTTTCATCTCAACAGCATGCTCTGGGCATCGCTGTTCACAGTTCCAGCACCCAACACACCTCTTGTGGTTTATCTCCACTTTAAATTTTTTCTCCCGCTTGCCTACCGTAATCGCGTAAACAGGACACACCATCTCACAGGTCTTGCACCCTTTGCAAAGGTCCTCGTTTACACTGGCATGAACATCCACCACTTTCATGTCTGACTCCTTTCAAAACTGGATAAAGCATCATGTTGAGTAAACTTGGCTTCAATATAACCCGGTAAAATCTTAGCTCTGGTGAGCGTCTCCCTTCTCATCATTTCTTACTTGTGGCTATCCGCGAGCCGCATCCCGATTCCAAAGGCCTTCTCATTCATTTCAAGGAAGTCAGGGTTTATCTTTGATTTTACCATTTCCAGTGCAGAGTTGGGCCTGACCAAATCGGTCAACCCGATCAGAGCACCAAGCATACAGACGTTAAAGACGATGGCGTTTCCGATTTCCGCCATCACCGCACCATACATCTCCAACTCCACCTGACGCGCATCCACCTTACGTTCCACCTTCACGAATTTGGAGTCGGTGAGCAGGAGACCCCCCGGCCGGATAATGCCCGAGAATTTGCCGTAGGCCTCCTGGGTCAGACAAACCAGAACATGGGGGTTCAGCACTTTGGGGTAGTGAATGGGTTCTCTCGAAATAATTACGTCGGCGCGGGTGGCACCCCCTCGGGCCTCAGGGCCATATGATTGTGTCTGTACCGCATTTAGATCATCATAGATCACCGCCGCCTCCGCAAGAATAATGGAAGCCGTAATGACACCCTGCCCACCGGAACCGCTGAAGACAACCCGTTTAACCATCTCCGTCACCTCGAAGCCGCCCCCTGTTCAAGGTTCTCTCTTTCCCCTCGGAGCTTTTCTATCAGATCCATATAACTTGACACATATTCGGGCCGAGCCTCATTCACCAGAACCCCCCGCTCAACGAACTCCGGGTGTTCCTCCAGTTTTTTCGAACCCTTTCGAACAGTTCCGTCCCTAAATCCTTTCATCATGTCAACGGCCGCCCCCAGATCGTTTTTTCTCCCATAATAGGTTGGGCACTGGGACATCACTTCTACGAGGGAAAATCCCTTGTGATTGATGGCATCATGAATCATCTTGATCATTTCCTTTGCATGATAGGTGGTGGTCCTGGCCACAAACGACGCACCCGCCCCTTTTGCCAGTTGAGCAATGTCAAAGCAATGGTCTATGGTGCCAAAAACCGCTGTGGTGCCCCTCTTGGTAAAGGGCGTCAAGGGAGATGTTTGACCGCCGGTCATGCCATAAATGCTGTTGTTCATGATGATTGCCGTCACATCGATATTGCGGCGTGCGGCGTGAATCAGGTGATTACCGCCGATGGCCAGCGCATCTCCATCTCCCATGGGGGCGATGACCTTCAGGTGAGGGCGCCCCAGTTTGACACCTGATGCAAATGCCAGGGCACGGCCATGAAGCGTGTGCATGGTATGGAAATCCAGGTATCCCGCTACGCGGGAGGAACAACCAATCCCTGAAACCAGCACCACCTCATTTTTGTCAAGCCCCAGTTGCTCAATGGCACGGATCATTCCTCCCATCACAATCCCGTGGCCGCACCCGGCGCACCAGATCTGGGGAAAAAACCGCTGTCTAAGATAGTCTTTCACTGCCACATCAGACCCCTTTCCCCTGGATCATGTTTAGGGCCCTCAAGATATCGACCGGTGAAATAAAGATCCCGTCAATGCGATTGGCCAGAAAGACCTTGTCGGGTTCAGAGACCGCTTTTTTTACTTCCTGGCATATCTGGCCCATATTCATTTCCACCACCAGGACATGGCTTCTCCCATCACACTCCCTTCTCACAGTCTGTCTGGGAAAGGGCCAGAGCGTCTGGAGTTCCAGGAGCCCTATTTTGAGCCCGCGCTTTCTTCGTGCCTCGATCATGTGCAGGGCACTTCTTGTGGAACTGCCGTAAGATACCAGTAAGATCTCAGCGTCCTCGGTATAATATTTTTTATAGCGCGCAAGCAACTCTGCATGGTTCTCCAACTTGTCCACCAAGTGATGAAGAAGATCATAGGCAACCTTTGGGTCAGTGGATGGGAACCCCCACATGTCATGAACCAGACCTGTGACATTGTATCGATGAACCCCTCCGAAATCGCTCATGGGGAGCCTGCCGTCCTCCCGGGTGAGATAAGGGTGATAGTTGGTTCCCTTGGGCACGGAGGTTCGCAGTCGTTTTACGACCTCAATCTCTCCCGGTCCCGGGATGATAATCTTTTCGCGCATATGCGCCAGGACCTCGTCAAACAAAAGAATGACCGGTGTCCGAAAGGTTTCCGCAAGATTAAAGGCCTCTACCGTCATGTTGAAGGCTTCCCTCAGGTTGGAGGCCGTAAGGGTAATGATTGAATGATCACCCTGGGTTCCCCACCGGGCCTGCATGACATCCCCTTGGGCCACAGAGGTGGGCATGCCGGTGCTGGGACCTCCCCGTTGTACATTGACCACCACCAAAGGCACCTCGGTCATCACCGCATAGCCGATGGCTTCCTGCATCAATGAAAAACCCGGACCGCTGGTTGCTGTCATTGCCTTTAAACCGGTAAGAGAGGCTCCGATAATGGCACAAATGGATGCAATTTCATCCTCCATCTGGATGAACTTACCTCCGCGTTTCGGAAGCACTTCCGACAGGATCTCGGCGATTTCAGTGGAGGGCGTAATGGGATATCCTGCATAAAATTGGACACCCGCGTACAGTGCCGCCTTTGCAAAGACCTCGTTTCCCTGGATGAACTTTATGTTTGTCTTCATCTCCTCAACCCTATTCCAATTCGATGGCCACGTCCGGGCATCGCAATTCACAAAGTCCACAGTTGATGCACTTTTCAGGGTTCACCCAGCAGGCCTTCTCCTCATCATCCAGGTCCAAGACCTTTTTTGGGCAAAAGGCAACGCAGATCCCACAGCCCTTGCACCATTCCCTATTGATTATGACTTCCTTTTTTTCTTCCATGGCAAACGCCTCGGTCCAGCCTGCCTTTTCTTAGAGGAACACAACGATCATAGTCCGGGCACCACATAAACCCCTTATTCCAGCAAGCAAAATTGTAACGATGGGTATGGCCGGGTCGGAAAGGATGGAGGCCAAGGCCTCGATGTCGCTTTGATCCCGGAGGTATGAAGAATGACGGTGAAAGCACGGGTGTATGGTTTGGGCATCCGGATCAAAAAAATCCCAAGCAGGTGATGCGTCAAGTAATCAGATGATACATAAGGGGAAGGCCCGGTCGGGTCAAGGCTTTCGACCTTGACAACCACCGGGCCCCCCGCGACATGATAAAATTTTAACCCTCGGCCGAGTTAACCGCCACCCTTTTCGTCCAGGGCCCTGAGTACCCGCTCAGGGCTCGCCGGCAGTTCGTTGAGCCAAACACCGACGGCGTCATGTATGGCATTTACGATGGCGGGTGCAGGACAGTTGGCTGTCATTTCACCCAGACCCTTGGCGCCAAACGGCCCGTTTGTGGACGGGCATTCATAGATCACCGATTCCAGATCCGGAATATCCATGGTCGTGGGAATCGCATAGTCACCAAGATTGGTGGGCTGGTCCTCAAGACCGGGATAATGGGGATGGAGTTGCTCGCTCAGAGCCGCTCCAACACCCATGGCGCCGCCCCCTTCAATCTGGCCCTCGGTAAGCATGGGGTTAATTGCCTTACCCACATCGTAGGAACTCACCAGCCTGAGAACCTCCACCTCGCCTGTCTCCGTGTCCACCTCCACCTCGGCCAGATTTGCGGCCCAAGCCAGAGAGCATACGGGGTCGCATTCACCTGTATCGGGATCAGGGGTAGCTGGATCTCGCATGTAGTGCCCCAGACCCACAACCAGTCTGCGCATCCCGAAAGTGGCTGCGCCGGCCACTTCCCCGATGGCCAGGGAGGTGTCAGGGTCGTCCTTAACAGATATCTTGCCGTCAGCGGCCACCAAATCCTCAGGAGATTTTTCTAACATCTGGGCCGCCACTTCCAGCAGGATGTCCCGTGCGTTTTCCGCTGCCGCTATGGTGGCTTTCCCATCAACATATGTCACTCTGCTTGCAAAAGTACCGAAGCTTAACGGGCAGTTGTCGGTATCGTCATTGACCACTTTCACTTGCGCGTAGTCAATCCCCAGGACCTCGGCTGTCATTTGCGCCAAGACGGTTTTACAACCCTGTCCTATATCGCAGGAGCCAACCGTAAGAACCGCGCTTCCATCCGGCTGGATTTTGACCAGGGCCTGACTGGAGTCTCCTCCGCCACTCATGCCCATGGGGTAAAAGCCTGCCGCTATTCCTACTCCTCTCTTTCTCATGATTTTACCCCCTTTCCGTTGACGTCATGGTCATTAGTTTATCGGGAAGGTCCACCCCTGCTTTTTCCGCCAGCTTCTGCATGACTTCCACAAGAGCGACACTATTGACTACCCGTCTGGTCGCCGTGTGCTCGCCTTTGCGGAAGGCATTTACAAAGCGGATTTCCCACGGGTCCATTCCCAGTTGGGTCGCAATCTTGTCTATCTGAACCTCAGTGGCAAATGTGGCGGGCGTAATCCCGAAGCCACGCATGGAGCTTGCAGGCGGCTTGTTGGTGTAAACGCAGTAACCTTGTACATAAACGTTTTCGATGAAGTAGGGTCCTGCAGCTAAGAAAGAATGCTTGTCCACCACATAAAAATTGAGGGTGCTGTAGGCCCCGGCGTCCCGGATAGACTTGATCTGTCGGGCCACAATTCGGCCGTCTTTGGTGATCCCGTCCTTAATGGTCATACGCCAGGCACCCCGGAAGGTGGAGTAGAGCAGATCTTCTTCACGGGTCCAACGCCATTTGCACGGCTGGCCAGTTTTTAAGGCCAACAGGGCCGTCACATGGTCAGCGTGAATGTCGTTTTTTGCCCCAAAACCGCCACCCACGGTTCCACCCACGTAGTTTATATCGCTGAACCCGGCGTTATGTCGCCAGCTGCTCCCGGTCCTCGGCGCCCACTGTTTGCATTGCACCTTATCGGGCTCCATCTGGAGGATGCCGAGCAGTTGTCCCAGGTGGAAGTAGAGGGCCTGACTCACCGTGTAGATGGTTAGTTTTCCGCCGGCATCAGGAACTGCTAGAGAGGCCTGCGGTTCTAATTGGGCATGCTCAAGGGAAGGATGAAGGTATTCATTCTCCACTATGATATCCGCCTTCTTGAATCCCTCTTCAACATCACCAAGGATAATTTGCCGGAAAGGGCGCTCTCCAAACATGAAGACGTTTCCTTCCGGCCGTACCTTGGGGGCATCCGGTTTCATAGCCTCCAGGGGATCGAAAACAGGTTTTTCTTCTTCAATGTCGAGCTTTATCTTATTGATAGCTTCCACAGCCGTGTCCTCATCCACAGCCGCTACCGCAGCAATGGGTTCTCCCTTATAACGGACGGCCTTTTCTACGAGGACCGGCTGGTCTGGAACCAGGCCATAGGCGTTGCATGGCACGTCTTCTGCGGTTATTACCCCTGCCACGCCGGGCATGGCCTCGGCCGCACTTGTGTCCAAGTCTTTGATATTGCCCTTGGCAACAGGGCTGCGAAAGGCCTTTATCGTGAGGGTACCGGGAACGATCACATCGTCGACGAAACGCGTCTCTCCGGTGACATGGGCCATACCATCATAACGTTTGACTCTTTGTCCAACCACTTTCATTGTCATCAAATCACCTCCTTTCAATGGTCAGCTCTTGGCTTGGGCCATCTGCTCGGCTGCTGCCATGACCGAGTCGATTATTTTTCCGTAGCCGGTGCAACGGCAAAGGTTGCCGGAAAGGGCCTCTTTGGCTTCTTCCCTGGTCGGTTTCGGGTTTTCATCAAGCAAGGCCTTTGAGGCAAGGATCATTCCGGGCGTACAGAATCCGCATTGGGCCCCGTAATTGTCATGGAAGGCCTCCTGGAGAGGATGCAGTTCGCCGGCCTCGGCCAACCCTTCTATAGTGGTCACCTCTTTTCCCTGTGCAGAGAGGGCATTGGTGATGCAGGACCTGACAAGTTTGCCATTCATAAGCACCGAACAGGTGCCGCAATCGCCTGTGTTGCAACCCACTTTTGGGCTGGTGATGAACAGCTTATCGCGCAGGACCTCCAACAGTGTGGTCTTCAGGTCTACGGCCACCTGGCAAAGTTGACCGTTTACAGTAAATTCAAGCGAGTACATTTCTAACACCTCCCTTCTTTACGCTGAGATTTGGGCGAGAAGCTGCCGTACCAGCGCCTCGATGGCGCGACGGCGATACCATGCCGAACCACGCACGTCGTCTATGGGATTGCTTGCATCAGCGGCGGCCTTGGCTGACTCATCTATCAGACCTTCGCTTAATATCTTTCCCTCCAAGAGGGCGGACGCCTCAGAAGCTAAAATGGGTGTTGGTGCAACAGCACCTAAGGCGATTCGGGTCCCCTGGCATTGGCCCCCGTCCAACGGGCAACATATGGCCACGGAGACTATGGAAAGGGTTTGAGCCTTCCGCTTGCCCAGCTTTCTGTAAGCCCATTTGGCCTCTCCGGCCTTTTTGGGAATAATGACCTCCTGGATTAATTCGGTGGGCTCAAGTGTCGTCTCTCCGGGCCCGGTGAAAAATTCCTCCACCGCAACCACCCGATCTCCTGCCTTTGAGACCAGTTTCAGGCTTGCCCCGAGGGCCAAAAGCGCGGTGGCAGAATCGGCGGCAGGGGAACCATTCGCCAGGTTACCGCCAATGGTGCCCACGTTCCGTATGGCCGGCGATGCAATGTGAGAAATTACCTCCGCCAACAGGGGTGCCTCCTCCCGCACCAGATTTGAGCCCATTATGTCGGTGAACGGTGTTGCCGCCCCGATCACAAGGTTGTCACTCTCGGAGTTGATGTAATTGAGTCCAGAATCCCCCAGATAAACCAGAACTTCGGGAGACAACTGCCTCTGGTTGACTGCAACCATTAAATCGGTGCCTCCTGCAAGGAGACGGGCTTTGCCGCCGTATTGGGCCAGCAAATCACACGCCTCTTGGGGATCGGTTGCCTTGAAGAACTGTCTTTCAGCCATGACCTCCTACCTCCTTTCTTGACTGTGGTACTTTTGATAGTCTTGACATCTCCATAATCGGCACGCTTGTGCCTTTTTTCCCAGGTCTTTCTGTCACACCACCCTTTTTCGAAACGCTGAAGCAAGAAATCCTCCCGAACGGGAAAGCTATTCTTGGGCCAATCCCTCCTTTCGTACCTTGCTGCCGGGAGGGGTCAAAGCCACAGGGCGCCGGAGTCAGCACTGGAAACCATCTGCCGGTAGGCCGCCAGCACTCCTGGCGCGGGGTGGTCTGGTGGATCCGAGACCTCTTCCTTTCGTAGTTTAAACTCCTTTTCCGATATAAGCAATTGCAATCGATTTTCAGGCAGGTTGATTTCAATCATATCACCATCCCGGACATAGGCCAGAGGACCGCCGTCCCATGCCTCGGGGCAAACATGGCCCACGCATGGCCCCCGGGTCGCTCCAGAGAAACGCCCATCCGTCACCATGGCCACTGACTCGTGGAGACCCATGCCCACCAGCATGGCGGCCGGAATAGAAAGCTCCCGCATGCCCGGTCCCCCTTTGGGCCCTTCGTAACGGACCACAAGGACCGATCCCGGCTGTACTTTTCTTTCCAGCAAAAACCTCCGCACCTCCTCTTCAGATTCAAAAACCACTGCTGGTCCCTTATGAACCTTCATGGATGGATCGACACCGGTCTTTTTCACCACAGCCCCATCAGGGGCCAGATTCCCAGTAAGGATCACAAAGCAGCCATCCGGGGCCAGGGGGTTTCCTGCCATTCTGATGATGTCTCCGTCCGGTTCCTGGGCCGCTGAAAATGCTTCACCCAGACGTCCGCCCGTGGCAAAGGGCACATCCAGGTCCAGATTGTCCTGGATGGCCTTCAGAACGCTCGCCACCCCCCCCGCCTCGTGGTAGTCGTTCAAATTGAAGGGTGAGGACGGCTTGAATTTTGCCACCACCGGCACCGACCGCTGAACCTGGTTGAACCTTTCAAGGGTCAGGTCCGTTTTCATCAAAGAGGCAATGGCCATGAGGTGAAGGATGGCGTTTGTGGACCCACCGGAAGCAGAGATGTATTTGATGCCGTTTTCAAGATTGGTCCGGGTCAGAAAGTGGCTCAAGGGTCTTTTTTCCCTGGCAAGGTTCACAATACCTTCGCCCACGTCACGGGCCTGCCTGATCTTGCCGGCATCAAAGGCGAGCATTGTTGAAGAGCCGAATGGTGAAAGACCGACAGATTCGAGAAAACACCCCATGGTGTTGGCAGTGCCCATCATGGAACAGGTGCCGGGGGAGGCACAGAACCGCTCCTGCCACTGCAAAAAAGTCGCCTGATCGATCTCGTTGTTTCGCCGTTTTCCGATGGCTTCCTTGAGATCGGAAGTTACGACCGTGCGATCCCCAAGGCGACAGGGGAGCATGGCCCCGGCCGAAAGGAAAAGCGTGGGGAGGTCCAGTCTGACAGCGGCCATAACCATTCCGGGGATGATCTTGTCGCAGGAAGCCAGCATGACAAGCCCCTGAAATCCGTGCGCCCTTACCATGGCTTCAACGGACGCCGAAATCAGATCCCGCTGGGGAAGGATATAGTGTTGTCCCGGGCCCTGGGCCATTCCGTCGCAGGGTGCAGGGACATTGAACTCGCCGGGGCATCCCCCGGCAGCCCAGATTCCTTCCTTGACGTAACCGCTCAAGCTCCCCAGGGGCTGGTGCCCCGGGTTGACATCGGTCCAGGAGTTGACCACAGCGATCTGGGGCTTGTCCAAATCCACGTTCCGATATCCCACCGCGTGCATCAGACCCCGGTAATAGGCCTCGGTAATGTCCTCTGCCACCCCCCTCTGTACCGGCATCAGACTTCCTCTCTCTGTTTCCTGAACGCTACCCCGAGGATTCGCTCGAAGACCTTTATCATGGCCCCCTTGCCTTGATCCCCGAGGCCCTCGGCAAGGGCCATCTGATAGGTGGTTGTGGCCGCCTGGACCATGGGCAAGGGAATCTTCTCCTGGGCCGAGATCTCTGCCGCGCTGATCATGTCTTTGTAGGCGTGCTTGAGAGGGTAACCCTTGTCAAACACATTGTCCAGGGCCAGGGGAGCGAAGAACTCGGCCGCAAAACTGCGCCCGGTCCCCGAGGTGATCACCTCAGTTACCTTTTCAGGATCCAGCCCCAGTTTTGCGGCCATTGGCAAGAGTTCCGCTATGGCCGCGCAGCTGATATTAAAGAGGAGTTGGTTGACGAGTTTGGTGAGCTGAC
Organism: Desulfobacteraceae bacterium; assembly: GCA_016783065.1. Classification (GTDB taxonomy): domain Bacteria; phylum Desulfobacterota; class DSM-4660; order Desulfatiglandales; family Desulfatiglandaceae; genus JABMQV01. Next base: position 13,648 of record JADHXI010000021.1, on the reverse strand, counting down.
CGCTCCCCACATCGCCCATATGCAGCATCCGGTTGCTCATAGCGTCCATAACCGGTTTGACCTGGTCAAAGGTGCTTTTGTCACCGCCAAACATGATAGTCAAGGTCCCCTCTTTGGCCCTTGCTTCCATACCCGAGACCGGGGCGTCGACAAAAATGATTCCAAGCTCTTTTAACCTGGTTTTGAAATCAAGGGTCGGCAGATAACTTGTGGTGCCGCAATCCACGATAACGGAACCGGTTTTGGCTTCGTTCGCAAGCCCTTTGTCTCCAAAGATGATCTCTTCCACGACGGCCGTATTGGGGAGGCTCAGGAAAACCCAATCTGCCTGAGTGGCCAGTTGGGCAGGAGAATCAGAGTGTTTGGCTCCCTTATCCGTCAGGAAGGTCACCGCTTCCGGGTTGAGATCATATACAGTCAGGTCGAACCCTGCATCTAAAACGTTGAGGGCCATCCACCTGCCCATCTGCCCCAGGCCGATGAATCCGATTTTCTTATCCATATCGTTTCACTCCGTCTTGCGGCCGAATGGGGTCACCACCAGGTCTCCGTTGTTGAATTTCCCCTTTATCCCTTTTAGAGACCCAGCATTTTGGCAGGGTTATGGGTCGCCATTTTCCGGATGTCCTTCCCGGAAAACCCAAAGGCGATCATATCCTGAATGTAAATGCCCATCTGTTGGGCCGGTACGGGGTTGAGCCACTGACCCGAATCGGTGGAAATGATACAGTGTTCTGCCCCGATGGCCTTGATGCCGCTGAAAAGCGCTTCCCTCGTGATGGGGTGACCCACCTGCCGGGTGGTGTCGTTAAAGACATGCTCCAGCCATGTGGCGCCCGAATCAAGGATCTCCTTCATATCCTTCACGCTGTAGTTTACGAAACTTGCCAGGGGGTGGGTTACGATAATCTTCTTCACCCCATGGCTGGCCGCCTCCCGGACCACAACCTTTGCTTCATCAATGGAAATGTGCCCCGTGGCCAGCGAGGAGTCGTGTTCAATAATCAGATCGAAGATGGCGTAAAGCTCACGCTTGATGGAACCGTCGTCGTTCAGAACGTAAATGCCCTGAAGGTCTTCTCCGATCTCACCCGCAAGGTTTGCCACGTGGCTCTTGTTTGCCACGAACTCCCTTGAGTGAAGTGTCGGCAGCCAAACGGTTTTTGCCCCCAGCTTGAGGGCTGTTCTCACCGCATGGGGGTTCAAACCGCCAACCGAAAAATTGAGGGCGATCCCGCCAAAGACCGGGAATCCGGTGGCATGGGTTGCCAGTTGTGCCCTTCCCGCTGTTTCGGTAAAGTGGTTTTTGATCAGGATGGCCTGCATTTCCATTTCTTGGGCATGAAACGCCAGTTCCAGATCATTGAGAATCCTGGGGTAGATATCAGGCGCAGAATGGATGTGGATATCTATGGCACCTGATAGAAGATCCAGAACCTGTTTGTTAAAACGCAACCTCATCTGAACCTCTCATTCGTAAGTTCTCAATAAGCTTGGGCACCGTGGGGTTCAGCCCTTTCTTTCCGGCGCTCTCTAAACCATTAGTCCTAGCGTGGCTGATATTTGGGGTTTTGTCGAAACCATGGAGAAGCCAATAGGATTCATTAGGAGAAAACCCCAAATATCAACCACTGCGAAAGTGAGAAGTAAATCCACTTTGAGAGAGCGCCTTCAAGAAACACCCGAACCCCACTCCAAAAATGCTATTAGTTCTCCCGCACTTTTTGAGAAGTAGCTTTCATTTTTTGCTTTTCCGGTTATCCGGGTTCGGTATATTCAACCCGCGGGGCAACACCCACTTGCCATAAGGAAAGTTGCCCACCCTCATATCTGGGCCGTGCTTTTTCCTTGCCAGGTCAACGGCAGCCTCAAGGGAGGTCACCGCCTTGATCTTGATAATTTCAAAATCAGGCAGCCGCTCAGGCTCGGTGACCACAATCACCTCTTTCTTGGCCATGACCTCGATAATGGGCATCCATAGACAGGCGTGCCACAAGGCCTGTTTGCCGTAAAAGACATCCTCATAGAGTTCCCGGATTGCCTCTGGCGTGGGCGGTGTATAGTCCTTGGCGTAGCTGTAATGGGCCAGCCCCCCTGGAACAGGTGTGCAGAGGATGATGGTGCCCCCGTCCCTTACAAAATGGTCCAGATTGGCGATGGACCAGCAGGCATGGGCAAAGAGCCTGTCCCCCGGGAAACTTCCTGAGATGGCAACATCCAACGTGCCGCCGGGGATCTTTTCCAGGTCAAAAGCGTAGTGGGAATCGTACTTCTCCACCGATGCCCTGTGCGCGGCGTTGGTCTCGCCGGCGGTGAGATGGATCAGTTCCATCTTTGGGTTAAAGATAGCCAGCAGCGACATATCCAGACCCGACATTACACAGGCCTCCTCGATATCCTCGCGCATGCGGTTGAGGGGGGGTTCATAACCGACCGCACAGGTGGGACACGTCATGAGACGATGGTTCCATTCGATGGTTTCAAAAGATGCGACCCCGGGGAGAACCATACTCCCGCCACCTCCGTATCCCCACAAGGTTGCCTGGGTCATGGTTATGGCAAGACTGAGGTCGGCCTGCAAGAGACGTTTGTGGAAACTGATGGGCGTTCCGTAGCTGGTCACCCCCACAAACGCGTAGTCCCAAGTCTCCCTGGCCTTGCTTTGATAGACAGGGATACCAGAGTCCAGGATCTCTTCACCGAACTTGCGCTTCAACTCCGTCTCGTTCATTTCCCGGAGGAGACCGCTTGATACCAGGATCTCCACCTCTTTGCCCGCGTCCTTGATCATTTTCAGGATTGGCGGCAAGATTTTATAGGCCGGGGTGAGCCGGGCAAAATTATCCGTCAGGATGACCACCTTGTTCGCCTTTTCAAGCCGCAAAGAAAAGGGGTCGCCTGCAACAGGATTATCCAGCGCATGGAGAACCGCATGATCCAGGTCTCCCATTTCATTGGGGAAAGCCACATCCGTATCCAGGACCAGGTTTTTGTCCTCTATTTCAAATTCCAGGGTGCCTTTGACGCCATAAGGCACAGTGAGTGTGACCATTTCTTCCTCCTGAAATCTCGTCTTCCCAAAAAAACTCTAACCGCCTGCCAGGGCTAATAGAAACGTAATTTCATCTCCATCTGCAACCGGGGTGGAGAGATCTTCCCGTCGGCCAAGATTGGCACCGGGACGTCCATTGACAAAGGCACGCCAGGCCGGGACCAAGCGTCCTTCCGTGTCATAAAGGTGCAAGCGAAATTCCGGACTATCAAAACGCTCCAACAGGGCCTCAATCACTCTCTGGATAGTAGGGGGCGTTTTCAGCGTAAGCTTGACCCGTTCCTTCCCAGCGGTGTTGCTGAGTGGGGGAAGCAAATGAACATTGACGTGAATATCTTTCTCAGGAGACAATTTATCCCCCCAGCATATTTCTCTCTCTCAGGTCGTCCGCGATGTATTTGAGACCCAGGTTCTCAAGCCCCGACCGCGTTGGGAGCCCGGTTATGGGATCAAACTTACGATCCTCGTAATATTCCTCAAGGATTTTTTCGAACTTGTCTCTCTCCACCACCGCACCGCCGCTGGGACCGCCTCCCATAAGGGGCTCATTAAAAAACCTCTCGGGAATATCATCGTCGGCCCGGGTGGCGCCGCAGCGGGTGTTAAACGCTTTTTCAATATTCCACGTTCGCTCTCCGACCCTCAGCATCTCTTCCTCGGTCAGGTTCCGTCCGCTGCAGGCGTTGTACAGTCTGGTAGCCAGGTGGACTCCTTTTTTGTAAAGATAGGGAAAAGTAGCTGAGCGGTAAAAGGCGAACTTGCAAAGGCCCAGGACATCACCAATTGTAACCAGATCCTCGCTGAACTTGAGCATCCGGCCCTTTCCCTTTAGACCCTTTGAGATGTCCGCCGCCTCTTCACTCCCCCACCACTCCAGGGCCTCCTCCGGTGTCATAATCTCTTCGATATAGGGATTGGATCGGAGGTGGTCACCGCCTCTGGTGGATGTGGCGTAACTGACGGCCCTGACCGGCATGCCCCGAGGATCACCCGCGGTCATCTCGCCGCCCTTTACGTTGATGGCAAACTTCTCGCTCCCCTGTCCGATCTTTTCTGCCGCCCGCTTGGTTCCTTCGGCCAGGGTCTCTGCCAATTGCCCTTCACGCATAGCGATCCTGCGCGACAATTCCAGGAACACATCGACGTTCCCGAATCTCAGATCGAGACCATCGGTATCTTTCTCGGTCAGAAGGCCTTTTTCAAAACATTCCATAGCAAAGGCCACTGTATCACCGGTCCCTTCCACATCCAGTCCGTAGTGGTTGCACAGGTTGGCCCACGCGATGACCGCTTCAGGTTCTTTGATGCCGCAGGTCAGAGAACGTGCGATTGTCTCCCACTCCACCTTTGCAGTGGTGCCTGCAAAAGGACCGGATGTGATTCGGTAATCCCGCCGGCATCTGACCGGGCAGGCCACACAGGCTCCCGCCTTGATCTGGTAATCACTGCGGAAGACTTCCGGATCCAGTTTTTGCCAGTCATATTCACCGTAGCGCCAGTTCTCGGCCCCGTGGATACCATAATTGACCCGGTGCATCATAAACCGGCAGGTGCCGTACTTGGTGGCTGGCGGGCAATAGGGGTCTACGGCGATGGTGTCCAGATAATCCTGATAGGCGGTTTTAAGCGCACCTAAATCCGCTACACCCACGTCACCTGTTCCCCGGGTGGCGATTGCCTTGAGATTTTTGGAGCCCATGACAGCGCCCAGACCGCACCGGGCACTGGCTCCCTTGTCAGCCCCATTGTGAAACACCGCCGCCAGCCGGACCTGGTTCTCCCCTGCGGGACCAATGGATACGGTACACATTTCATGATCCTCTGAATCCTGGCACAACCTGGCGTGGGTTTGTGAGGTAAAGGTGCCCCACAGTTTACCGGCATCCCGGAGTTCAACCTGCTCATCATCGATGAAAAGATATACCGGCTTGTCCGCCCTGCCCTGGATGATCACGAGATCATATCCGGCCCGCTTTAACTCCCCACCCCAGGTGGCGCCTGCGTGGCCATCCCCATGCATCCCGGTGAGGGGAGACCTTGTTGTAACCGTTGTTCGGCTGGCTGCAGGTGCGCCGGTACCATGCAATGCTCCAGGGGAGAAAATCAGACGGTTTTCCGGATCAAAAGGCATTGTCTCCGGGGGGACCTCGTCGTACAGAACTTTGGAGGCAACCCCCCGACCACCTATAAAGAGATCGGATAACCGGGAATCAAAAGCCTCAGTGGTAATAGATCCCTTTGTCAGGTCAACTCTCAAAATCTTTCCAGCATAGCTGCTGTTCTTAATGGCCATGACAACTATCCCCTCTTCTCCAGTTTCTTTTGGATCGGTTCTTCACCCCCCGGCATGTAGCGCTGAGCCTCGTCGTCCATGGCCAGCACTGCGGCAAATCTGCGCCTGTTGTACGCTGCCGTGCCCCCGTCGTCCAGGGCTGCCAGGACGTTTGAAGGGCAGATGGACACGCAGACCGGCTCCTCCCCTCCGCACAGATCACACTTGATGGCCTTTTTGGTGGCCGGGTCAATGGTGATAATGCCATACGGGCAGGCACCTACACAGGCCTGGCAGCCGGTACATTTTTCTTCATCCACTTCAACGATCTTGAGCTCCTCATTATACACGACTGCTTCAAACTTGCAGGAAGCCTCACAGGCCGGATCTTCGCACTGCTGACACGTGACCGGGATATCGATGCCTGTACCCAAATCCACCACCCTGACCCTGGAACGGCGGGGGTTAAAGGCGCCGTTTTTTGTCACGGAGCACCAAAGCTCACACAGACGGCAGCCGCTGCAAATGCCTGTGGCCTCCCAGGGGCGGTTTGTATATACGATGCGTTTTTTCTTTGCCATCGAATTCTCTCCAAAATCGGATTGAAAAAAGGGTTCCAAAAATCAGAACGGTCTTTGGATCATCCCAGAGCTTCCAATGTCTTTGAAGGCTTTGCAAGAAGGCTATCTATCATGCCCAGGGCGTGACTACGGAGGGGTCTCATGATTTTTTCCGAAATCATCATCCTTGACTTTGTGATTTCCTACCCTGCACTTCTTGACCGGTCATTTTGTAATACCTTTCCAAACTTGTCAAAAAGTCGGACATGTGTTTTTTCATAGAGGCCCCAGCTTTCCGGGGATTCTTGTCTCTAATGGCCTCATAGATGGCCTTGTGATATTTTGAAGACCGATCCATCAATCCAGGGATGACGGTCAGGGACTCTTGTGTCCACTGCTCCATAAACCCTCGTATGGTAACCAGAAGATGTACCATAAACCGGTTGTGGGAGGCCTTGGCGATCAAAAGATGAAATGCAATGTTTTTTTCAGTGTATTGGATTGAATCGTCCTTTTGTTGCATCTTTGCCATATCCGCAACAAGGGCTTCCATTTCCTTGATTTGCTTCCCTGAGGCATTCTTTGCAGCCAGTTCCGCCGATCCAACCTCAATGATCTGCCGGGCCTGGATGAGTTCTAAAGTTGCCCGGTTGTCAGATATCAACGGCGGGATCAGGTGAGCGGAATACAATAAGGCGGCCTTGGCACGAATCACTGTGCCATATTTCGGCCGCTGCTCGATTACCCCCAGTTGATCCAGGATTTGAAGTGCCTCTCGAAGGACAGTACGACTAACCCCTAGCTGGGCAGCAAAATCATTTTGGTTGGGAAGTTTGTCTCCTTCCTTGAGATCGCCCCGGTCGATCATCCCTTTGATTTCATCTATGACCGAATCCGCCAGTTTTCTTCTGCTGATTGAGATCATCGCTCATTCCTGCAGGACCTGCGATGGTAATATGATAGTACAATAGACCGTGGACATATTCCACCACCCGAAAAAAGACCATCACTTAAGTCTAGAGTAAACCTCCGGCCCATAGGGCTTGCGGCCGGTGGGAGGACCAGGGTCTCTGTTTTGAATTAAATATGGTTTTCGTTTTCGCTGATGCCCAGGTAGAAGTCCTGCAAATGCTTGTTTTGCCTCAGTTCCTCAGCCGTTCCCTCAAGCCTGATGAAACCTCGTTCGATGACGTAACCGTAATCCGCCACCTTCAGGGCCATTCTAACGTTCTGCTCCACCAGCAAGAAGGTGAGTTGATGGGTTTTTTGAATATCGGAGATTACGCCGAAAACCTCCTGAACCAATATGGGTGATAATCCCATAGACGGCTCATCCATGAGGACCAGCCTGGGATGGGCCATAAGTGCCCTGGCTATTGCGAGCATCTGCTGCTCCCCGCCTGAAAGATATCCGGCCTGGGTATTTGTCCGTGCACCCAGGACCGGGAAGAAGTCCAGCCAACGCCCAAGGTCTTCAGTGATGGAGCTTCTATCTTTGATGGAATAGGCCCCCATCAGGAGGTTTTCTTTGACCGTAAGGTCAGGGAAGACAAAACGCCCTTCCATGACGTGTATGACGCCCCGCCGAACCATACGAGAGGCCCCCTGCCGGGTGACATCTTCGCCTTCGAGGACCACTTTGCCGGTGACAATGGCCCCGTTATCCGAGCGGAGCATACCGGATATGGCCTTGACGGTGGTGGACTTGCCGGAGCCGTTCGCCCCGAGCAGGGTGACCGCTTTGCCTTTCGGCACTGCAAAGGAAATCCCCTCAAGGACGCGAATGACTCGGTTATAGGCTACGCGAAGGTCGTGAACCTCAAGCATTTTCTTCACAATCTCGGGCTACACCCTTTAAGGGACCACCCAAAAACAGAGCGTCCCGGCTTTCCAAACGGAACCGGGCACATTTGGCCCGCCTTACAGATGGCCCGCCCCGGAAGCCCCCTCCCACCAGGGTGGGAGGGGGCCGGGGCTGTGGGCATCAAGAGTAACTTCCCGCGAACTTTTCTATTATTATTTTGACGGTTTCCAGCTATCTTTTACTGCTTCCCACCCGACCTTTGCCCGGTCCAGCGTATTGTCCCAGAACTTGGTCCACTTGCCGTCCTTGACCACATAAACCGGAACGACCATGCTTGCAAAATGGTCGTCTTTGGTAATGGTGATGGGTGGCACCAGGCCTCCGGGTGAAATGTCTTTGAAGGTCTCAAAGGCCTCTTTGAGGTTCGGACCGGTGATCTTCTTGTCAGCCTTGCAAAGCCGGTTCATGGCCTCGGCCGCCATCAAGGCCTGGGCCCAACCGCGAATAAAGGCCGTGTAGTTCTTGTTTTTATAGTCCGAGGCCATGACGGCCTTCATGGCCGGGGCACTCATGTCACCATAAGCAGCCGTCGTGTACATGCCGTAATGGCCTTCCGCATCCGGACCGGCAAGCTCGATAAACGCTTCGTCAGCGGCGTAAACATTGCCGATGATCTTGGCATCTAAGCCCTGTCTCTTGAGGTCTTTTGCCAGAACGGTCATGGCCGAATTTGTATTCCCCATCCAGATGTGGGTGGCCCCTGCCTTTTTAAACTTCAGGACCTGCTGGACCGCATCGGTGGGCACATAGCCGATGTGTTCCTCTGCCACGATTTCAACTCCCTGTTTTTTGGCCTCATCTTTGATATCGGCGATGGGGTTCTCACCAAACCCCCCCGGGTTATAGATCAGTGCCAGCTTTCCTCCCTCTTTCTTTACAAGCTGGACCGCACTGCGACCGGCGTGTGAGTAAGTGGAGGTGGTCACAAAGTAGTAGGGGGCAAACTCAGGGTTCCATTCCATCAGGTAAGAAAGCGGCATATAAATGGTCTTGGTCCGGGTGGAAAACGGAACAACGGCCAGGCTGTCGGGTGTACCGAAGCCATGCACCAGCGGGACCTTGTAAGACCTCACCAGCTTTTTGAAGGCCGCGACCGTCCTTGGCTGGTCATACCCACACTCGATCTCGACCACCTTGACCTTTTCGCCGCAGATGCCGCCATGGTTATTGACCCAGTTCCAGCCGTAAAGCACACCATCCATGTGCGGGATTCCGGCATCAGATGTGGGCGCAGTTCGGTTGGAGATGGCACCAACGACAATCTCGGCCTGGGCCATCGCGCTAAACCCCAATACGGCAGCCATGGCCACCAGCGCTACAACAACAGTAAATGTTTTCCTCATGGTTTAATCCTCCTTAAATTTGATTAAAGGTTAACGGTTTTGGGCCAAGCGGTTGAGAACGCCCGGTCCGGTCTTTCCTTCCAACTCATTGGGCAAGAACTTCTTTTTCTTTAATGCTTCGTTAACGGTTTACTCCCATCCGTGCCAGACCCCAGTCCACAAACCTGCGCCAGCTCCTGGCAAGCCCATGGGGCTCATAAATAAGAAACACGACCACAATCAAACCAAAAACTCCCATCCTTATGGGGGCCATTTCCCCTGCATTTGGTGTAATCATCAGGGCGATTGAGTCCATTACCTCGGGGAGAATCACGATGAATGCCGCACCAAGGATAGAACCGGATACCTTGCCAAGACCGCCGATGATAACCATGGCCAGGAATTGAATGGAAATAAAAAGGGTAAAGGCCTGGATAGCGACAAATTCGAGGTAAAACCCGAACAGGGCCCCGGCAACCCCGGCATAAAAAGTGGAAAGGCCAAAGGCCGCCATTTTTGTCCGAAAGACATTGATTCCCATCAATTCCGCGGCAATTGCCCGGTCCCGTACCGCAGAAAAGGCCCGCCCCAGCTTTGAGCGGAGAATGTTGAAGTTTACTATAGCGCCAATAACCGTAAAGGCAAGAACAAACAAATAGTAATGATTACTTTCAAAAAAACTGACGCCAAGGATTGTCGGCCGGTCCACAAAACGGCCATCCTGGCCCCCGGTGAACCAGCGGGACACCTCAAAGGCCCAATAAAGTATAATCTGGGCGGCAAAACTGGCCATTGCCAGATAGACGCCTTTTAGCCGGAGCGAAGGTAGCCCAAAGAACATGCCCACTGCCGATGTAATCAAACCGGCCAGGATGATAGACAGCAGGACCGGCAGCCCAACATCATGAATCAAATAGGCCGAAGAAAAGGCACCGACCCCCATAAACCCGGCATGAGCAATGGAGATGAGTCCGGTGTTTCCCATGAGTAAATTGAGGCCCATCCCTGCCAGTGCATAAATAGAGATTGTTGTAAGAAGTGTCAGGAAGTAGTCATCCAAGAACTGAGAGATCACAGCCACAGCCACGATAAGGCCAATCGCCCCGATGCACTCATGCCGGGTCCCTAGCAGGGGTCTTGAACAATTACTCCTTTTGTTTGAATCCATATGCCGTCTCAGACCCGTTCAATTTCCTTCTTGCCAAATAGCCCGGTAGGCCGTATCCATAAGATACCCACAAGGACAAAAAAGGGTGCCACCGGACCCAAGCCTCTGATACCGGTCAAATCCTTTATGTAGCCCCCGCCAAGGTTCTCAAGCACCCCTATGATGACCCCGCTGATGGACGCGCCAACGATGCTGTCCAGTCCCCCAAGGATGACCGCCGGGAAGACCTTTATACCGTAAAAGCTGAGTTCAGGTGAGAGTCCGGCGATGTTGCCTGCCAACACCCCGCCGACGCATGAGACAACGGCCGAGATGACCCAGGCGAGGGCAAATACCTTTGTGAGGGGAACGCCCATACTTTCGGCTGCCTTGCGCGAGCTTGCCGTGGCCCGCATGACCAGTCCTATCCGGGTGTATTTAAAAAAGGCGCCAAATAGTCCCATAAAAATCAGCGTTAGCACAAAGGACCAGATGTAGACCTGGCCGATGGTAATAAAACCCAATGAGACCCCTTCACGGGAAAAAATTTCAGGGAACGGTATACTGATGGCCTTCCATACCAAAATTACAACGGCGCGTAGTATTACGCCGATGCCAACGGTGACCATGATGACCGACATGACCGGCGCCTCAAGCATTTTTCTGAGGACCACACGTTCGATGATCAACGCCAAGATAGCCATAAAACCCATGGACATCAAAAAGGCGGGGATAAAAGGCATACCGGTCTTGACAATGATTTCGAGACAGATGTAGGCGCCAATCATCAACAGCTCGCCCTGGGCGAAGTTTACCACCTCTGTGGCCTTGTAGATAAGCACCAGCCCCAGGGCGACCACGGAGTATATACTCCCCACGATGATTCCGTTGACTACCAGGGCCAGAAAGTAATCCATCTGTTTTGTCAAACCTCCGTAAGGGCTAAGGGCCTAAGCCTCTTCTCCCAAATAGGCCTTACGTACCTTGGGATTGTCCGTCACCTCAGCGGGGCTACCCTCCGCGATCTTTTTTCCAAAATCCAGGACCATGATCCTGTGAGATATTTTCATTACAACGCCCATGTCGTGCTCGATCATAACCACGCTCACCCCATGATCGGCATTTAGCACCTTAACCTGTTCTGTCAGCTCCTGCTTTTCAGTGGTGGTCATGCCCGCTGTGGGTTCATCAAGAAGAAGAAGTTTCGGTTTTGCAACCATTGCCCGGGCCAGTTCCACCCGTTTCTGACTCCCATAGGGGAGATCGGCCACCGGTGCGTCCGCAAACTCCTCCAGGCCCAGAATCCCCAATGCCTCCAGGGCCGCTTCTCGCGCCCTTGCCTCACCGGCTGAACATCCCAACGGAGTCCAATAGAGGCAGGTCCTCAGCACGCCTGACCGAAGCATATAGTCGCTCCCAACTAGGACATTGTCGATTACGCTCTCCGTCGGGAAAAGCGCAATGTTTTGAAACGTCCGGGTGATGCCCAATTTGGGTCGTTTGTGGGGCTTCATCCCCACTATCTCTACCCCTTCCATGCGAATGGTGCCAGTGGGGGGGTAGACCCCCGAGATGCAGTTGAGAAGGGTTGTCTTCCCGGCACCATTGGGACCTATGATTGAAAAAATTTCACCCTCTTCCACGGTGAAGGTAACATCGGAAAGCGCTTGGACCCCGCCAAATGCCAAGCTGACGTTATTGACATCGAGCAAGGTCATGACAAGCGCCCTCTTTTTTCGGCGTCATCTGGGACACGTGGATGTTTGATCATTTATCATCCATCATTTATCATTGTCATTGACCACAGACTCCTTATTCTCAGGGCTGTGAAAAAGGGTTTTGTCGCAAACATCGGTACAATTTCTGGAGGGAAAAAACAACTTGCCATAGATATTATGATAGTATTATACTTTAGCTCAAACGCGCGTCAAGAAAAAAATCGAGCAAATGGAAAAGGCGACCATGAGGTTTCAAGAAAATCGGAGGGAATGGTATGAGTGTAAAGATATACCCCATCAATACCGGATTTATCCGGCTCGATAAGGGCCAGTACATAACCAGCGGCGCAGGTTATGGTCAGGAGGTGGATGTGCCCACAAACTCCTTTCTTGTAACCGATGGCAATGAGAAAATTTTGGTGGACACGGGGATGACCGAGACTCCCCGTGCGGACTGGCACCACCCCGGTTCGTATCAACCCGAGGGGTCCCGCATTGACCAGAAGTTGGCCGAGCTGAGGGTGGCACCCGGCGAAATTGATACTATCATTTTTACTCACTTGCACTGGGATCACTGCGCCAACATGAAGCTATTCAAAAATGCAACGTTCTGGGTGCACCGGAGGGAGCTGGACTTTGCCCTGGACCCGCATGTCTTGTACTACAAGTCTTACGAGTCGGAGAACCTGGATGTGGAACCCCCCTTCAAGGGGGTGACGTTTAAAACGGTGGATGGAGAGTATCAGTACAACGATTTTGTGACCCTGTTCCCCACGCCCGGGCATTGCCCCGGACATCAGTCCGCGGCAATAGAGACCGAGGGAGGCGTTTATGTGATTGCCGGTGATGCCGTCTTTGCGGATCCAAACCTGGAACCAGATGAACACCGGGGCCTGTCCTTCACCCCCATGGGCCGCTATGTTAATGTCTTTGAGATGTTTGAAAGCATGGAAAAAATCATCGACAAAGCGGATGTGGTTTTGACCGGGCATGGCCAGGGAGTCTATGATCAGAAGGTTTACCCGTAAGAGACTCAAAGACGGGGTGAAGAGAAATCATGGGTTCGTGGCCAGCCGCACGACAAGAGTTCATAGCAATCTGCAAGCGGGCGTTTCGTCTGGGCATGCAGGTCTCCACCGGGGGCAATATCAGCATCCGGCTGGACCAAAAATCCTTCCTGGTCAAACCGAGCGGATTGTCCCTTTATGACCTCAGAGAGGATCACCTGCTTGTTGTTGACCCATCCGGCCGGGTAATCAAAGGGCAAGGAAGACCTACCAAAGAGATGGGGTTCCATCTGGCCATCTATGGCGTTAGAGATGATGTAGGAGCAGTGGTTCATTATCATCCTCCCTACGCAACCTCTTTTGCCGTCTCTGGATGGGAAATTCCTCTTCGGACCATACATGCCAAGCGCATTTTAGGGAGAGTGCCGATCATCCCTCTGGCACCAGAAGGGAGTGAAACGCTTGCCAAATCCCTGAAAGAAGCATTCGGTCAACCCGACGTGCGGGCCGTCCTCATGAGCTGCCACGGAATTGTCGCGGCGGGGAAAGAATTGCGGGAGGCGGAAAACATTGCAGAGTTGGTTGAAGAAACTGCCAAGATTGCCTTCCTTAGCACGCTGCTAAACAAAAACCCCTGGCAGGATTTATCTCCCACCAGGGGTTCAGCAGAAACGCCTAATGATTTAGAGCCTTCTTAATCTCCCCA
>JADHXI010000171.1 GCA_016783065.1 Desulfobacteraceae bacterium | reverse complement strand
GTGAATAAACAATGCACGGCGTATCTACAAAAAATGGAACAGGGGAAGACGGCTCTGGTAACCGGTTCTGGAAAACGAACCGGGATCGGGTATGCGATTGTCAGGAGCTTGGTGTCCTCCGGGCTGAAAGAGAAGCGAGAGCAAACAAACGGAGGAAAGAATGTAGCGCCTTGGCCGCAGCGGGAGGCAACGCCGGATATGAAAGCGGTTAGTGATTGACGTTTGGGGTCAAAACCCTTAAAAAGCATAGTGATAACTTACCCAACCCCGGGATGGATATGCACGGAGAGATAATTACAATAGGCAACGAGCTTACCTCTGGAAGAACCGTAGATATAGATTCATGCCATGCCGCGCGCAGGCTGACGGCCGCGGGTCTGCAAGTGACACGAATTATCTCTGTGGGAGACGATTACGAAATGGTCTCAGAGGTCTTGAGAAAGGCCGTAGCAAGGTCCAGCTTTGTAATTGTTACCGGGGGATTGGGTTCAACCAGGGACGATATGACCACGGCCATTGTTTCCAAATCCCTCGATAGACCCCTCTGCCTGGACCAGCAGTTGCTGGAGAAGATCAAGACCTATGCAAGAGCCAGAAGGATTCGAATCACGCCATCACTTGAAAAAATGGCATGGCTCCCTCAAGGGTCCAGAATATTAAGTCCGGATGGCAGGGCATGCGGGTTTTCACTGGTGGAGGGGGAGGTCCGCCTCTATTTCTTACCCGGAGTGCCAGAACAGATGCGCTACCTCATGGATGAGGTGGTGGTCCCCGAGATTTTGAGCCTTTACAAGGGCATCCCTGTTACGGGACAGCGCGTCCTCAAACTGTACGGCCTAAGCGAGCCCGAAATTGTTGAGATCTTTGATGGGTACCTGGAGGATAGGGGGGATGTGGAGTTTGGATTTTACCCCAATTTCCCGGAGAACTTCATTACCATTACGCTAAAGGGTCCCGAAGAACACGCCGTCACAAAGGAACTGGATAGGATTGAAAAGGAGGTTTGGCAGCTCCTGGGTGCGAATATCTTTGCTATCGATAATGAGACAATGGAAGAGAGGGTGGGCCTTATGCTCACGGAGAAAGGCCTGACCCTTTCAGTTGCCGAATCCTGTACAGGAGGTCTGGTGGGCCACAGACTGACGAGTGTGCCGGGCAGTTCAGGCTATTTCCAGGGCGGGGTGGTTGTATACAGCAATCGATCCAAAATAGAGCTTCTGGATGTGAAGCAGGAGACACTTGAGACGTACGGGGCGGTCAGTGACGAAACCGTGCGGGAAATGGCGCGCGGGGTGAGTGAGCGCATGGGAACAGATCTGGGCCTTGCAATAACAGGGATTGCCGGACCTGAAGGTGGTAGTGAGGAGAAACCCGTTGGGACCGTTCATATGGGGCTTGCCACGGGAAAGGAGATCTTTTCGGGGAAATATCGGTTTTGGGGCGACCGGCACAAGGTCAAGTTGAACGCGTCTACCATGGCGCTTGATTGGGTTAGAAGGTACCTCAATGGAGATCCGTTCCTTCCTGGCGTTTGAACTGCCTGCGGAGATCAAAGGGGTTGTCTCTCGGGTTTCAGAGGAACTGAAAAAGTCTCCCCTTGATGTGAGACGCGTCAAGACGGAGAATATCCATCTCACGGTGGTGTTTTTGGGGAATGTCCCTGAAGAGCATATCAGCCCGGTAGGTGAGGCAGCAGAAGAGGTATGTCAGAGATATTCTCCCTTCAATGTCTCCCTAAAGGGTGCAGGGGTCTTCGGCAGTAAGAAGAGACCCCGGGTGCTTTGGATCGGTCTTGAGGGAGATATGGACAGGATGTCCTGTTTCAGGGACGACCTGCAAAAGGGCCTGGCAATATTTGGCATAAAACAGGAAAAACGCCGATTCAGGCCACATCTGACCCTTGGAAGATTTCGAAAGGACTCCAGGGCTGACGCACGATTGGACGAATTTCTCTCCAGTAATGGGGACCTGACCAGCCCTGTGTGCCCTGTGGGCGAGTTGTTTCTGTTTCGGAGTGATCTGAACCCGGGTGGGGCAGTTTATAGCAAAATGAAGTCGTGGCCCCTTACTGGAGAACATTATGGGTTTACGCAAAAATAACTTTACATTTTCGCGCAAGCCCTAACCCGGATAAACCGGAAATTGAATATTGACTATTGAATATTGACAAACTCGTAAAAAGTCAGAAATGACCCGTTTTCGTCATTCCCGCGAACGCGGGAATCCAGGGAAATCAACCACTTTTGGACTCCCGCTTTCGCGGGAGTGACGGCCTTGGAGACTTTTTACGAGACCATCAATATTGACTATTGCCGAAAAAAATCAACCCGGTTTATTTGGCCCTAAATAGAAATCCTTTTTAGCTCAATTTTCAACCGTCAATCGGTCTCCAATGAGACTTCTCTTTGGGGAGAATTCGTGGCCAATTTGCGCACAATTTCTTTTGTAAGGTACTAAGGGGAAAGGAGAATCCTTATGGATAGAGAAAGAGCGGTCGACCAGGCCATTTCCCAGATAGAAAAACAATTTGGCCGGGGTGCGATTATGAAGATGGGGGAGGAAAAGGTAGTCGATGTACCGGCCATCTCCACGGGGTCACTGGCCTTGGATCTGGCCCTTGGAGTGGGGGGTGTCCCGCGAGGGAGGGTGGTGGAGATATACGGACCAGAGGCCTCGGGTAAGACCACCCTGGCCCTTCATATTGCTGCCGAGGCACAGGCAAAGGGAGGCATGGTGGCGTTTGTGGATGCCGAGCATGCCCTGGATGTTGGTTACGCCAGAAAGTTGGGCGTGGATGTTGACAGCCTTTTGGTCTCCCAGCCCGATACCGGGGAGCAGGCCCTGGATATTGCGGAGATCCTGGTCAGGAGCGGTGCTATTGATGTCTTGATCATAGATTCCGTGGCCGCACTCGTGCCAAGGGCCGAGATTGAGGGGGACATGGGGGACCAGCATATGGGCCTGCAGGCCCGGCTTATGTCTCAGGCCCTCAGGAAGCTTACCGCGGCTATCAGTAAATCCAAGTCTTGCGTGATTTTTATTAACCAGATCAGGATGAAAATAGGGGTTATGTTCGGGAGCCCCGAGACCACGACCGGCGGGAATGCCTTGAAGTTTTACGCGACCCAGCGGCTGGATATACGACGAATAGGCGCCATTAAAGAGGGAGACCAGGTGGTGGGAAACAGGACCCGCGTAAAGGTGGTAAAGAATAAGATTGCACCCCCCTTCAAGGATGCGGAGTTTGACATAATCTATGGAGAGGGGATCTCCAAGGAGGGTGATATTCTTGATTTGGGCGTTTCTCTGGACATCGTGGAGAAAAGCGGGGCATGGTATTCCTTTAGAGACGAAAGGATCGGGCAGGGCAGGCAGAACGTAAGGCGTTTCTTGGCCGAGAATACTGATATCAGGGATAAAATTGCTGAACAGGTTATGGAAAAGACAGGGCTGAAAGAGACCGGGGAAGGGGAAAAAAATGGTCAGGAAGAAAAGCCCGAAGCGTAAATGAGGATCGGGCGGTCAAATCGTTATGCCGAGGTTTCGAAGCCCCATGTTTTATAAAATTAAGAAGTAGCGATACGGATGATTGAAATGGATTTTAGAGAGGTCAGACAAAAATTTCTTGACTACTTCAAGGCACACGGCCACGAGATAGTGACCAGTTCTTCCCTGCTTCCAAAGGATGACCCCAGCCTGCTTTTTACAAACGCAGGCATGGTTCAGTTCAAGGGGCTCTTCCTTGGGGAGGAGAAGAGGAGTTATACCAGGGCAGCCACATCCCAAAAGTGTGTGAGAGCCGGCGGAAAGCACAATGATCTTGATAATGTTGGCTACACGCCGCGGCACCATACCTTTTTTGAGATGCTCGGGAACTTCTCCTTTGGGGACTATTTCAAGGAGGAGGCCATAGAATGGGGGTGGGAACTCCTGACCGAGGGCTATGGACTGCCGGGCGACAAATTATATGTTTCCATCTACAAGGATGATGACGAGGCCTATGAGATATGGACGGGTAAAATGGGCATTCCCCAGGATAGAATCCTTCGGCTGGGCGAAAAGGATAACTTCTGGGCCATGGGGGATACGGGCCCCTGCGGTCCCTGCTCAGAGATCCATCTCGATCAGGGTCCTTCCCTCGGGTGCGGGAAGCCAGGCTGTGCCCCGGGATGTGATTGCAATCGATATCTGGAGATATGGAACCTGGTCTTTACCCAGTTTGACCGGGACCCGGATGGTACCCTGACACCCCTCCCAAGACCCAACATTGACACGGGCATGGGGCTTGAGAGACTGACCGCAGTGGTTCAAGGAGTGACTTCCAATTATGATACCGACATTTTTGGGGGTCTTATTTCCAGGACAGAGGACCTCTCCGAAAGGGCATACGGCGATGACGAAAAGCAGGATGTGGCTTTCCGGGTAATCTCTGATCATGCCCGTGCAGTGACTTTCCTGATTGGTGACGGGATCATGCCTTCAAATGAAGGCAGGGGCTACGTTTTGAGACGCATTATCCGTAGGGCCATACGTTTTGGGCAATTGCTCGGGTTAAAGGACTCTTTTCTGAGTCCCGTATGTAGCAAAGTGGTTGAGGTTATGGGTCAGGATTATGACGAGCTCCTTCGGTCCAGGAGTTTTATTGAAGGCGTCGTGAGTAATGAGGAAGGGCGCTTCTCCGATACACTGCATCACGGGATGAGGGTGCTCGATGAAGAGATCAACAATATAAGGGCCAAGGAAGGGAATACCATCCCCGGCGATGTGGCCTTCAGGCTTTATGACACCTTTGGCCTATCAGTGGATATCGTAGGAGATGTGGCCCGGGATGAAGGCCTCAATCTGGACATGGAGGGGTATAAGAAGGCCATGTCTAAACAACGACGTCTGTCCCAGGAATCGTGGAGGGGAAGCGGCGAAGAAGAGATCCCGGAGGCCATTCGAAGCTTGATGGGCCGCAGCATCACCACCCGTTTTTTGGGCTATGAGATCCTTGTTTCAGAGGCAAAGGTGGTTGCGGTGTTCTCAGAAGGAAAAGAAATCAGCCTGCATGATGCAGGCACCCCTGCCGAGATCGTGCTGGACCAAACCCCCTTTTACGGGGAGGCTGGCGGCCAGGTTGGTGACACGGGATGGCTCACAAATGGTGAGGGGCTGAGGTTTCGTGTCGCAAAGACCCTCAAATATGGTCAAGACCTCATTATTCACAAGGGGCATCTGGAGTCAGGGCGTCTTGCCATTGGCGAAACGGTGGAGGCACATGTTGATAAAGAGAAACGGAATGCCACGGCCCTTAATCATTCGGCCACACACCTTCTCCACTCCGCCCTGCGAGAAGTGTTGGGGGACCATGTGAAACAGGCGGGCTCACTGGTTTCACCGGAAAGGCTTCGCTTTGACTTTAGCCATTTTACCCAGGTGTCTTCGGACAAGTTGATGGAGGTCGAGCAGATAGTTAACAGGCATATCCGTTCGAACCTGGCCATTGATACGAATGAAATGTCCAGAGAAGATGCCATGAAGACGGGGGCAACGGCTATTTTTGAGGAGCGATATGGCGATAGGGTAAGACTCGTGCGTGTTGGCGATGGTGTCAGCATGGAACTTTGTGGCGGGACTCACACGGGCCGTACGGGGGACATCGGTCTTTTTCGGATTGTGGGTGAGGGGTCCGTGGCGGCCAATGTCCGGCGGATAGAGGCCCTGACCGGAGCGGTGGCGCTTGGGCACGACCAGAGCCAGGAGAGGGATCTGAAATGGGTTGCCAATCTCCTAAAGGCCGCCCCCGATAAAGTGGGAGAAAGGCTTGAACGGCTCCTCAAGGATATTCGGGACAAGGAGAGGGAGATCGAATCCCTAAAGGCGAATTTCCTTGCCAAAAAATCGGATAACTTTCTTTCCGGAGTAAAGGAGATTGGGGGGATCAAGGTGGTTTCACAGGAACTGGAGGCCGATTCTCAGAAAGAACTCCGGGAAACCGCGGACCGAATAAAGGATAAACTTAATTCCGGTATTATCCTCTTGGGTGCAAAGGGGCAAGGAAAGGCCATGTTGACCTGTGTGGTAACCAAAGACTTGACGGATCGATTCAAGGCGGGTGAGATCATCGGACATCTGTCGAGCATCGTGGGAGGAAAGGGAGGGGGTCGCCCGGATATGGCCCAGGGCGGAGGGGGGCAAACGGAAAACCTGGGAAAGGCCCTGGAGGCACTTTACGATCTACTTGAGAAAGGAGGGGATTAATTTCCGCCACCACGATTCCTTCTTGACCAATTTCTCTTGGGCCAGCTTTTCCTTACATTTTCGCAGACGCTCCAGGGCAACATGGTATTGGCCCAGGTCAGGGTAATGTTCAATCAGATAAAGATACCGTTCCATGGCTGTCCGGTATTTTTTCATTTTGTAGTAATAATTGCCCACGTATAATTCATATTCCGCCAGTTTTATGTAGCACTGCCTGATCTTTCTGCGGGCCATGCCCGCATATTCGCTTCTTCGATATCTCCTAAGCAGCCGTTCAAACTCGTCTTTGGCCTTTAGGGTGTGGGTCTGATCCCTGTCAATCGTGCTGATCTGGTTAAAGTGACACATACCCTTCTGGTAAATGACATAAGGGATGTTTGGATTCTTGGGGTGCAGCCTCTCAAATTCCCCATAGGCATCAAAGGCCTCCAGATAAAGGTCTCTCCTGAAATAGGCATCGGCCATCTTAAGCTCTGCCTCTACAGCGAACTTGCTGTAAGGATACCTGTCTTTTACCTGTTGGAAGATCTCGGTGGCGTCTTCATATTTCCCTTTCTTAAAATCTTCCATGCCCTCGGTCCACAGCTGGGCAGGGGTCTTTTCTTCCTTTTCGAAGAACCAATTCCAGAGGGCACACCCATTGAGGAAAAAGACCAATAAGGTTCCCATCAAGAGCCATCTGGCGATATCGAAGGGTTTGGGTATAATCATTTCAGGATTTAGCGTGAGGATTCAAGGTACCGTTCTGCAGCAAAGGCAGCAGTGGCCCCTTCACCAACTGCGGTGGATATCTGGCGGAGTAACTTCGATCTAAGATCCCCTGCGGCAAACACACCGGGTACATTGGTTTCCATGTTGTCGTTTGTCAATACAAATCCAATTTCGTCCAATTCCAGTAGCCCCTTTACAAGCTCGTTGTTGGGGACGTAGCCGATAAACACAAAGACCCCATGGACCGGCAGGTAAGATGTCTTCTCGGTCTTGACGTTCTTGAGGTCAACGCCCTCAACCCCGGTTTCACCCACAATCTTTGTGGGGATGGTATCCCAGTGAAATTCAATTTTTTCTTCATCCATGGCACGATCCTGCAGGAGTTTGATGGCTCTCAGCTCGTTTCGCCGATGTATCAGGTGAATCTTACTTGCAAACCGGGTCAGGTAGATGGCTTCTTCCACTGCAGTATCGCCGCCCCCGATCAGTGCAACCTCATAATCCCTGTAGAAAGGACCATCGCACGTGGCGCAATAGGAAACCCCTTTTCCCGTCAAGAGTTCTTCGCCCTCAATCCCCAGTTTATGAGGTGCCGCTCCGCAGGCCAGAATAATGGCCCTGGTTGAGATTGACCCCTTATCGGTGACAACGGCCTTCTCTTGCCCGGAGAGTTCCAGGCCGATCACCTCCTGACTCAGGATCTCGAGGCCAAATTTTTCGGCGTGGGTCTTCATCCTTTCGACCAGTTCGAAGCCCGATAGTCCGTCCGGAAAGCCGGGGTAATTCTCGACCCAATCGGTGGTGAGAACTTGACCGCCGGGTGAAAGCCTCTCAATCAAGAGGGTCTTGAGGCGTGACCTCGCAGCATATAGCCCCGCTGTCAATCCGGCAGGGCCTCCACCTATAACGATCAAATCTTCCATGGTGATCCAAACAAACAAAACCCCGCCTTTTCCACTATGGCAGGGTGAGCAGTTTCATGGCTGCCACCTACAGCAGCTTTTTCAATTCCTCATCGAGGTGGCTTTTGGGCTGGGCGCCAATGATCATCTTGGCGACCTCGCCCCCCTTAAAGAGAATAAGGGTGGGAATGTTCCTTATACCAAACCTTGCGGGTGTATCACGGTTTGCATCCACATCCATTTTGGCGATTTTTATCTTGCCTTTGTACTCCTGGGCCAATTCCTCCACCACGGGTCCTACCATCTTACATGGGCCACACCATTCGGCCCAAAAGTCGACCATGACCGGAATATCGGATTTGATAATTTCTTCTTCAAAATTTCCATCCGTTACCTGCAACAGATCGGACATGCTTCCTCTCCTTTCAATACGATATTTTTGAAAAAACCCTAACACGGGTCCACGGTCTTGTCAACCGAAAGGCTCCACCCGTGTTTACAAGATAGGCCCAATAAATTCTTGTACAGGTAGAACGGTAAGGGGGGAAAGATAAGACAAGAGGTCTTGTATGTCGAAGGATTACTGGTCGCCCTTCTCCAGGAACGACTTTAGGTTATTGATAATGGTGACTGGAAC
>JADHXI010000170.1 GCA_016783065.1 Desulfobacteraceae bacterium | reverse complement strand
CCTCAAGAGGGGCCGAAACCAGCTGGGTACCCTGGGTTCAGGGAATCACTTTGTGGAAATCCAGGTGGTTGATCAAATCTATGACCCGGACAAGGCCAGGGCCTATGATCTCTTCGAAGGTCAGATCACCGTCCTGATACACTCCGGTTCGAGGGGCTTTGGCCACCAAATATGCGATGACTTCCTGAAGGAGATGACCAGGTCTACTCAAGAAGGCAAATATTCTTTTGCTCTGCCCGACAGACAACTGGCCTGCGCCCCGGTGAATTCAGACCAGGGTCGCCGATATTTTGCGGCCATGGCATGCGCGGCCAATTACGCTTGGGCCAACAGACAGGTCATCATGCACCAGGCCAATGAGACCCTCAGGAGTGCCCTTTCAATCACCCCGGGGGAGTTGGGGATGAAGCTCCTTTACGACGTCTGTCATAACATTGCCAAAAAAGAACAATACACAATAGAGGGAAACCCGGTTATGCTCTGTGTGCATCGAAAGGGAGCCACACGTTCCCTGCCCCCCGGGCATACCCTCCTGCCCGATTGCTATCGCAGTGTTGGCCAACCCGTCTTGATTCCAGGGGATATGGGCACCTATTCATACGTGCTTGCGGGGGCCGAAAAAGCGATGGTTCGGAGTTTTGGATCAAGTTGTCATGGCGCAGGCCGTGTCCTGAGCCGTACCCAGGCTACAAAAATCGCTAAAGGTCGAGCAATTCATCGCGAATTGGAAGACAAAGGAATCTACGTGCAATCCAGGGGTAAAAGGACCCTCAAGGAAGAAATGCCAGAGGCCTATAAAGACGTATCACAGATCGTTGAGGTAGTCCATGGAGCTGGACTGGCCCTCAAGGTCGCCCGGCTCAGACCCTTGGGTGTTATCAAGGGCTGAAGACATCTTCGGCATATACGCTGGGTAAAGACCTATAAATAGAAAAACCAGTATCTTATTAACAGGTCGTGCAATCCTGGTCAATCAAAAAACACCCGAAAAGACGGTTTGTACGGATAAGGGTAATCTTTGGAGAAACGGGGGAATCTTGGGAAAAGATCTTAGAACAGCATCCATAATCCTGGCCGCGGGACGGGGCAGCCGTATGAAAGGCTTTGGCGGCAATAAGACCCTGCTGCCCCTGGTCCCAAAGACCTCCGCTTTTAGTGGAGAGCACCCCATCCTCCTGGAGATTCTCCATGGCCTGCCTCCTGGCCCCAAGGCCGTGGTCGTGAATTATAAAAAGGAGGACGTGATTGAGGCCACTCGCGGTCTCGGCCTTACCTATTGTGAACAGTTAGAACTCAACGGAACCGGGGGCGCCCTGCTTGCAGCGAGGGAGTTCCTGGAAAAGCACGACTGCTCCAGTGTCCTTATCACCATGGGCGATGTCCCTTTTGTGGGAAAAGAAACGAACAGGGCACTTATAGCCAAACTGGAAGACAAAGGCCTGGTGGTACTTGGATTCCGTCCGGAGTCAAAAAAACAATATGGGGTGTTGAAACTTGAAGAAGATCGGGTCCGCAAGATCATCGAATGGAGATTCTGGAGCGGCTACCCCAAAGAGGTGAAAAAGACCCTTGACATATGCAACTCCGGAATCTATGCGGCAAGAAGAGAGGATCTGCTCCGTTACATCCCGGTACTCGCCTCGAGGCCACACAGGGTCCAAAAAGAGATTGACGGAAAGCTGGTGGAAGTTGAGGAGTTCTTCCTCACAGATCTCATAGAATATATGGATGAGGGAGGGGTGGAGATCGGGTACGAAGTGGCAGAAGAGATTCAGGTAATGGGTATCGACGACCTGGATGCCCTCAAAAAAGCCCAGGGTATTTTCAGGTCACGGGCGATCCCCCAGGGTCGGGACATCCGGGCCTAGTTGCCAGATAGTGTCCATCCATAAATGGCTATTTTTCACAATTTCTGCGTCAGATTCGGATTCTAATCCTCGAAATACTTCAATGTATTCCTGTGGTTAAAATCCTCATCTTCCTTGACCTTGCAAAAACTATCTCATTTCTGGATGGACACCAAATAGCTTTTCAGCCAGTTTTTCCAGATCTCCGGCTTGACCAAGGGAAATCAGGGTATCCCCCGATTCAATCCGGGTATGGGATAAGGGATTGAAGCTCATCTCACCGTCTTTCTTACGGATGGCCAATATGATAATATTCATCTCCTGCCTGATACCCGAATCTACCAGGGTAACGCCGTTCAGGCTTGACCGCTCCCCAACCAGCAACTCTTCCAACTTCAATTCAATATCCTCATCATGAACCGTCAGTTCCAGAAAATCTGTTACTGCCGGTTTGACAATGGTCTGGGCCATCTTGCGACCCCCGATCAAATAGGGCAGCACAACCCTGTCAGCCCCTCCTCTCAGGAGCTTTTTTTGAGTCTGTTCATCATCTGCCCGGGCAAGGATATACAGATCGGGCTTGAGGCCCCTTGCGGTCATTGTTATGAAAAGGTTATCCGCATCCGACTCCACAACGGCTACCAGCCCCTTTGCCCTCTCAATGCCTGCTGCTATCAAGACCTCTTCGCTGGTGGCGTCCCCAATGATATAGGGTATACTTTCATGTTCCAGGGCTTCTCTTGAATCTGGATCTTGATCGATGGCGATCACCGGTATCTTGTTTGATTTAAGCTCCTGTGCGATGATCCTGCCGATCAGCAGGACCCCCAGCAACAGTATGACACCCCGCATGATCTTTATCGATCCACGAGATGAGAGGGTATCATCGATGCCTTTGTTTGCGGTCATTTCAAAGCCCAACGTTCCATTCTTGATAACCGTTCACAGGTTCAGGGTTCAACGTTCAGGGTTAAGGACAAAGAAGGTATAGAAGAGCCGAAGTCCACTTCAAAAATGCTTATTTTCCCAGGTATTCCCCCTGTGCCAGCTCTCCCAGCCTGAATTTTTGGACCTTGCCACTCCGGGTCATTGGAAAATCAGGGACGATCTTAAAATAGCGCGGCTGTCTCTCTTCGGCCAGATGCCTTTTCACATACGCGGCCACATCCTCGGCAGACAAGAATGACCCTTCCTTCACCTTTACCCAGGCAGCCACCTCCTGCCCCTTTTCGGGATGGAGAAAACCAAAAACCTGAGCCTCCGATACCTCTGAAAGTCCATACAGAATCTCCTCCACTTCCACCGGATAGATCTCCACACCATCCCTGTCGATGACATCCTTTAACCGACCCGTCATCTTGACATATCGATGCTCATCCATTTCCCCAAGGTCCCCCGTGTGAAACCATCCCTCTTGGTCAATGGCTGCCGCCGTTGCAGCTGGCATCTTGTAATAACCCTTCATCAGGAATCCCTTTGTGCAAATCTCCCCTTGGCTCCCAAGTGGAAGATCATCACCGGTCTCCGGATCCACGATCTTGACCTGGCTGCATTCGAGTGGGGTCCCGACGGTCGACACGCGCAGCTCTATTGGGTCATCAGGTCTGGTCATAGTTATCCATGAACAGGTTTCGGTAATTCCATAGGCCACGGTGATGTCGGAGACCCCTATCTCCTCCACCAGTCTCCTCATCAATTCCATAGGACATGGAGAGCCGCCGATGATTCCCTTTAAGACTCCTTTCCATCTCTTTTCGTCAAACTCGGGGTGGTCCAACAGGGAGATGAGCATACTGGGAGAGGCATATATGGCGGTACACGCTTCCTCATCTATGGCCCGCAGGATCTTGGCTGGATCAAAGCTCTGGCAGGGCATGATGAGGGCAGCCCCTCTCAAAAGGCCTGCCAGTGAAATGCAGGTGTTCCCGAACATATGGAAGAGTGGAAAAAAGAGGCAAAGCCTGTCCTCATGGGTGATCCCTTGGCACGCAGTTGAGAAGAGGGATTTGTTTATCAACCCCAGGTGATCAAGCACCACACCCTTTGGCTTGCCGGTTGTTCCCGAGGTATACATGATGGCCACGGGGTCTTCAGGGTTTACCCCTTTCTTGATCCTCTGGAACTCCACCGGTTCCACATCTTCCCCGGCGGCGGTCAATTCAGCCCAACTAATCGTGTCGGGCATGGATTCATCGCCCACTACAAAAACCCACCCGAGCGAAGGGATATGCTTGCTTAGATGAAGGGCCGTTTCAGCAGGGTCTTCATCCTCAGAACCCTTACCGGTGATTATGGCCACACATTCCGATTGTTCCAGGATAAATTGAAGATCCTCTCTCCGTGCACCCGGGTCAATGGGGACCGTGATTGCCCCTGTATCCGCAAGTGCCAGCATGGAAATCAGCCACTCGGGGATATTCGGAGCCCATAGAGCCACCTTGTCCCCCCCCTTGATCCCCATCCTTAATAGTCCCCTTGCAACCCGATCAACTTCCCATGACAAAAGGGCATAGTTGTACCTGACACTCTTTTCGGTATGGATGAGGGCATCCCGTTCCGGATAGTCTTGAGATATGTCACCAATCATCTGGCCGATGGTCTTCCTGAGAAATTCCATCAACTCACTCCTTTCTTCCATAAATCCTTCAAACACGAAAGCAGTCATGATATATCACCACCGCTCACATATGACAAGGCAGTGGTCCGAGAGCCATTACCCTTGACATGTGAGATGGATTCATCAAAGAATGGGAAACCGGAAGGGGCAATCGCGTTTGGCCTAAAGCCTTCAGCTTGCGACAATATGGGGTTCCCGCTCGCAAAGATGCCAAGCCGCCGGATTTCCCCTTGTTGTTCTTTGCGGTCTATGCAATTTTGCGTCAGAATTCTGAGAAAAGGCATCCCTAGTAAAGAATCCACGCCCTGAGGACGTGGCTTTGATCTGCCCCCTAAAAGGGGCCAAAAACCAGCTCTCAGATTCCGGGAGTGTTGGAGTATTGGAGTGCTGGAGTAATGGGATGGAATTAAAAGAAAAATCTCTAAAATCCGGAAAACTGCTTAAGAGATTTCTCTCTTGGGCCTCATGTGTCCGGTATTCTGAAAGATCTTTTTTCCAACACTCCACTACTCCACCACTCCATCACTCCGCGCCAAACAAAATACCGGCAGAACCATTTTCTTTGACCCGGCCCCGAGGACCGGGTTTTTGGACCTAAATAAAATGAGTCTCGTTACTGTTCTCAAGGTCTCACTTACATTTGTGAGAAAGCAGGTTTTTGATGAAATCGGGTTTCAGGTAGCCCCCGGGAACAGGATTGGCCTTATCGGCCCCAATGGCTCCGGTAAGACGACCCTTCTTAGGCTCCTCAATGGTGAGATCTCCCCTGACAGCGGAGAAGTGAGAAGGGAGAAGGGGATTGCCATAGGTTACCTCCCACAGGATGTCCAGGAAACTCTGGCCGGCCCTTTACTCCAATCGATTTACGATTCAATCCCGGGTCGGCTTCGATTTGAAGATGACCGGGCAAGGCTGGAAGAAACACTTGAGGAAGTAAAGCACGTGGAGCAGCAGGCCAAACTCGCCGCCCGTCTTGCAGAAATTCACCAAGAGCTGAGCCGTCTGGAGTTTGAGTTCCCGCGCCATGATGCCGAAAAGATTCTGTTGGGGCTGGGGTTCAAGATGTCTGACCTGACCATGTCAATAGCCACCCTGAGCGGCGGGTGGAAAACCAGGGCTGCTCTGGCCAGCCTCCTCTATCAACGACCCGATCTGCTCCTCCTGGATGAGCCCACCAACCATCTTGATATCCCCTCCATACGTTGGCTTGAACAATATCTTCAGGGCTTCAAAGGGGCCATGATCCTCGTATCCCACGACAAGGATTTCTTAAACAGGCAGATCCATCGCATTCTGAGTTTTGAGCCGGAGGGGATGAAGTCCTACAGTGGAAATTATGATTTCTATCTGAAGACCCGCGAAGAAGAAAAGAGGTCCCTGGACGCGAGTGCCCGAAAACAGGAACAAAAGATAAAGGATGCACAGAAGTTTATTGACAGATTCCAGGCCAAGGCCTCAAAAGCCAGACAGGCCCAGAGCAAGATCAAACTGGTCAAAAAGATGGAATTGGTCAAACGACCACTCAGGGAAAAAAAGACCCGCTTCTCGTTCCCCGAGGTCCCCAGAAGCGGTAGACAAGTGGTCACGATCAAGGGCCTCTCAAAGGGATTTGATGGCAACCTGCTTTACAGAGACATAAACCTGAATGTCTTGCGGGGCGAAAAGATCGCTATTATTGGGCCAAACGGGTGTGGTAAAACCACCTTGCTCAAAATGATAGCCGGTGAAATCGACCCTGACAGGGGAACCATCTCGCTGGGGCACGGGGTCAATATGGTCTATTTTGCGCAGCATCACTCGGATATGCTGAATCCTCAAAAGACCGTCATTCAGGAGGTCTATCAGATTGTGCCTGAGGAGACCATCGGTTTTGTGAGGGGAGTCTGCGGGGCCTTTTTATTTTCGGGAGAGGATGTGGACAAGCCCGTGGGAGTCCTCTCCGGCGGTGAGAGGGCCCGTGTTCTACTGGCAAAGCTCCTTGTAAGACCTGGAAATCTTATGGTTATGGACGAACCCACAAATCATCTGGATATCGAATCTTCAGAAACACTGATCGACGCCCTTTCAGACTATAACGGCACGTTGATGTTTGTCTCTCATAATCTGTCCTTTATCAATCGTTCGGCCACAAAGGTCTGGGATCTGGGCGGGAGAGAGATCACCGAGTATCCGGGCAACCTGGACGAGTACTACGACCATCTTTCTCGAATGGGAGAGGGACCGGAAAATGGGCTCTCAGGGGCAAAAAAGCGCACCAAGAAGCCAACCGTCCAGAAGACACGAGACCAAAAAAGGGAGAGGAAGGAGCGGGCCGAAAGACGTCGCATCATCCATGATACACTAAAACCCATCCAGACCGAACTGGAGAATCTGGAAAGACGGATCGCAGAGCGTGAAGCAAGGCAAGAAGAGGTGGAAAAAATGCTTGCGGATCCCAGCGTTTTTAGCGATAAAAACAAAAGCGTACCTCTCCTGAAAGAATACAGCGAATCACGACGGGAGTTGGATGATTTGCTCCTGAGATGGGAGCAAGCGGAAAACAAGCTGGAATCGGCAAAACAGATGCTGGGGATTTGAAAAGTGAAGATGGAAATCAAAGACAAACACAAGGCCTTGTTAAAGACCCTTGGCCTCGAAGAGGAAGACTTTGAGCGTTTTGATGACAAATTTGTGCGTTATGAGTATGATGATGTAAAAGGTGTGAGGATTTATGACCCTTATTACGAGACTTCATATAATGAGTATATCGGGATTGATGGGTGGAGTGCCTGGAGCACGGAAAAGGATACCTTTATGACCGATATCCTGAAGGGAACAAGGGAGAAGGCCCGTGGCACAAAGCCGGAGCAGGAGGAAATTGAAGCGTCTCTCCGGAAAAAATTTGGAGACAATAGCCAGACAGAATCAGAGTAAGGTCGTTGGCTTCGGTTTTTCAAATAAACCCCACGATCGAAAGAGATCCCACCAAATAGCAAGTGAAGCTATCTAAGTTCCGTGAAGTACTAAAAAACCATCCTGACTTTGGCGACGCATTCGTCTGCCACCGCTATCTCCCCCCCCGTTCCCCCGTCTACGGGCCGAAATTGAACCTCCACGGGGACATCGTTGAGACCATGGAACACCTTGGCCTCCACCGCCTCTATAGTCATCAGGTCGAGGCCATTGAGCACTTGCGAAGCGGGGAAAATGTCATTGTTTCCACACCCACGGCCAGCGGCAAGAGCCTCATATATAATATAACGGTCCTTGAAAAGGTCCTTGAAAACAAAGATGCCAGGGCCCTCTATATTTTCCCCCTAAAGGCCCTCGAGCAGGACCAATTGAAAAACCTTGATGTCTGGTTGAGGGGTGCCAAAGGGGCAAAGATCTCTGCAGAAATCTATGACGGGGACACCCCTCCATACAGGCGAAAGAAGATCCGGGCGGAAATTCCCCAGATCCTTTTTACCAACCCCGATATGTTGCACAGGGGTATTCTGGCGCATTACCAGGGCTGGGAAGGACTTTTGAAAAACCTCTCCTTTGTCGTCCTGGACGAGGTCCACACCTATCGCGGCATCTTTGGATCGCATGTCAATCAGTTGATCAGGAGACTAAAACGGCTTTGCCACTGCTATGGCGCATCCCCCCAGTTTATTCTTTTGTCCGCAACCATGAGCAACCCAAAGGATTTTGGGGAAAGCCTTATTGGAGAAGAGGTTAGCGTTGTGCAGTCTGCCGGCTCCCCCAGGGCCGGCCAGCATTTTCTGTTTCTTAATCCCCACACAGGCACCAATTTTTCTGCGGCCAAGCTCTTTGTTGCGTGCATCCAAAGCGGTTACAGGACCATCGTCTTCACCCAGTCGAGAAAGGTCACCGAACTGATCCATCTGTGGGTCTCGCGGCTTTTGCCGGCCTTCAGGGAAAAGATCAGCTCTTATCGCGCAGGGTTTATGCCGGAGGAGAGGCGGGAGATTGAGAGGAAGCTTGCCACCGGAAACCTCCTTGGCGTGGTATCCACCAGTGCCCTGGAGATGGGGATCGACATCGGTTATCTGGACATCTGCCTGCTTGTGGGATACCCGGGA
>JADHXI010000169.1 GCA_016783065.1 Desulfobacteraceae bacterium | reverse complement strand
TCTACGGCTATACGGTCATTTGATGCAAGAAAGACATTCCCTTTCACCCTTTTTCCCGTGGCCGGGCCCCCGTCCACAAAGGCATCGATTCCATCCAGGACCACCAGGTCGGGCGAGAATGGCTCGTTTATCTCTGCGATCATCTCTTCCTGGTAGGGGGACTGATGCAGTTCGCTCATGTATTGGAAGCCTTGCCTGTAAGTGGGAACAACCCCCACATGGAGTTTAAGAGACAAGGTGAACACGCCGCCGAACTGATGGGTCTTGAGACAACAGGTGCATATGAGGCATTCTGCCTCCAGGATCGGGCGTGCCACTCTGAAGCCGTTTGACCAGTGGCTGCCCTTTGGATTCATCTCTATCCAATCCTTTTTCTTGAGATCATCGAAATTAATAATCTTTACATCTTTTTCTTTCAGGAGCGGTATAATTCCCTTTTTCTCCATCACCTCCTGTGTGGGAGGATAACTTCTTTCCCCCAGGGTGATTGAGCCTGCCCCCATTTTCCAGATCTCATCAACCAGGGTTATCAGGGTCTCATTGTCAGTGGAACCAGGCGCGGGATCCGCGGTATTGAAGTTGGGCTTGATCAGGACATCCTTTCCTTTGACAGGGTTACTCCCCAAGGCGGTGAGAGAGGCCTTTACCCCTCTCGTGCGGTCCTGGTTCTCAACAAATGCAACTCGACTCATCTTATCGTCCCTCCCGTTCCAGCCTGCCGTGACTTGTAAGTCCTTGACCCCTTATGGGTTGTCTGGTAGAAGTACTGTACTATAGCGCTAAAAGCAATAAACTAGGTCTGGGTAAGATACAATTCAGGGATGAATAGGTCAAGTCAGACTTATCACTCATATCCTTAGGAGGCAAAGATGGAAGGAAAGGGACAGATAGCACTGGTAACGGGGGCAAGCAGCGGAATTGGACGAGAGACTGCAACGAGGCTTGCCGAGAATGGGTTTGAGGTTATAGCCGCGGCGAGGAGGATGGATCGCTTGGAGGAACTTTCGGATCAGGTTCAGGGCATCAACCCCAGACAGGTTGACCTGTCACAACCCGAGGATGTGGAAGCGTTCTGTAAATATTTGTCCGGGCTCGATGAACCGGTGACGGCGCTCATAAACAACGCCGGGTATAGCTTACGGGGGGCGCTTGAGGATGTTTCACTGGAGGCATTGAGGCGCATGTTTGAGGTCAACTTCTTTTCCCTGATCCGGGTGACGCAGGCCTGTCTGCCCGGCATGCGCAGGCTCAGGAAGGGCACCATTGTCAACCTCAGTTCTATTGTGGGGAAATTCACCTTCCCCATGAGCGGGCCCTATGCCTCCACCAAATATGCGGTGGAAGCAATCACCGATGCCTTGCGAATGGAATTGCGCCCGTTTGGCATAAGGGTGATTGGAATCCGGCCGGGTCCCATTGTAACGGAATTCAACGATGTGGCCAATGAACTGACCGGCGACCTTATGGCAAGGACCGATCCGGATTATAAACCCATATACCAGGCTTCAGGGGCGGGAGTTGGGAAGCTGTTTGCCGGCCTCACCGTACCTGGCCCGGAACTGATCTCCGATCTTATTTTGGAAGCGGTCATGTCGGATGCCCCCAAGGCCGTTTATGCCGCCGGTCCATTCACCGAGGAGATTTTAGGAGAACGTACCAGACTTGATGATGATGCGTTTGATCGCTTTTTGACAGAGAAGACCGGTCTGGCTGGACTAACCGTATGATCAGGAGGGGATTCCGATGAAGATAGCTCTGTATGTAATTGCCATCTTGTGGGTCATTTCGGGCACATTTTTGATCATTTATACCGAACAGACCAGGGAGGTTTTGAAAAAGCTATTTCTTACGGATAAGGTGAAACTGGTGGCTTTCTTACCCCTTATTGTTGGATTAGTCTTGATCGTCGGGGCTT
This sequence comes from Desulfobacteraceae bacterium, assembly GCA_016783065.1. GTDB lineage: Bacteria > Desulfobacterota > DSM-4660 > Desulfatiglandales > Desulfatiglandaceae > JABMQV01. The sequence continues at coordinate 6,623 of JADHXI010000169.1, read as the reverse complement.
TTTTTAACAGGGATGTGTTCTGGTTGGCCTTTATTATAGGGTTGCTGGCCACGTCAAAGGGGATCTATTTTTTTGCTGCCCCACCAGAGAAGGTCAAGGGTTTTATGGAATGGTGGTTTATAAATGCCAACCCCGGCACTGTGCGTTTATTCGGACTGATCGGTTTTGTCCTCGGGGTTGCCCTCCTGTCCTATCTCAGGTAGTGCCGGAGGGAACGGGAGAGATTTGAAAAGGAGGTCAATAGAGTGACGACATCAACCATCAAGCCTCTCAAGGCAGAGATCCTGGACGTGAGAGGGGAGTGCAGCGCCGGGCACAAAAAAGGGGATACCCTTACTGTCAGTTGCTACGACAGCGGGGGATTATGCGGTTTCTTTTATCACGATATATTCCCGAGCCTCAGCGTTATGCAATTCGGGGGAAAGTACCCGTGGGCGCCACAGGACAAATTGGTGATAGAGTGCGTGGATAAACAAAACGCCGTTACCCTGAAGATCACCCGGGAGGAGTGAAAATTGTGCCTGACACGTGGAGCCCTGCTGCTCCTCCCCTGGGACCGCATGTATGAGCAGGAATTTGAAGTGGATGCCGAAAATCTGGAGAGGGCCACCCTGCCGATCGGAGAGCCCTTCTCCAGGATCTGGTACGATGGAAAGTTATGGCGGCCTATCCCTTGATTATCCTTGGGAGCATCATGAGATGATGCGGACAGATGGATATGGGGTTTTGATAGGCGCAACCCGCAAATGCAACGATATACTTCCTCAGGTCGGGGAAGGAGACGACCTCATCCACAAAGCCCCTTTTGGCACAGTAGATGGGGCGAGAATTTTCATGATACTGTCTTGCCAGGGTGTTCATCTTGTCGATGACCGGCCCAAGAGGACGCCCGGCATCCTTTTCCTTGACCAGCCTCCTCGCAAATGAGGCCGCCGCTGCGGTCTCCCCGTGCATGACGTAGATCTCAGTGGTTGGGGTGCCGAGCGTAAAGGCATTATGGTTATTGGCCGTGGGGCCTCCCATTATGTAATGGGCCGCCGCGGTCCCCTTTCTCAGCACGATACACATCTGGGGCACGTCAGTCTGCTCAATGGAGTATATGAGGGACTGGCCGAGGCCCAGGAGTTCGGCCTTTTCCGCGATATCACCCACGTCAATCCCGGAAGTATCCTGGAACCAGACAATGGGGACCCTGTCCCGGCCGCAAAGGGTCACGAATTCATTCATCTTGATCAGTCCCTGGCGGTAAAGCTTACCGCCGATGCCCGGGTAGGGGGCGTATTCGGGGTAGTCTGCACCCAGAAACCCTTGGCGGTTGCCGATAAATCCCGTCAGAAACCCATCGATCTTGGCCAGGCCCGTGTAGACCTCCGGTCCATAGTCCGGTCTAAACTCCATGTGTTCGCTGTTATCGAAGATCCTGGCGAGCACTTCGTCAAAGTCATAGCTCCTCTTTTGGTTGAAGGCCACCAGGTGGTTGAGGTCATCCCCCGGAAACAAGGGCTCTTTTGGTTCTGCCACACGGAAAAAGGCCGGGGCATACGCCGGGACCATGGCCATGTATTTTTTGAGGGCATCAAGAACCCCTTCCTCTGTCTCATAGACCTCTTTGAAAAAACCGGTTTCGTTGTGGTGGATGGGGACACTCCCCGGGGGGACCTGTTTGAAGTGACGAGTCGCTTCGATGAGCTGCTCAGCCCCGTCTTCATCAAATGAGCCTTTGGGACTCATTCCGCTCACGATCCCCCCGCCTCCCACGGCAATGTTGGCATTCTTGTGGGCCAGGAGGATTGTGGGGCTGATTCCCTGATACCCTCCACCGGCAGGGTTTGTCCCGTATATCCCGGCAAGGACTGGAATCCCTATTGTTTCCAGTTCAGCGTGACGGAAAAATGTTGTACCGTTTCCCCGTCGGTTGGCATACACCTCCTGCTGCTCGGTCAGTTTTACACCGCTACAGTTAACGATCCAGACCAACGGCACGTGAAGTCTTTTGGCCAGATCCGTGACCCTCAACTGATTGTCAGCCTGCCCGGCTATCCAGGCACCGGCCATGACCTTATTATCAAAACCGATCACCACGGCCCATTTGCCGTTGATCTTGGCAAGGCCGTCAATCACCCCTGTGGTACCCTCCTCATTAAATTGGGGGTCGAACAGGGTGTGAAGGGGGCACCAGGTGCCGGGATCTATCAGGTATTCGATCCTTTCCCACACCGTCAACTGGCCTCTCTTTTTTATGACCTCCGCAGGGATGCCCGCATTTTTTACGGCCTCCAGTGCCTCGGCAACCTTTTTTTCCACCTCCCTGATCTCTTCAACATTCTGTCGCGTCCCTTCTTTTTGTTTGTCCAACAGATCCCTTCCAAAAGGAGTCATTTTTTCAAAATAAGGTCTCATGTCTTCCTCCATGTCTTTTCGAAACTCAATGAAGCGAACCATCAACCGCCAATTCCCTACCGGTTGGCCTTCCGGATATCCAGCTGGTCCAGTGCAATAATCCACTTGCAGATATTGGTGGAACCCTCCACGATCTGATAGGTGGGTGCGTCACGGTAATATCGGGCAACCGGATACTCGGTGGAATAGCCATAGGCCCCCAGGATCTTCATTGCCACGTGGGATGCCTTGACAGCCACTTCTCCAGCCAGATATTTGGCATGGGCAACCTCCAGGGTGTTCCCCAGCTGGCCCTGATCCTTTTGCCATGCCGCCTTGTAGACAACCAGACGGGCGGCTTCGATTTCTGCAGCAATCTGTGCGATCAAATCCTGGTTCATCTGGTACTGACCGATGGGTTTACCGAACTGTTCCCTTTCCTGGCAGTAGGACGTTGCGGCATCCAGACAGGCCTGGGCCAGTCCAACACCTCCGGCTGCCGCTGAGAGGCGGGTCTGATTGAGTGACCCGAACACGATCTTTGCCCCATCTCCAGGAGAACCCAGGATGTTCTCCTTGGGGACCTTGGTATCTTCGAGATAGATCTCGCCGGTGGGGGATGACCTGGACCCCATCTTGTCCAGGTCGGTGGTGCTGATGCCGTTGAAATTTTTGGGCTCGATAACAAAGGCCGATAGTCCTTTCCCCCGAGCATCCCTGTCGGTAAAGGCGTAATAAATCAGTACATCGGCCAGCGTCGTATTGGATATCCATGTCTTTGAGCCGTTTAGGAGCCAATGGTCCCCTTTATCGACTGCCGTTGATTTCAGTGCCATGACATCGGACCCGGCATTTGGCTCTGTGATGGCAAACCCTCCCAGATAGTCGGCACTCACCAGTTTGGGGATATATTTCTCCTTCAATTCATCCGGACCGTACCGATAAATGGTAAATGCGCAACCAAGGGCCTGCATGTTGATCTGTACCCTCAAAGAACTGGACGCGTGCGCGATTTCTTCTGTCAATATCGTGGCAGCCAGCCATCCCATTTCATTCCCGCCGTATTTCTCTGGGATCACGGTGCCAAAAAAGCCCAGTTCCCCCATGGGCTTTAGGACTTCTTCATAGGGAAAATAGTGATTTTCGTCCCAATCATCTGCGTGGGGCGCGATCTTTTCTGCGGCAAAGTCCCGCGCCATCTCTCGCAGCATCTGTAATTCGTCGCTCAAGCCAAATTCCATATGTTTACCTCCTTGCGATCATGAAAGCATTGTCTGGTTGTTAGGCTGGGGTTATATACGATCGATTGATAATTCGCAACAGATTTATTTACATTATAGCTACATTTTAACTACTTTCGTGCAACAGTTATTTTCGTATGGCGCAGGTGCCCTCAATAATCTCCGGGACCGTATGGTTCGACCGTTTTTTCAGACATTCCCTAAACTCGTTTTCGGCGCGTGGCATGAGAAGCTCATTCTTAAAACCTCCCGGTTATTTCCCCTAAACTTAATAAAGTTAACGTGTCCAAAAAACTCCCGTTTCAAGTGAAAACCGGTTGACCATTGTGTTCAGACAGGTTAGGAAATGACCCAAATTTCGAGTTTATGTGACGGTTTATAAGATAGATTAAGGAGGTAGGTTGACTGATGGAGGCGGAGTGTAAATCAGGAGTGTTGGAGTATACGTTGGATATTTGCCCATAATTGCAACGATTCATCCATTCCAACACTCCATTACTCCGTTACTCCAAATACGATAAACTCCTCGTTTGATACGTTGTGGATGGCTATCCTTTACCAACGGCCGTGAGTTACACTCCTCCCGGGTGGGGGCCGATGTATCCTTTGCCTGCGGGACCTGCGGGGGGCCTTTTTGTTACCACCAGGAGATGGTCTTGTCGTGTTCAAAGATAAGATCGATCAGTTTTTCAAAATCCCGATCTTCATAGAGTCTAAATATGGTCGCCTCTTCCCCCTTTGAAAGAATATCCATGAGGGTCTCTGTGTTTTTGTCAGGTTCTGTTTTCAGAATGTGAAGTGTCTTCATCTCTAACCCCCAAACGGTATGATTAGATCCATTTCTTTGAGCTTCTCGCCAATTTCTTCAAGACTCATATAGGTAAAGCCATGTTTTTCCGCATTGACCTTGTTATTTGAAAAATACTCGCACTCCATATCCTCCAGCCATTCCAGATTCTCTTTATAGGCTTCGGTCATGTCCACCTCAGTGTCGAGTACGAACATGTAGGAATAAAAATTCTCAACCGCCAGGCCAAGTGTGGAACGGGAACCTTCCCAAAGGTCCTCTTTCCTGCGAACCAAGAATGCTGCGTGTTTGATGTTTTCCATCTGTTTCGCCCCCTAAAATACGACGTACCTGTCGCACTCCTCGATCATTTCTCCATTTCGGGCCTGTGTAGCATAGTCTTTTTCATCCACTCCGGGTACAGGCGGTTTTAGCCCGTGATCCTCAAACCCAACGTTACATAAGGACAACTTACCCAGGCCGTCGAGTTCCGCAAACCTGGGGTCTTGGGTCAACAGGGTCCCAAGATGGGAAAAGAAGACGGTTGCCTCTATGCCGTTGTTCTTCGCGGCCTTGCACAGATCTATGACCTTGTCCAGATGACGGTCAGAGGTCACAAAGACCCCTAAAGATTTGGCCATAACAGTTCTTCTCCTTTGAATAACAGCAATTTGCTGGTTTATGGTGTGATCCGGGTCATTTCACTTTTACATAAAGGCGTGTAAAACCCTCCTCATCCTTATCTCCAAGATACTCATGTCCGGCCCTCCTGGTAAAGGCGGGCATGTCATTTTTTGTACCTGGATCGGTCCCCAGGATCTCCAGGATCTGACCGGATTCCATTTTGCCAATGGCTTTTTTTGTCTTGAGAACGGGCATGGGGCAACTCAGGCCCCGGCAATCCAGTGTCTCATCCGGTGTGATGTCATCTACCATGTTCAAAAACCTCCTTTTCAGTTGATTTGGTTCATGTTTTGGATCACGATTCCTTATAGCTCCACAGTAAATTTGTCCGTCTCTTCGTTCCATGTTGCCGCCATATAATAGACGAACATGATCAGGACTATGATTACCAGCGTCCATTTATAGGTCAGAAAGTCAGGGAGGAAGACCCGATGGCCCATCAAGGCGGTGAGACCTTCTGAGGACTTGATCAGGGCCTTAAAAAGAGAGGTGGACAGCGCGAAACAGATGACTGCCAGGATGAGTTTTACCTGTCCCTCCCCCGCACGCCACACAGAACCGCTTCCGCACCCCCCGGCCACGACCATGCCAAAACCGAATATGATGCCGCCAACCAGGCCGCCAAACCAGAAGGCCTGGGCCACATAAGCGTTTTCCCCCCGTAGTCCGGTCCATTTCAGCGCGGCAAAGCCCAACACACTTATTATCAGGCTTGTGGCAATCGCCCTGGGGACCTCACCCTCACCGGTCATAAACGGGTCACGAAAACCCCTCACGAAGCAAAAACGTGTCCGCTGAATAATTACACCAAAGGCTATGCCGCACAACAGCAGTCCTCCGACCCGTGTATAGGCGGCTGAGCCGTAAATCCATGCACAGGCAATGGCCGCGAGAAACATGGCCGCTCCCAGGTAGGGTTCGATTTGGAGCCAACTGAATCCATTGCCTTCCTTTTTTTTCATCCCGCCGCCGGTTGACCCTGACGGCACGTGTTCCAATTCCCAATAGAGGTAGCGCAGGCCCAGATAGGCACCCACTATGAGGCCCACCATCATTGCCAGACCGCTAAAAGATAGGGCACTCACGGCAGAGTAAAATCCTCCCACGTTGCATCCCCCTGCCATGGCTGCCCCGACACCCATAAGAGAACCGCCGACAATCCCTTTGAGGAGTTCGAAAGGCGGAGCCATGCGAATGGCGAACTGTTTGGACATGAGGGCGGAACCAAAGGCCCCCCACAGCAGGCCCAGTGTGAGGATGGAGTTTGTTGAGACGAGAGGGGACACGGGTGTATGCTGATAGGCACCCACGAGACTGAAAAACCAGTCCCCCCAGTTCCTCAAACCGCCGGCAACCCCCCACGGCCTGGCCCAGGCAAAGGTGAGGATACTGACAATACCGATCAGGAGTCCGCCGACCCACATGGGCCAGTTTTCATAAAAAACGGTTTGATAGTCCCGTTTGAGGATCTCCGGTAATACTTTTTCTCCATTTTCATCATTCATGGCCATGTCTCACGATCACTAGCAGCC
>JADHXI010000168.1 GCA_016783065.1 Desulfobacteraceae bacterium | reverse complement strand
ATAAAGATGGGCACAGAGGCATCGGCCAGCAATTCATCCGGTTTTTGAAGGGCGTTGCCGCACAGGCCATACCCCAGAATAATGGCGTCTACATAACGGCCCATCTCCTTGGCCGCTTTAACGAGACCTTCCTGGAGAATCCGCTTTCGATTATGGAGGGCCAGTTCCAGCACGCGAACCAGCACTTCCAATCTGCCTGGATAGTTTGGGGTAAACCCTTTGATAAGGGGTATTCTTCCAGGTCTGATATGTGCTGACTCAAGTGCCTCTATAAGGCCAAAAGAGTGAGCGTCCTCCAGCACGGCAATCCCCGCTATTTCCGAATCATGTGCCAAGACATGAGCAAATTCCAGTTCCAGAATTTCACAGGTGAGTATTCCTATGATTGCCACCAGTGCGACTCCTTACCAGGGGCGCCTAAAAAAGCCATGTCTAATGATTTTATTAGCCCTGTTTGTATCCATCTCTTTTCTCAGGAGAGGGATATTTTCCAAAAATGGCCGTTCAAAGCTTAGCCACCTGATCCACCCTGTCTCTAATACAAGCGATTAGGGTCTCAAGGTCCTCCACCTTTAGGATTTCCAAGAAATCAAGATCAAAGTCCGTTTTGAGAAGCTCTCCAATTTTCTTTATAAGCTCTTCCTTTGTCAAACGCACCCCATAAAGAATTCAAAGCGTTTTCCGACGCGATCCCTTCTTCATGCTTTACAGTATTGGAAGCTTATTTCTGTTGGATCAAAAGACCTTTTCTTAGAAAAAGCCTATTCTAGTAGTATAATGCTGTAACAGTTGTATTTCTCGGTTACATCATGAGCCAGGGTGAATTTCTTGCCGATATTTTTTAAGGTCTGAAAAACATCTATGGAGCATGATTCAACAGAAGGGCGTCTGTCTGTAGGAAACCTGCACTCATCAGGATAGGAACACTCTTTGCAAAGGGCACAATTTTCAGAAACCAGACTAAAGGCCTTGTAATATCCGGCTAAGAAAAGATATCGTTCCAGAGCGACTGTGCCTTTCCAGGTATTTATCTGAATCCGCCTTTTTTTCTGATTATCCCTATAAAAGTGGCCATTTGTTATGGTTCCGCAGAGCAACAAGGCCTTTTTGTATTCATTCAAAAAGGCTTGGGTCTTATCTGGGGTAGGTGTTTCTGGAGGGCAACACCAACTTGTACCGTATTTATTACAGCCATATTTACATTTCAAGCGCACCCATTGGGCCACGCATATATCACTTGTGCTCAGAGGAATGATTTCATTGATATTGTATTTCTTCCCTAATCTTCTAATCTCCTCAATAGTATCGTTTTCTTTTCGGCTATTCTTTAGGGGATAGACGTTCTTTGCGTTATGTTGCATCGTCTGCTACCTGGTTGTCATTTTGAAAAATAATTCTTACATCTTTCATTAAAGCCAGTCCTAACTCTACCTCAGCTGCTTTAATCACTCCACAGGGCACGGGACAACTCGCGTGGAGATTACATTTGCCTGCTTTTTCGTAAACTCCGTTCTTGTTCAGGGGAGTCCTAATAACATCATCCACGTTCAGCTTCTGCAATAAATCCCCGAATGCGGCGACTTGCCCGCAATCGCTCTTAATAGCGATTCCTACACTCTTCCGCTCAATCCTGTGAGCACGAAGGACACTATTAAACCCGCAAATACCCGATTCAATATGAACAGTGATCATAACTTACTGTTACCTGAGATCTCCCCTCCCAACCGGGGAGAGGAGAGTAAGTGGATTCCACAACATGCGTATACATTGCACTATTTCTGATGGAGGATTTCCTCAGGCACCACCCCCTCAAGATGAGGAAACTTATCTTTCATGTGGGGGATCTGCATGGCCTCCATGAATTGCTGCTGGAAGTCTTCTTCGACCGTGAGCTCAATGTATTCTACATTACGGGAGACCCAATTGGCCTCAACCCGTTTTTCACGGTTCAAAAGAGCAGCTCTTGCCCCGTCCCCGGCGGCATTACCTACACCGACAATCTTTTCGATTTCACAGTCCGGGAATAGTCCCATGACCAGGGCTTTCTCTCGATCAACATGAGTGCCAAACGCTCCAGCAATCTTGACCTTATCTATTTTTTCCATGCCCATACGACGCATCATAAGTTTGCACCCGCAATATAGGGCGCCCTTAGCTAACTGGATCTGACGGACGTCCTTCTGGGTAATTACGATGTCTTTATCGATGCTGGACTCCTCAGCCCAGGCAAGAACAAATTCCGGCTGCTTGTTGTCCGGGTTTCTCCGGTAGCGGTTGGACTTCTGCTCCTTCTTGAATGCGCCGCTCTTGGTCACGACACCGGACCGGTACAGTTCCGCAAGGACATCAAGAATCCCGGACCCGCAGATGCCTTTGCATTTCATATCTTTGGGTTCGGAATACTTGCGCCAGGCATCCCGGCCGATGACCTTGTAATCCACCTCCTGAGTCTCGGGATCGATCTTGATCCGCTCTATGGCGCCGGGTGCTGCCCGCATGCCGAACGCAAGTTGTGCCCCCTCTAAGGCCGGCCCTGTAGCACACGAGGATGATATGAGCTTGTCTTTGTTACCCAGAACCAGTTCACCATTGGTTCCAATATCGATAATGAGCTGAAGTTCATCTGACTTGTAAGGTGCTTCTGCTATCAGCACGCCCACGTTATCCGCGCCCACGAATCCTGCCTCGTTGGGCAGCACAAACACATACGCCGAAGGATTGGCCTTGATGCCCAGATCCCGGGCCCTGATATCCAGGCTGTGGTGAATCACCGGCGGAAAGGGGGCGAGGCCCACATATTCGGGGTTGATATTGAGAAGGATGTGGTGCATGGCTGTATTGCCCACAAGGGTTATATCTTCGATATCTTCGCGGAAGAGCCGGAGATAGGTCTTCCCCTCTTCCGGGGCCTCCACCATTACCGGCTCACCGTCTTCGCCCTTAACCACCTTTCCGTTCTCAGCCTTCTTTTTTTTCTTAGGCGGGTAGGTGCCCTGAATAGCCTGGTCGATCAACCAGTTGAGCCCCTCGATAATATCATCGCTCATCCGCTTAAGCCCATCCGGGGTGGTCATGTGAAAAGTAATGCGGGCCATCACGTCTTCACCGTACTTGCACTGGGGGTTCATGAGGGTGACCGTATCAACGACCTCCATGGTGCTAAGATTGGTAAAGTACCCGGCCACTGTTGTGGTCCCGACATCTATGGCAATGCCATAGCTGTTTTCCAATTTACCAGGCCGCACACGGATAACCTCTTTGTCCATCCACACGCTGACCGTCACCTTCCAGTCCCCGTCGCGTAAGGTCCCGGGGAGCTGCCGTAAGGCGTGTATGTCAATATTGAGGTCCTTGAGTCCATATTCTTTTTCCAGTTCCCTGCAGATCCGCTCGAAATCACCAGTGGGCTCCTCAAAAGTCGGTGGATTCACCTCCACATAGTAGATCTTCACAGCCGGGTTATGTTCGATATGGATGTCTCTGGCGGCCTTGCTCACCACCTGTTTACCAGCCCTGGACTCTTCTGGCACAAAGACTAAGACATCCCCTTCCAATTTCGTAACGCAACCTAATCGGTAACCGGTTTCCCGTTCTTTGTTATTGACGAACTTCTCCTCCTCCTCCTGCCAGGAACTCACGTGGGAGGCCTTTGAGTCGATGCCGAATTTCTCAAAATAACCTTCCTCGATGCGGACCTTGCATTTTCCACAAACCTTCTTTTCTCCGCACAGGCTTTCAATATCCACACCTAACAGTCTCGAAGCCTCGATCAACGTGACACCTTTCGGAACTTCGCCCCTGCGGCCTGAGGGTTGAAAGATTACCTTTACCTTGTTATCACTCATTCCCGTTATTCCTCCTTTTCTAACCCTGTTTCTCCTTTTGTCGCAGTTCTCTCAACCGGCCTATCATTTTAATGCCTTCTGAGACCGCATTTCCTGCTGACTCTGCATAGCCGTCCGCTCCGAAGAGATCTGCCACGTCCTTGGTCACAGGCGCCCCGCCTAACATGATGGCCACATCGGGATTCTTTTCCTTGATCATCGCAATCACCTTCTTCATTCCCAACATGGTGGTGGTCATCATGGCGGACATGGCCACGATTTCCGAGTCGGTCCGCAGTTGTTCTTTCACAAAGTTGTCCAAGGGTACATCCCTGCCCAAATCGTGAACCGTAAATCCTCCAACGTCGAACATCATCTTCACTAAGTTTTTTCCGATGTCGTGCACATCGCCCTGGACAGTGCCAATGACAACCTGACCCTTGGCTGCCCTGGCTTCTTTTGATACATGCGGCCTGAGAATGTCCAGGCCACCATATAGGGCATCCGCGCACATGAGGACCTCAGGGACAAAGTACTCGTTTGAGTCATAGAGTCGTCCTACCTCCTCCATGCCGGCAGCCAGTCCATCCATGATGGCATCTAAGGGATCATACCCTTCGTCCAAGACCTTTTGTGCGGCCTCTTTGACCCGGTCTTCCTCATATTCCACCACACCTTCGGCCAGTTCCTTGAAAAGTTCTTCCTTGCTTGCCATATGTTTATCTCCTTTTTCAAATTTTGAATTTAGGTTAGTCGACCAACGGCCGGTGAGGCCTTCTTGCCGTATTCCTTCACCGTGCGCACATAGGCCTTTACGTTCTCCTCCTTCACATCGGGCCACAGATCACAACCGGGCCAGACCGCATCCACCCCATCGTCGATGCACTTCTTTATCACGGCTTCCACCTCCGATGCTTCCATCTGGCATAAGGTACCATAGGGATCAAAATTGCCCAGGAGCAGTACATCATTACCCAGTTTCTTTCTTGATTCAGCCACATTGTTCTTTTGATCCACGCTCACTACGTCTGCGCCGCACTCATTCATCATCTCAATGATCATGTCTGTTGAACCACAGATATGAAGGATTTTTGGCGACTCTAAGGCTTCAAATATCCTGTCCAGGTTTGGCTTGATAAGTGTCTTCCACATGCGCGGGGAAAGGAGGTCGGTCCCTGATCCCATTTCCCGGACGTTCATGTAGTCAACCCCAAGGCTCTGATAGTGCTTGGCAACCTCGATGGTGAGGTCCGTCATCTTTGTGAGAAAGGCCTCGACCCTCTCCTTGTCTTTCTTAACACCCTTTAGTAAAAGGTCCAATTCTATGACCTGGCCGGCAAATGTGAACGGTCCCAACACCCATGCGCCCACGGCAAATTGTCCGTTTGCCCTGGACTTCAAAATGCCAAATGCCTCATCCACCATGGGCATCCTCGCATTGCTGAGGTAGTTGTCGGGAACTTCCACTTCATCCAAATCCCCCCACTTTTCAGGCACTGTGGGATACAGTATATCCTCTGATTCATCATACAGACTGATGCCCCTGCCCAATGCCTCAGCCACAGTGCCCATGTCATAGGGGATCACCACGGAATCAAAACCGAACAGTTCGGCGCTCTTGATGGCTGATCCGGCAAGGTTTTCAGCAGAGGTGTGAACCTGTGCAAACCGGATGCCCATCTCCTTGATGGCCTGGATGGTGACCATACCCATCCCGCTGAAGCAAGGCATGGTATCAATCGCTTCACGCCGAAAAAGCCGTGCCACTCTCTCTTTAGGGTTAAGTTCTACCATAAAAATCCTCCTTTCTGATTCTGTATTTTGGTTTAAAATCTTTGTTTTTGCTTATGCTATGGTCTTGAGCTGCTCAACAAAGTCGGGGAACAGCTTGTAAAGTGGGTGATTTGGATCCTCGGGCAATTTCTTGGTTTCAGCAAAGGCCGCTGCGGCCAAAAATGCATCGGCCATAGCCACAGCCGGAAAAATCCTGGAAGCACCGGCCATAGGGCCGGCAAAAATCATGTCGTGATACATGAAGGCAGCCAAGGATTCTAAGCCCGCATCAGCGGCAGACCAACCCTTGAATCCCCACATCTCCCTGGCCTGTTTCCACATATAAGAGCCATTGCTCGGTGCGCTGGCGCCCGGAAAACCCCATTTCTCCTTGATCATGCGGTTGGCAATGCCGCAAAAGGCCGTTGCCGGACCGTTCATGACCGAGGTATCGACAAAAATGCTCTCAAATTTGGCCCCAACCTTGTCGATGGCATCCAGAAGCTTTTGGGTCCCGGCAATCCTTCCGGTCGGCATCTGATCCGCCATGTCAAAGGCCACAAGCAATACGTGTTTGACGCCAATCTGGGAGATTTCTCGGATCTCTGTTTCCAGGTCCTCTTCCCAGACGGTAATGCTGTTATAGAACATACGGTCCAGAAGTCCCTTTTCCGCGCAATAGGCGGCCCCTTCCAACTTGGGTTTCATCTTCCAGGCGTCCACGCAAAAGGGCATATCGCTCACCGACGTAACAAAGTCAACGTACAACTTGAGTTCCTTCCCAGTATTGCCCACAATGTCGGCCATTCCCGGCACACCGGTCTCTGACCAGAGCTTATCCTGGGTTTTGAGAAGCTCTTCGGCCCGCTTTTCGTTAAAGCCCTCCTTTCGCTTTCCTTCGAAAACCTTATCTCCTTTTTGGAAGATGGAAGGACAGACAACGGTCGGATACGCCCCTGGCTGCCCACCAAACTTCACTCCCCCCACTTCACATACCTTTTGTTCGGTCTCAAAATGAAACATGTGTTTCCCTCCGTCTTATTTAAGGTTTTTGATAATTTTTAAATCCCTTGACATTCATCAAACAGTCGTGACTAAATCCTGCGAATTCGATTCACCCGGAAGGGATGAGACTTAGCGAAGTTGGAATTCGGAGCTAAGACAAATCGCTGTGATAACAGAAGATACCTTCCACGGGCTGTTTAGTTTGAATGGTAAACGGAATTCAAGGGAAATGCTATAGTCCAGGGGATGATTTTCTTATGGATAGGGACTATTTTACATAAAATCCTGGCCAAAAAAAGCTCAGGTCTGGATTTCCACAATGCCAAGATGAATGGCAAATTGAATCAATTGCGAAATATTGTCCATCTTGAGCTTTTCCATGATGTTAGAGCGGTGGGTCTTAATTGTGCTCGGACTGACGTAAAGAATTTGAGAGATCTCCTTGGTGGAACGGCCCTCGGCAATCATTTGAAAAACCTCTCTCTCTCGATTGGAAAGCCTGTTATAGAGATCCTCCTGACGGGACTTCTTTTTCAGGGAAATGTAATCTTCAATAACCTTGTGCGATATGGACGGACTCAGGTAGGTCTCCCCCTTGAGGGAAGCGTGAATGGCGTTGATGATGTCTGTGCCGGTCGAGCTCTTAAGTAGATACCCTGAGGCACCGAGAGCGAAAAGTTCACTGATGTAACGGTCATGGGAGTGCATGGAAAGGATTATGACTTTGGTTTGAGGGAAGGCTTTCCTGATTTGCCTGGTGGCCTCGATACCATTTAACATGGGCATCGCAATATCCATCAAAATGATATCCGGTTTCAATTCCTCCACTTTTTCGACCGCTTCCCGCCCGTTTTCTGCCTCACCCACTACCCGGAGATTGGGTTCGCCCTCCAAGAGTTTAGCCAGACCCTGCCGAACGATCGTATGGTCATCTGCGAGAACAACAGTGATGGCCCTATTGTGCATTGGAACACCCGTTGATGGGAATTTCAATACGGACCCGTGTGCCTTTCCCTCTTGAGGAACGCAAAGAGAAGCTCCCGCCCAACATGGATGCCCGTTCCCTCATGGACAACAGGCCCAATGCATCTCTATGCTTAGTGAATTCGGCAGAATTAAATCCTACCCCGTCGTCTTCAGCCGCGAAAATGATGTGGGGATAGCTTTTGATGATAGAAAGTCTAAAATGCTTTGCATTAGCGTGTTTCAATGTATTGGTAAGTGCCTCCTGGGAGAGCCGGTAGAGCACTGTTTCGATCTCAAGATCCAAGCGTTCTTCAAAACCCACCATTTTGAAATCAATCTTCAGTTCAGAGTGCTTGGAAATGCGTGTTAAATAGGAGTCCAGGGCCGGCTCCAACCCCAGGTCACTTAAAAGGGCAGGATGCAGCCTGTAAGATAGGCGGCGCATTTCCTGATACGTGCGATTAATCTGTTTCTTAACATCAGTGATAAGGGCCTTTGTGGAATCTGATTCTGGCGATAGAGACTTCTCAATTGTTTCTAAGGTAAAATTGATCCCCGTAAGGGCCTGACCCGCCTCGTCATGTAACTCTCGAGCGATTCGCCGACGCTCCAGTTCCTGTGACTGGAACAGCCTGGCAGTCAATCCTTTGAGTTCTTCTCGATGTTTTTGAACAGTGCGAATTAACCGGGTGTTTTCGACGGCTCCCCCTAAGAAGTTCCCCAGCGATCCCAGTAAATGAAAGTCCTGCTCGGTTAGATTTCTATTTGGAGGAACATCCAGACCAAGGAACCCGGAAGCCTTCTCTTTTGCAGTTATCAAAAAACAGGTAAGTCGGGCAGAATGGTTAATCCCTAAGCCCTTCAAACTGGCCGCGAAAGGTGGAAAATTGGGTTTTGGTTCAAGCGAGAGGTTCTTCTTGAGCAACCATATCATCAGGGTTTGATCATGGAGGAGCACGTGGTGTACATTACTGCTCGTCCACTC
>JADHXI010000167.1 GCA_016783065.1 Desulfobacteraceae bacterium | reverse complement strand
TTGGGTCAGATTTGGCTGTGCCGATTGAGCAAAACCACAGGAATAGTAATACTATTTCGAGGATTTTGCGATTGAGGCGCAACCAAAGATGGCCTGAAGCAGGGATGCGAAAATGTGAAGTTATTTTTGCGCAGGCCCTCAGGAGCAAGATTGTCTCTAGACATCT
This sequence comes from Desulfobacteraceae bacterium, assembly GCA_016783065.1. GTDB lineage: Bacteria > Desulfobacterota > DSM-4660 > Desulfatiglandales > Desulfatiglandaceae > JABMQV01. The sequence goes on along the minus strand of JADHXI010000167.1, from coordinate 8,436 downwards.
TCCCACCACCCGGATATTCTTTTCCAATAAATCCAGGGCGTATTGACCTGAGAAACCATTCTTTTTCGTCAGGGTAATGATAACCACATGCTCTTTTCAACATTTAATACCAATTCCATCCGTGCCAGGCTCCCTATTATTATTGACTGGCTGGACCAGATCCGGCCGGATGTCCTATGTCTTCAGGAAACCAAGGTCCAAGACAAGGATTTTCCCCTTTGCAAATTTCAAGACCTGGGCTACCAGGCGGTCTTCAGCGGGCAGAAGTCCTACAATGGGGTCGCCATTATCACCAAAAGACCGGTCAGTGAAATCCGATCAGGTCTTTATGGCGTGTCTGATGAAGAAGCCCGTTTTATTTCCGCCCAGATTGCCACCATACCGGTGATAAACGTATATGTTCCCCAGGGATTCGCTCCGGGAACTGAAAAGTTCAAGTACAAACTTCAGTGGTTGACAGACCTCCTTGCCCATATGGAAAAGGAATATGATCCCGGCAGGCCCCTTTTGCTGGCTGGAGATCTAAACGTGGCGCTCGAACCAATCGACGTGTTTGATCCAGAAGGTCTCAGGGGAGCGGTGGGATTTCATCCGGATGAACAAACGTTGATGCGCAAGCTGTTAGACTGGGGGCTGGTGGATATCTTCAGAAAACATCATCCCCAAGGCGGCCATTACACATTTTGGGATTACAGGATTCCCAATGCATTCAAACGAAAAATAGGCTGGCGGATCGATTATCTCTTGGCAACAGCACCCTTGGCGGAAAAATCTCGGGACGTCTGGATCGACACCCAAGCCAGGGTCCTAGAAAAACCTTCGGACCATACCTTCCTTGTGGCCGAATTCGATATTGACCTTTCTCCCTGATTTTTTCGCTATTTCCAGTGTTCTCCCACCCCCGGTCCCACTTGTGACCCTAAGCGCCACAAGGATGATTGCCAGCCGCAATGTCTGATTCAAATGGAATTTGAGGGACACAGATCAAAAACCACACACCGGTCATGGTCAGCTCTCCTTGCCTTGCAAACGCCCCTTCCGTGATAGATGAGGAGATCCGAGAAACGACGCCACCTTTCCTTTGAAATGATCCCTTCCAAGTCCTTTTCAATCTTGTTCGGATCTTTATTCTTGGTAAAACCCAACCTTATAGAAAGTCTCTTCACATGGGTGTCCACCACCACGCCTGGGACATCAAATGCCGCACCCAGGACGCAGTTTGCGGTCTTTCTTCCAACACCCGGCAGCTTGAGAAGTGCTTCCATTGTGGACGGGACTTCACCCTCGTAATTGTCCATCAACCCCCGACAGCAGCCTTTGATCGATTTTGCCTTGTTTCTGAAAAATCCTGTGGGCCGGATGTCCTCTTCCAGTTCAGAAATGGAGACTTTGAGATAATCCTCTGGGCCTTTATATTTTTCAAAGAGGGCTGGAGTAACCTGATTGACCTGCCTATCTGTACACTGGGCTGAAAGAATCGTCGATATCAGGAGCTCAAAAGGGGTAATGTATTTGAGCGCCGTTTTTTCTCGGGTATAAAGGGGATCCAGTGTATCGAAGATCACCCGTGCCCTTTCAATTTTCTTCTTCAAACCTTCCACCACCACTCCCCTGACTGCCCTGACGACCCACCACCCGCATTACCTTACCCCCGTGAACCCGTAGATTGGGTGAGGTCACCAGATAAAGCTAAAATGCCCTTCCTAGGGTTTAGATCCTATGGATTCAAAAAAGGTTCATGGAGATCGGAAGTATATGTAAGAGCCAAAGTGGTGTCAAGCAAACTGCCCGCTAATTTCGTATTGACACTGTTTCCCTTTCGGCTATCATAGAATCTTACGACAATCCTCTAATCGCCCTGGGTAAGGTCAGGCATGAAACCTGGAAAACATTTCACATATCCTTTGTTTCTTATCCCTCTCTCACTGCTATTTCTGGGTGCATTCCTGCTCAAATCCACAACTGGCAACGCTGAAAATAGGCTTCCAGACAAACCCCGAGAGAAGAAAAAGGGGGTTCATTCAATGGCCTTACCGGGTGGAAATGCAAAGAAGGAGGGGAAAATGGCTGGCGCGGACCAATTGACAGAGGAACAGGGCAAACAACTCCTAAAGGTTGCAAGGGAGACGATCGAGCAGGAACTTTTGAGTTCAAGAGAGGCCAAAGACCCTGACCCTGATTTTCCCTCCGCGTTTCAAGAACGGCGGGGCACCTTTGTCACCTTAACTATTGGGGGAAATTTGAGGGGATGCATAGGGCACATAATCCCTCAAGAATCCTTGATTGAAGGCATCAGGATCAATGCCATCAATGCCGCATTTAGGGACCCACGATTCCACCCACTTACCAAGGATGAATGGAAAAAGGTCAAGATAGAAATCAGCATCTTGACGACTCCTGAATCCCTCAATTACTCGGGCCCGGATGACCTCTTAAAGCAGCTGCGGCCGGGCGTAGATGGCCTTATTATTAAAAAGGACTTCCACCAGTCCACATTTCTTCCACAGGTCTGGGAACAGCTACCAGAGAAAGAGGAATTCTTGGCCCACCTCTGTCTAAAGGCAGGCCTTAAAGGAGATGCCTGGAAAAAAGGGGGTCTGGAAGTCTCTACCTATCAGGTGCAGGCCTTTGAAGAATAGCCCCCCCCAGTGAAAGGTGGCGTGCCGGTGAGCCTAAGACGCCTGATAATCTGGTCCATCATCGGCACAGGTATATCCTCAGTTACTATCCAACTCCTCACCATCAGGGAGTTCCTGACCCAATTTCACGGAAATGAAATCACCATCTCCCTGGTCCTCTTCTCCTGGCTCATGTTGACAGGCCTGGGCAGCCTCGTTGCAAAGCCATTCAGGCACTCTTCCCTGAAGATCTACACCCTGCTAACCCTGATGATCGCCCTGTGGCCCCTCCCACAGATGATCCTGATCAGGGGTTGCAGGGAGGCACTCTTCATTCATGGGTCTTCTCCCGGTTTCTACACCATCTTCTTATATATCGTGATCACGGTTGCCCCTTATTGCTTGCTTACCGGCTTTATCCTCCCCTATGCCCAGAAGGTCCTAAATGACCATCATCACCATTTTGAAAGCGGTGATCTCTATATCACTGACAACATCGGAGACATCCTGGGTGGTGCACTGTTCAGTTTCTTGCTTGTTTACTGGCTGAAACCTTTTCCCATCATCGCCCTGACGTCAGCCCTCCTGATAGGGGTGGGCCTACTTCTCCTTTTAAGGTCCCGCAGCTATGTCCTTCTTCTAACGGCGCTTGTTCTGGCCTCATTTTTTTACAGATATGCCTTAGATCGTCCCTTTGAAAGACACAGCCTCTCTACCCAATACGGAGATGTCATTCGATACATAGAGTCCCCTTATGGCAGGATTGTGGTTTCAAGAGAAGGCCCCCAGCGCACCTTTTGGGAATCAGGGATCCCGCTCTATTCGGACTCAAATATCGTAAATAGCGAAGAGAAAATTCACTATCCCCTGTGTCAGCTGGATAGGGCGGAAAACGTGCTCCTGATCTCGGGCGGTTTGGGTGAAACCCTTGCTGAAGTATCCAAATATGGCCCGGCGCATGTTGATTATGTCGAACTCGACCCCTATCTGACAGATGTTGCCCTTGAGCTGGATGTCATAGAAAAGGCCCCTTTCCTGGAAATAAAGAACACCGATGGACGGCGTCATATGAAGACAACAGAGAGAAAATATGATGCCATAATCATTGACCTTCCGGATCCCGACACATTCCAGATAAACAGGTTTTTCACCAGAGAATTTTTTTCGCTGGCAAAAAAGGTCTTGAAAAGGGGTGGGGTTGTCTCCATGGGTGTTAGGTATTCCCAGAACTACCTCAGCGAGATAAGGAAAAAAAAGCTTTCCACCCTCTACAACACGGCACGGCTTTATTTCAGAAACGTAATATTGCTTCCGGGACAGGAGGCCTATTTTGTCTGCAGCGATCGGGAGCTATGGCTGGACATCCCCGCCAGACTAAAATCTAAATCCATAAAAACATCCTATATCGAGGGGTTTTTTTACGGAAATGTAACAAAAGAAAGGATAAGAGAGCTCAAAGAGGGCATAGATCCAGGTGAAGCCATCAACACGGACTTTGAGCCAAGGCTAATAAATATGGTATTTCAGGAGTGGTTTACAAAACATGGCACCTCTCCTCGATATTTTATTGTAATTCTCGCCGTTCTTACCATTATCTATATAGTATTCCTAGGGCGCCACAAATATGTCCTCTTTTCCACCGGAGTGACCGCCATGGGAGCCGAAATGCTCGTCATTTTTGCCTTTCAGGTCATTTACGGCTACATCTATTTGCAGATTGGCGCCATCATCACTGCATTCCTCCTGGGTCTCTTGCCGGGCGCCATGGTGGGAAAAACCTGGAGACGCAGAGATGCCTTCAAGCTGGTGGTCTCGGAGGGACTTATCTTGTCCCTCCTATTACTGTTTTTTGTCTGGCTCACCTGTTCTAGGAGTGATCTTCATCCCTTTTTCTTTTTGGGGTTCTGCTTTCTTTTTTCCTTTTTCTGCGGATTTCAGTTTCCTGTCGTTACCAGCATCATCGGCGAACGGAATAGTCCCGCGGCCGGGTGCCTTGCGGCTGATCTCTGTGGTGGTGCAGTGGGTACGCTTGCCACTGGAACAATTTTGATACCGCTATGGGGAATCAGATCTGCTGTTATTTTTTTGATTCTTGTAAAAGTTTCAAGTATCATGGTCGTTCTCTTTTCTGGTAAAAAGGCAGTCTGATCGTGGCCTCGCACCCACATCCGATGGGGTTGGTGCTAAACTCTGCCACTTAAAGGCTCCTGGATGCCTGTAATCGCGTTCCGGTTTCAGGTGCCGGGTGTCAGTGTTGGGGGTTTGAGATTTGCTGACATCACAAACCTGACACTGATGACCGATTACCCATCACCGGGCTTTGGTCGTGGGTTGGTCGTTTCTCCTGGGTCGTATCAGGCGTGGCGGTGGTAAAAATCGAAGAGTTCGGTCCTCAACTATTCAATCGTCACTATTCAATCGCAGATGCTTGTCACTAATGAGGTTTTGGCTATGCCCGATATGATGACACGAAAAGAATTCTTGAAAACTCTTGGGGTAGGGACCTCTGCCCTTTTTTGCGCGGGAACCGGGTACGGATTTTTCGGGAAAAAGGACCATCAAGGAAAAGACATAAGAGGGCATATTTTCAAGGACGATGCCCCCAAGAGGCCCTGGAAATGGTCCATCGAGGGCTTTCATTATGCCAGTGACGGCACCACAGTCCAGTGTCAGATCTGTCCAAACCGTTGTCTTCTGGAACCTGGGGATCGCAGCGTATGCCGTTCAAGGGTAAATATTGGGGGGAAACTCTACTCCCTCGCTTACGGGGATCCCTGTTCCGTCCACGTGGATCCGATCGAAAAAAAGCCGCTGAATCATTTTTACCCAACCTCCTTGATATTTTCCATCGCCACCACTGGTTGCAATTTCAGGTGTCTCAACTGCCAAAATTGGGAAATCTCCCAGAAAAAGCCGGAAGAGGTGCGCCACATCCAGCTATTTCCAAAAGATGTGGTGGAAAAGGCAAAGGAGAAAAATATACCCTCCATTGCTTATACCTACTCCGAACCCATATCCTTTTATGAATACATGTATGATACTGCCAAGCTTGCAAGGGCCGAGGGCCTCAAAAATGTGCTGGTGTCTAACGGTTATATAAACCGGAGTCCGCTTATAAATCTTTGCAGATATCTGGATGGAGCCAATGTCAACCTCAAATCGTTTGATGATAGTATTTACCGTTCCTTAAACGGGGGGACCCTCCGGCCGGTCCTCAATACATTTAAGACCCTGCACAGGGAAGGTGTTTGGTTTGAAATGACGACCCTCGTAGTTCCCACCTATGTTGACAAACCTGAAATGATCAAGAGGATGTGCGGGTGGATCCTGAAAGAATTGGGGCCCAACTACCCCTTGCATTTTTTGAGATTCTTTCCGAGGTATAAACTGACACGGCTTCCGGCCACACCCATTGCGACGCTTGAGGAACTGAGGGAAATCGCCCTCCAGGAAGGGGTTCGATACGTTTACCTGGGTAACGTCCCTGGTCACCTGGGCACCCAGACCTACTGCCACAATTGTCACAAGATCGTCATCGGAAGAAAGGGCTATTTCATCACTGAGTTCAATATGAAAGACGGTCACTGTAAATTCTGCGGGACACCCATTCCTGGAAGGTGGGGGTAGACTCGAAACTTACCCTGACCAAACGATTCAGAAATTCGACATCGGGTGAAAGGGACAAGGCTGTGTGTGGCTGCCGGCAGGCCTTCACATCCACCTTTTTATAATGGACTTTATCGGGTGTTTGGCCTTGACCATCACTAGAGGGCTCTTACAATGGCGGGCGAATTCCTCCGGAAGAGATCCCATGACCCGCTGTCGAAACAAAGGGTCCCTGGTTGCCCCGATGACCACCAAATCGTAGTGGCTGGATTCGTCAAAAAGGGTCTTCAAGCGATCATGTGAGATGGCATACTTGGCTTCAAAGTGCGAAGAGGATAAATTGAGGTTAGGAACCGTCTCGTCCAGAAAGGCATCCACGTCAAGGGTCGGTTTCCCGGGCATGGCCACGTGGAAGATCACCGCTCGCCCCTGATCTTGCCCCACCATGACAGAGGCCGTCTCCAGGGCAAACGCCGCATTAGGACCCCCGGCATAAGGGACAAGCACGTTCCTGTAATTCTCCTGATCGCAGTCCTTGAAGACGGCAACATTACAGGTCGCTCGTTCCAGTATGGGATCCACGGTGCTTCCAAGGGAGAACCCTCCCCGCCTGTGCCCTTGCCACCCCATGATGAGGAGGTCGGCCTTTCGTTCCTCGGCGGCCGAAATAATGCCCCGCGCCGCATTCCGGCAGTACCGCATGGTGCTCCCGAACGTATAGCGAGGGGAAAGGTACAGCATGGCCTCGGTTATGGCCTCTCTGCCCGGTTGAGCATATTTGTAGGCCTCTGATAGGGGTACCTGTGATGGCACAGGGACCATGTTAAGCACCTCCACTTCTGTGGTTGCCCCCTTTACCTGGCAAAATCTATAGCAATTCCGGGCGAGAGCCACGGCATTCGCAGGGTTTGCTACCGAAAGCAGAATCCTATATTCTCCTTTTGTTGGAATGGGCTCTTCCTGGAGAACTACGATTTCATCCTCACTGCGCGTCGCCTTATGCCGGGAATAGAAATAATAGATGCCGGTTCCCGCCAGAACCCATGCGGGACCAACCACCCACGCGATGGGGCTCATGTGGACCAACCATACGGCCAACACGGCCTGGGCCAGTATGGCTATAATCGGGGGAATGGGAAAGAAAGGCATGACAAAGCCGTAAGTCATTTCATCGGCCATGTTGCGGCGGATGCGAATCACGCAGAGATTTACAAGAAAAAACAGGAAAAGGAACATCATGCTGGCACTGGAGGCCACATCAATGGTAGGCAGAAAGACCGCCACGCACAAGATAAGACCACCGGTGAACGCCAGTGCCACATGCGGTGTACGTCGCTTTGTATGCAAACGGGAAAAGAATGCAGGCAACATCCGGTCACGGCCCAGGGCATAGGAAGCACGTGTAGCGCTGAAAATGGTTGCGTTCAGGGCCGATGTGGAGGCGAAAATCACGGTGATGGTGACAAGGATACTTCCAAAGCCAGGCATAAGCCTGGATATGGCCGCCCCAAAGCCCTTTCCACCATAATTTCCAATCCATATCCATGCTGGCTGGTCCACACCTTTGACGCTGACGATTGAGGCGAAGGCAACTCCCACATAGGTCACCACCACAATCAGGATGGAATAGAGCATCGCCTTAGGGAGATTGCGGCGTGGGTCGATGGCCTCGTCTCCGGCCTGTGCGATAACCTCAAATCCCTCGAAAGCCACATAAGTGAAGCCCATGGTGATCAGGAGTTTCTCCCACCCATTGGGAAGGAACGGTTCGAAATTGGCCAGACGCCCCGGGTCGACTATTGCGGTTCCGATACCCACCAAAGCAATGAAGGCGAGGGTCGCGGTCTGCCCCAATGTGAAGAAAGCCCCCATGGTACCGGTCTCCGAGGCACCCCTGAAATTAATATAGAGAAAGATGCTGGCGACCACGATAGCCACCACCTTTTCCACCCAGACAAGTTGGGGGCCCGATACCGATATAACACCTAATTGGATGAGGTAGTGCACCGTGTACAGGGAAAATGTGACGGCGTAAAGACTCCCTGCAACCGAGGAGGCGAACCACTCCATCCACCCTGCCACAAAACTGGTACCACGGCCGAACCCGATCCTCGCAAAATTGTAAGCACCGCCCGCCCTTGGAATCGCCGAACTCAACTCGGCGTAGGACATGGCAGTGAACAGGGCGATGACCGCATTGAAGGCAAAAGTG
>JADHXI010000166.1 GCA_016783065.1 Desulfobacteraceae bacterium | reverse complement strand
CGCGCGGCCATAGGCCTTTCCGAACGCTGTGACGCCTGGGTTGTGGTGGTTTCCGAGGAACGTGGGGAAATCTCAATGGCGAGGGAAGGCCAAATGATTCATGTGGAGAGCCCCCAGAGGTTTCACCAACTGATCCAGGAGGCCCTGGCCACCTCAGGTCCCGGGAACAAGACCTGGAAGGAGAGGATCCGCTATTTTCTGCTCAGCCGTTGGCGCACCAAACTGGTGACACTTTGCCTCGTCAGCCTTCTCTGGTTAATCTTGGCTGGACAGCAGGACTTTGAAGTGAAATTGAGGATTCCCCTTAGAATTAAAGGGCTTCCTTCTCAGATGGAAATCCTTGAACCCCTCAACGCCAATATCCAGGTTACCCTACGGGGTCTGCGTAGAGATGCCAGCATTCTGGATAAGGAAAATGTGGTTGCTGAAGTTAATCTCTCCAGGGCCCAACCGGGAAAGATGGACTTTGCCATTACTCGGAATGAAATACGGTTGCCCGATGATCGGGTTAAACTGGTGGATGTTGATCCGTCAAGGGTTGTATTCGTTTTCAAGAAAGTGCAGGAACATCAAAAACGTGAGCAATAGAACGGAAGGAATAGTGGTTTTGCGATGAGAGGAGTATAGAAGACAAAAATAGTGGGGTCAATGGAAAAGCCCGTCAGGCCGGACCCTGTTGAGCTTCTTTGAAAGGCATTCCCGTCAGAGGTGGTCAAACTTATACAAGAAAAGATGTGAGGATTAGAAACGGCAAAGAAAAAGAAGGAAAAAAAGACAAAAAGGCGAAGAGCAGCTTTTTCCCTCAAGGCCCCGGATGCGCAAGTGGTCATTCTCATGGGGGATTTTAACCAGTGCAACAAGAAGACCCATCCCATGAGAAAGGGGGATGACGGCGGGTGGAAAAAGTTCATCATTGTACCGCCGGGCAGGTACGAATACCGGTTCCTGGTGGATGGCCAGTGGTGGAACGACCCGGCCAACAATCAAATCTGTTCAAAGCAGGTGTTTGATGAGCGTGGTATCGAGATCCCCTTTCCCCATCGAACTCTTTACATGGGGGAGTCCAAGAAGGGCAAGGCTCCTCCCATGCATATCAGGATAGATGAAAAGCCGGGAGGGCAGAGGCTCTCGCCTGAAACGCCATTACCTTGAAGCGGCGAATAACGCCCATGACGACGGCGACCACGACCTCCCGCTAACGGTTCGCGGGGAAAACATCTCGCTTTCTGCCATCGCCACCAACCTAGAGGTCAAGGGGGGCGGCGATTACTATCTCATCTCCCGCACCCTGGGCGTTCGGTACGGCGGCGCTATCGGCATCGTTTTATCAAGAGTTGCAGCATCCTGAAATGCTTAGCACGTTACCTGGCTAAAGTCATAAAGGTTGGGTAATTCATTTCCTGGTGGCGTGCCAGCGAGGGGCTTTAGAAGCGGATATACTTTGGCAGCAAAGGTGGCATAGTTGCGGCGCTCGACGACTCCGACATTATCTTTTGTGGCCGCGTTCGGCTGGAACGCCTCAGCTTTCAGTTCTGCAAGGGCCACTATGCCCGGATCTCTCTCGAAATCCACATCATGAAAGGAAGGATTCATGCAAGACTTCTCTCAAGGGAAAGAGGTTACCGAAAAAGCTCTCCTGAATGTAATTGAAACTGAGGATCCCTCACAAATAGAAGCACTTCTCTCGGGTCTGAAGCCCGGAGACGAAGCGCGGGCTGTTGCTGAGTTGAACAAAGGGCAGCAGACGCGCTTCTTGATAATCATATAAAGGGCTTAGGTGTTATATGGCCCGCGAGGGAAGCCTCCTGTGCTCCGACGAGCTAGTTGGGGGCCCATTCTCGCACAGGAGGCTTCCCCACAGACAAAAATAAACGGCGATTGATTATTTAAGCGGCTTTTGCTTTCAGCGGAAGAGAGATGTTGAGAAATCCACGCATTAACCTCTCCAACGGACCCCGGTGAAAATGGTTTTTCCAGGAAGAAGAGATGAGAAGTGCACTGATGAAAAATAGAATAGCACCCCAAATGGGAAAAAAATGGGGCTCTATCTTGCACACTTTCATCCCCTTAAGGAGAATGCTACCGATAAGGCTATGGGCCACATAAAGCGTCAGGGTTGACTGGCCGACAGCAATGAAGGGGGATAGCCATTTAACGTTGCCCGACTTTTCTGCCAACATAATGCTGAAGCTGATAACCACCAAGGCAGTTCCTCCTGCAGAGATTAAGAAAAGGGGCATCGGTTCCCACGGGTCTATATAAAACCACGGAAGAACCGCTTCTAAATAAAGATTATTGCTGTCATATGAAGAGATGTGAAATGCCAACCAGGAAATGAATTCCGAGAAAAACATTGCACTGCATCCAGCCAGAGAGATTTTATTTCTGATAGCATCGTTAGTTAGATCCAGCCGGCCGAGCCACAGACCCATTACCATAAAGGCGACCCAGGGAAAGAAAGGATAATGGCCGTTGAAAAACAAATGCCCCGCCAGTCGGGGAAGGTTACTCCAATCTTTGTAGGAAATTGAGCCCCAATCCGATCCCAGGTCGAAATCAAATATAAACATGAGAAGAGAAAAAATGATAACAGGAACAATGGTTAAGACCAACAGGCGTTGACTGGAGAAACTCAGAAGGAAGGCCCCGGCTGCGAAGTAAATCGCATAGAAGTGCAAGATATCGGCCGGCCATATCATGCTGTTCAGTCCCCCGATAACAAAAAGAAATATTGCCCGTCTCCACAGCCTATGACGAATTGCCCGCATAGTGACAGCATCCTTGTTCAGGTAAGCGCGCCTTGACAAGAGGGACAGGCCAACTCCGGCTAAAACAACAAATGTTGCGGCTGCGCGCCCTTGAATCAAATCCATCACGAAGGTCAGCCATGGAGGAAAAGAATTGTAATCCTCCATCAGAACCCAATAATTTATTATCAGCATTCCAAAAAATGCCAGCGCCCGGGCAAGATCATACCCGACAATACGGTTGTTAGGCAAAGGCGCTGATATTTTTGAGTCCAAAACGTATGTAAAAGATATTTTATTCACGATTATTTTTTCAAAAAGATCAGGAGAAAACGGGCGCTGCCGCGGATTTCCAGGACCATTCTGACATCACAATCTCTTTCTGGGTGCTATTTTTTTATCAAAGTTAATAGTGCAGACAATGGCGTCAACTCAATTCCATTTCGGGAAGCGGGCCCAAAGTCTGAAAAGATGGGTTTGTGGATCTACCAGGTATTCTTCGGGGCTCAACTCAATGAAATCATTCACCTCACACCTAATTTTGGTGGTACGAATCTCTTTTAACAATGACTCTACCCAATCCTTTGGATCCAGGTCTTGACCCAGGAGCCCAACCCGTTCAAGGCCGGGCCGCTGGCCCCAGGGGGGTTGGGTGTGAAGCCTCGGCTCAGGGTCAATAAGACTCAACCATGTTACACCGGCCAGACCCTGCCCGGCCAATCGCTTGCCGGCCTCTAATGTCTCCTCAAGGCTACCTGCCTTATCCAAAAATCCCCAGCCGATCTCAACTTCTATTGGCCGCCCGAAAATCCATTGGGCCATCACACCCATGTAGCCTGCCATCAATAGTTCTCCAGCCAGATTGGCAGGTTTGTCCAGGCCCGGCGGCAAACTTTCAAACCCGCATATTCGCAGTCCATCAACCTGTTGCGCCAGTGCCTGAGCCATTTCTGGCTCCAGAAGCTCTGACCAGCTCAAGCCCATGTAAATGCTTCCGTTTTCATCCCTCTCCCGAATCTCTGCCACATAAGACTTGAGCACCAGATCCGCCACTTCAGTATCTGGCCGCGACCATTCTAAGGCCCTGTCCATGATGAGCCAGCCTGTCAAGGCCGGGTGTCCCGAGACCGCAGCTACAAGCTCCCGGAAGTTCTTTATTCTCTTCTGGAGTATGGACAGATCATTCCACCAGTTGTACGCCCACAGATTCCTGAGACGCCCCTCAAGAAAGACACGGCCTGCCTTAGGGTCCCGAACCGCCTTTACCAGGTGAGGTGGCACCCAGTCCAGGCCCAGGACCCGGTAGGCTGGGGCAATTAACCATGCAGTGACTTCGGCCTCCGCCACCTGGTCCAGATCCTTGATAAGCCCTTCAAGGTAACTAACTTTGGCCCTGGACGTTTTGAGCAGAGACTCCTCCAGGACTGGAAGCAGGAGCCGTTCCAGACCCAGGTTTTTAGCCACCCTGGCCACCCGGCCTAATCGATCCGGTTCAGGCGGTTCGAGAGAGGCCAGCCCCCTAACCGGGCAGATATATGTTGCTGAGACCATCATGGTATTATTAATTGATCAAGCAAAATCCATTCTTTTTTTTATTGCACAAAATAGTTGCCCCATATTTTTTTGGACTCTTTTGCAAACTTGCCTTTCTTTTGCTGCTTGCCAGTTTATCGCCTTTTCTTTCCAGTCATAATCTTCAATATCTTCTGCATGTTTTCCGTAAAAGACAACAATGTCTTTGTCCTCAACGTATCCTTTTGCTTTGTCAAAAATAATCATATAAGGGAGTTCTTCCATGTAAGCCATTCCTGCAGCCATATAGGCCAGCATTGAATGATGCCCATCAAAGAGTAGTGGTTGTTCGTCCTTTGTCTTAACCAGCTTTATGTTGGGAATTCCACGCGGAAATATATGACTTCCGGTTTTTATATCTTCCACCATCCTTCTTAATTGTGCCAAATCTCTTATTCCGTCATCATTATGGATGTTTAATATGTCCTTTAATGCAACACTCTTTCTTAATTTCTTTCGCCTAATTCCTTTATTGAATTTCGGTAAAGCGTTTTTCTCAAACCAGGAAACAGCGTCATAGATTGTACTAATGTCTCTCGATACCTTAACTTCAGATGAAGAAATAATTATTTCATTTGTTGAATCTCCAGGATGGCTCTGTTTTATAATCCAGTGTGTCATACGTCTTAATTGAAATGTTTAAATGATATTGATTTGGTAAGTTATCATGGGGGAAGATTACCCCTAAATGTCTGAAAGGTTGTTTGGTATTTTCTTGTGAAACTTTTGTGTTCCTTTAGCCATTGCAATAACTCTGAAATGCTTGCCGTGGCTAGGGCTATACATTTATCCGCTCCACCATAGTAGATCTGCACGGTGTCCCCGTCGATTATCCAGCCGCACGGAAACACAACCTTATCCACATCTCCGAAGACCTCGTATCCCTCTTCAGGCTGAAAAACCCATTCGTCGGATCTGGCGATTACCCAGCAAGGATCTTCCAGATCCAGAAGCGCCAGCCCAAGACGGTAAATGGCGCCGCTTGCCGTCCTCTTGACCCCGTGGTAGAGAAGCAGCCAACCCTCATCGGTCTGAAGGGGTGGTGGTGAGATGCCAACCTTGTGTGCATCCCACCAGCCGCCTTTTCGGGCTGGGATGAGTATCCGATGGTCGCCCCAGTGCTTGAGGTCGGGTGAATAGGAGATCCAGATGTGAGCTCCAGTAGCATGAAAGGTGGAAACCGGGCGGTGAAGCATGGCCCAGCGGCCCTTGATACGGACCGGAAACAGGGCCGCGTCCTTATCTTCCGGAGGCATGATCGGGCCAAGACGTTCAAAATCTCCGAAATCAACGGTCGTAGCGAGAGAGACAAGAGGCCCGGACTTGGAGTAGGCCGTATATGTGATGGCCCACAGCTTTAGCTCTTCAAGAAAAGTGATCCTGGGGTCCTCTATTCCCCAGATCTCCTCGGGGTTTGTCTCTGGACTGGGTATCAGGGTTGGCCGGTCATGGATGCGCCAGTTGCCGATACCGTCTTCACTTCGAGCGGTTGTCAGGTGGGATATCCCGCGTCTGTCCTCGACGCGCATCAAAAGCAGTGCCTCACCTCCAAAGCTTGTCGCACCTGCATTGAATACCGAATTGGCCGGATAGGGAAAATCCTTAACGGTAATAATAGGGTTGTTTTCGTGCCGTTGAAAAAGCTCTTTGAACTGTGCATTGCTCATTTTGTCAAAACTCCGTGTTCAGAACAACAGGGCTGCTCTTTCGTTTGGCTTCGCGGGCCAAATCGTATGCCCTGTTGTATAGTTTGCATACCACATCCCAGGAAACAACATCATCAAGGTATTGTTTCAGGTTTTCGCCCAGGTCCAGGCGAAGTTTTTCATCGCAGGCCAGCCTTATCACCTTCTCCAGGGTCTGGGCAGTCAATCCCTCCAGGGGCGCAGTGGTGATATAGGGTTTGTTAAGGGCCATGATTTGGGCAAGGGTTCCTGACTGGGTTTCATCCGTAGACGGCAATACAATGAAGTCACAGACAGCCATCATCTTGTAGTAGATATCTCCCCTCGGCACAAATTATCGATAGTGCGCAATACCCTTCTGCTCCAGCTTGAGAACCTCGTCTTTCCACTCTTCATAATCGTCTTTGTGGGCGGGATCACGCATGGTCCCAGCTGCTAACAGGTCCCATTCCTGGCCGCTTCGATGCTTTATCTCTTCGTGAATTTCCTCCCACATGGAAAGCAGGATGTCCCAGCGCTTGTTGGATTGAATCCAGCCAATCATCCCCACCACGTGATCCGCCAGTCCTGTTTTGTCTAAACCCAGTTCTTTTCTCAACTCAGGTATCTCAAGGACTCCCCAGCGCTCATCTGGTCGGGAGCCGTGGGGAACCACCATGATATTTCGAGGCGTTTCCCACCCATATCCTGGGAACGTCCAGTCAAGGCGCCATTTCTGATAATGGCACTTGAACAGGACCACATCACTCCGCTGGCAGAGGTTGTAGATAAAGTTGGCCTCAGCGTCTCTCAATCGCCCATGCACAGTGTGCGGCTCGACTACAATCGGGTAGTCACTGATGGCTTCAAGAAGTGTGAAAAAGCCTTTGTTACCGTCGCCAATGCCGCGATTATCCAGATATTCATATGGGCCATATTGGTGTTCCAGATGAACCGCATAGGGATCCAGTTCTTCTATTTTTTCGGCCACTGGCTTCCACCAATCCTGGTAGCTCATGTCGATCAATGGAAAGACTCCTTGTCCCCTTCCATCGATATGGCTAATCATCAGAACTTCTCGTTGAGAGTTGGCCTTCTGGATAAATTCCCGTGCCTCTTCGGTGAAAGCACCTATTTCGCAAAGTCGTGGTGGGTAGGAACTGACTATGACAATTGGTTTTATAGACATGTTTCTTTCCTTCTTTTCATTTTCATTCTGTGTCTACACCTTCTACGGCAACAGCTTCGATGTCGGGCAGTGAGTGTATATTCAGAACAGAAAGCAGCCAGGCCAGAGTGGACTCTGCACCTTGATTCTGGTTTGCGCCATCGGCTGTGAGGCCATCACGACACCCTCCTGTGCTGTAATCATACAGGGGGGTATCCATATCATTACGGCCCAAGAACCAATCGAAACAGCGCTGGGTCTCTGCGATCCATTTTCGATCCCCGGTTACCATGTAAGCCTCTATGCACGCGTCGATCATATTTTGAGCTTCGAGCGGCTGCTGATCGAATCTGGCCCGATTTCCATCTCGTGAAAACCACCCATGGTTGCCAATTGGAGAAAAATGTCCTTTTGGGTCAGTTTGAATCCGGACAAGCCATTCCAGGGAATTTAGACCGGCTTCAATCATATCAGTTTTATCAAGCCAGCGACCCGACAGGAGTAGCGCTTGTGGAATCTTTGCGTTGGCGTAATTGACTGTGTTTTCAATCCACGGCCAATCATCGGTGGCGTTAGCCCGGTAAAGGTCGAAGAGCTTCTGGGCAAGGGTGGATCGAACCCGTCGCACTTCGCTGTCCCCGCTGAACCGTTTCAGGTAGGCGTGAATGCCCACCAGCCCGAATGCCCATGCCCTGGGTGAGCTGAAATGGATCATCACGGGCATAGCACGGTTAAAGATGTTCAAGGCCACGTCGGTAAAACTGTCCGATTTGGACAAGACTGCGGCCCTTCCCAGGCCCCAGATAGCACGACCGTGGCAGTCTTCGGTCCCCTCCTCCTCGAGCCACCTTCGATCGTAACCCATAAAATTCCGGAAACGGCCATCGGCCTTGTTGAAAGCATAGTGTACAAAACTTAAATACCTACAGGCCAAGCCAATCAACTTGCTGTCTCCGGAGATAAAATCCTGAGCCATCAGGACAGCGATTAAGGCCCGCGCATT
The DNA here is from genome assembly GCA_016783065.1 of Desulfobacteraceae bacterium. GTDB lineage: Bacteria > Desulfobacterota > DSM-4660 > Desulfatiglandales > Desulfatiglandaceae > JABMQV01. The sequence continues at coordinate 465 of JADHXI010000166.1, read as the reverse complement.
GTCATCTGTGCAGTAGCCGTGTGTACGGTCAGGAACGATGAACTCTGCATGCTGCAGTATCCCCACATCATCTGTCAGAAGCTTGAGATGGTCAAGGTTTGGTTGCGGTAGTTCGGATGCCGTGAATTGCAATGTTTTAGGGTGAAAGATGGTATGGGGCCGCTGCTCCCGCTCTCTTTTTATCTCACCGATAAGCTCCAGATAACTTCGAGCCACCTCCTTCCAGATCATCTTTCTGCAAAATTTGTAAGCTTTTTTACGGATGGCATGACGTTCGACTTTATTGTCAAAAAGATCGATCACTTGATCCGCCAGGGCATTCGGGTCCTGGAAAGGAACAATACGCCCTCTCCCATCAGCGAGCATTTCCTCTGCATACCAGTAAGGAGTAGAAATGGTTGCCTTGCCCGCGCCGAGTGCGTAAGCGAGGGTGCCGGAAACGATTTGCTCCCTGTTTAGATAGGG
>JADHXI010000020.1 GCA_016783065.1 Desulfobacteraceae bacterium | reverse complement strand
CCGAAATGGATTCGCTTGCGCTACGGCTCGCGCCTTCGCCTCACGAGGCTTCGCCAGATCGGGTTGCCCCGTCCCGCGCTCGATCGGCTACTTGCCAAACGGACAACTTACAAGGTGAACTCCTTTCAGTTCACAAGATAGGCCAGGCTTCGCCTGGCGCACCAGGATGGACATGATTGTAAAAAGAAGTTCCTATGAAATCCAGTTGATCAAAAAATTTATCACAACCTGCATAAAATAAACCTCGATGCAGAGCTACAAAAATCCATTACAGTCTACTATGACAACAAAATTGTAGGTGAATTTGTAGCTGATACTATTGTTAATGATACAGTCATCTTGGGACTTAAATCAGTGAGACGAATTATTATAGATCAACAAGATAAGAAAAATTATCATGTTCATCCTGTTAATCCTGTCAAAAATAGCTTGAAGATGGAGGAATCACATGAAACTATTCGAGCCGTTGACTATTAGAGGCATGGTGGTGAAGAACCGTATCGTGATGCCTGCGATGCAATTAGTACTTGGATTACGAAATAGGCGAGTTCGGGCTTACTATTTAGAACGCGCTCAGGGCGGTGCCGGTACTATAATCATGTCTGCAACCTCTGTCGATCTGTTCATCGATGACGAAGCTTGGGGACGCCCTGATGGTGTAGCTAAATTCATCGAGAGCATGAAGTCTTTCACTGAGGAGATCAGGGAAGCCGGAGCAAGGATAGGCATCCAACTTTGGCACGGTAACCAGTTGCCGGCGGGTAGTGGGATGTTGAATGTAACCAGCGGAGATTTGATTGCTCCCTCGGCAATTGCCAATATGAGGGAAGCGACCGTGAGTGAAATTCGATCAATTACTCATAAGTTCAGTTCGGCATCGGAGAAGGCTAAGGAATCGGGTTTCGATTTCATTGAATTTCACGGAGCCCATGGCTATCTCCTCTGCCAATTCTTTTCCGGAGCAGACAATAAGAGGAAAGATGAATATGGCGGAGATATCTATGGGAGAATGCGTTTTGGATTGGAAGTTGTAAAAACAACGAGGCAGGCTGTTGGAGACGATTTTCCCATATTCTACCGGATCGGAGCTGAGGAAAAGCGCGCCGGTGGAATAACGCTACGCCAGAGTAAGCTGTTCGCTGCAGAATTGGAAAAGGCCGGCGTTGATGTGTTCGATGTTTCCATTGGCAGTGACCCCAGTCGGAGAGCTTCGCCTACCAAGAGGGCCAAGATGGGCACCTTTGTCCACCTAGCAGATGCGATAAAGCAGAACGTTAAAGTACCGGTGATCGCAGTGGGGCGCATTAATACGCCTGAGGTGGCGGATTTGATATTGACACAAGGAAAGGCGGATCTCGTCGTTATCGGTCGGCAATTAATAGCCGACCCCTTGTGGCCAAGAAAGGTGAAAGAAGGGCGATTTGAAGAAATCGTCGCATGCGAATCATGCAATACATGTTTTCGTCCAATGCTGAGTGGAAAATGGAAACCGGGTGACCCTATCTGTAAAGTGAACGAGCGTGCTGGTAGGGAGGTCGACATACCGGCTCAAGAATGAAAAATACCCTAAACCGGAAAGAATAGCCACAAAGGCACCAAGACACAAAGAAGAACTGTTTATTATAATTTAACTTCGTGTCTTGGTGTCTTGGTGGCTAAAATATTTTGTTAGATAAATCCTTCGCAAACATGATGCGATTTTGATAGATAGGTACTAATTGAGCGAAAGATCTCAATTGGGATAGGAAAATTTTAAAGGCATATTTTCCGATTTTTGCAGAATTGGTCCGGTTTTAGAGGAAAGATCTTCCCTGGAACTGCCATTGTTATTCCCCATCATTACCTTCCTGTTACGTCTAACCTTCTGAATATACTAATAATATTAATAAATTTCCTCTTTTGGCACACTTCTTGTTTATACCTTAGTGAAGAGCCCCAACCAAAGGTCGGGGCTCTTCCAAGGAAAAAGAATAAGGATCAAATAATGAGCATAGTCTTGTATTCGAATGAGTCAGGAAAAATAGCACAAAGACTTCAAAAGATTATCAAAGGTTTGAGGCCTGAAGACAGGATGGAGTTTTTCCAAAAGATCGATCTCCTTATCGAAAGACTTCGAAAACCCCGGGGTGATATGAACATTGCTGTTCTTCTGTCCACGAACCGGGCAGATCTTTTGGAGATACTTTCTATCAAAGACTTGTTCGAAGACATTCGTACCATTCTTATCCTGCCCGATAGAGATGATGAAACAATTGCGAGAGGACACAGATTACGCCCACGTTTTATAACCTTTGTGGATAGCGATTTTAAGGACGTTGGCGCTGTGCTACACAAGATGCTTGGGAATGATTATCCAACAGGAAACAACCAAGCTCATCATAAACAATGAGAATTAACAGCGACCTAACTGATACAATAGCAATTTTATTCCACCTTGATCGGATTTTTTGCAAAATATCATGTACATTTATTGGAAATACTTTGTAGACATATTCTCTTGTACAGGCCTAACCAAGTTAATTTCCAATAGATTTACAAAAATATTCATCTGATTGGTTGATTTAGCATGATTTTTGCATAATTTAACGCGTAACGCTTGCCCAACTCGAATATCCTCGAATAAAACGAGAGATGGGGTATAAAATAGCTTCTCGGATGAGCGTGCATCTTTTCCACCGGGCATCATTCTAATGAGGGAAATGAGTTGCACCGGAGAGAACAACGCCATTTAGGGAAGCTATTCTTATTTTAGAGACCAGGTCAACGTTGTTGCTTGATCTCGTTAGTTTGTGTACTTTTTAAAAAATTAAAAGGCAGAGTCAAATAATTGACTCTGCCTTTTTCTGTTTTGTACCTACCATGGATACAACAAATTCAACGTAATGACTTTGACATCGGTTTTGAAAATTTGATAGTGTTACGAGAACTCTTCAGGTTTCCGGAGAAATCTGATAATGAAGTGAGTATAAATAAATTTGATGAAAGGAGTTTGTTATGAAGACAGACAGCAGCGAAAAGTATGCCTATCGAACCCCTGAGGGCATGTGGAGCAAGGTATTTTCATACCATCCATTTATGCCTATCTTGGAGCGAACTGAGGGAATCTATCTCTATGATAAGGAAGGGAATCGATACTTCGATGTCTCGGGTGGCCCCATGGCTATTGGCATTCCTCACGGCGACAAGAGGATCAAAGAGGCCATTAACCAACAACTCGACAAATATGCATATTGCCATCCTATGCTCTCCGATCAGGCGAGGGCCGAATTATGCGACAAGCTCAGCATAGTAGCCCCTGGGACACTGAATACCACCTTTTTGACTCCAGGTGGCGGATCAGATGCGATAGAGACCGCCATCAAGCTGGTACGTCAATATTATCTAACGCAGCAAAAATCAGAGAAGCATATAATAATTTCTCACTATGATAGTTATCACGGCATGTCCCTGGGGGCGCTGTCGGTGGCTGGAATTGCCGGGCTGAGGAACCCCTTTGACCCCTACATAATAAAGTGGCCCAAAATCAATCAATACAGTGAGCGTGAACGTCCATCGGATCTGAGTCCGGAAGAATATGGTATCAGAGCGGCCCAGAGGCTGGAGGAGTGCATTTATTACAGTGGACAGAAGAATGTTGCGGCCTTTATAGCCACGCCAATCGGCTGTGGCCCTGATTACGGAGTCATACCCCCTGCCAGTTACTGGAAATCCATCAGGGAGATCTGTGATGAGAACGACGTGCTTCTTATTGCGGATGAGGTTATTACAGGGTTTGGCAGGATGGGCAAGTGGTTCTGCATGGAACACTTTGATGTCCAGGCCGACATAATGGTCATGGGCAAGGGGATCACCAGTCTCTATGCACCCATGGGTGGTGTGATGATCAGCGATAAGATCAATGAACCCTTCAGCAAGGGAGTTCATTTCAACCACGGCTTTACCAACCAGGCGCATGCTGTCTCCTGTGCTGCGGCATCGGCCGTGATAGATATCTTGGAAAAGGATAATCTGATTGAGAATAGTGCCTCTGTGGGTGAATACCTTCATTCTCAGAAAGACAGGCTACTAGCTCATCCTTCAATAGCGGATACACGAGGGAAAGGGCTGTTTATGGTGATTGAGATTGTGGCCAATAAGGAGACCATGGATTTCTTTCCTCGAGATTCTCAGCCTGAATTTTGGCTGCAGTCCATAGGTCTGAAACATGGCGTGGTTTTTTACAACACACTCTATGGTCCTCGCCGGCCGAGTATGGGTAAGCGAGGATTACCTTTTTGGATTTCGCCGCCACTGAGTATTACGCGTGAGCAAATCGATGAGCTTTTGGATGCGGTCGATTGGACCCTAACCGAATGGGAAGAAAAAATGGGTGTATAAGCAGGGAATGGAGGGGAGCACGTTATTGAAAAATGAGTGCAAAAAAGCATTAGGGCCCTATCGGGTTCTGGACCTGACCGATGCAAAAGGACTACTTGCCGGCAAAATATTCGCTGACCTCGGAGCCGATGTAATCAAGGTAGAACCACCTGGCGGCGATCCGGCAAGGAGAGTGGGTCCCTTCTATGGTGACGACGCCGACCCGGAGAAGAGCCTTTTTTGGATGGCCTATAACACCGGTAAGCGCGGAATCACTCTGGACATCATGAAAGAGGAAGGTCGAAAGATCCTGAGGCGTCTCGTCACTAAGGCTGATTTCCTTATAGAGTCTTTTCCACCAGGGTGCTTGAAGGGGCTGGGTATGGACTATTCGGTACTGGAGAAGCTGAACCCGGGACTGATCATGGCCTCCATTACTCCTTTTGGCCAAACCGGCCCCCGTGCCCATTGGAAAGGACCGGACATCATTCCCTGGGCTATGGGTGGTTACATGTGGATGACTGGAGAGCAGGGACGAGCCCCCGTCCGGATAAGTCACCCGCCTCAGGCATACCTTCATGCAAGCGCAATGGCGGTAGTAGGCAGTCTGATGGCCCTTCACTATCGAGCAGTAAATGGAAAGGGCCAGCATGTAGATGTCTCTGCCCAACAATGTCCATCATGGATGCTAACCAATTCGTACGCCTTCTGGGACTTGCAAAAAAAAATACTCGCCCGTGCCGGGATCTTGCGTCAATTTGGTGATTACCATATAAAAACAGTCTGGCGCGCCCGGGACGGTTACGTGACCTTCATGTTTTCGGGCGGATCTATTGGCGCCAAGGGACAACGTCGGGTTGTAGAACTGATGGACAGGGATGGGATGGCCGAGGATTGGCTCAAAGAGATTGACTGGAATGAAGTGGGTGCCCTCTCTACGCAAGTAGATCGTCTTGAAAAAATGACTGAAGCTTTCAGTAGATATTTCGAGACAAAAAGCAAAGATGAACTATTAGATGAGGCGATCAAAGGAGGCATCATGCTTGCCCCCGTAAACACGGTAGCCGATGTTTTTCTCGACCCTCAGCTTCAGGCCCGGGATTACTGGGTGGATGTACGGCACCCAGAGTTGAGCACAACGATCAAGTATCCTGGCGCCCCTGCAAAGATGTCTGAGACCCCATGGCAGATAAAAGGGAGAGCACCTCATATTGGTGAACACAATAGTGAAATCTTCGAAGATGAATTGCAGATGTCGCGCGTGGAGCTAGAACGATTGAAAAAATTGAAGATGAATGAGATGGACGATCTACGTCCCTTGACCGGTATAAACGTGCTGGATTTTTCAAGTACCGTACTCGGTCCAACAACTACCAGATATCTGGCCGATCACGGTGCCACCGTAGTCAAGGTGGAATCTATGATTCACCCTGAAACGCTGAGGATTGCATCCCCATTTGTAGGGGAAGAACCGCATCTGGAACGTAGCGGATACTTTGCCACGCACAACGCGAGCAAGCTGAGCATCACCCTCAACATGCAGAAACCAAAGGCCAGGTCAATTGTGGAGAAGTTGATCTGCTGGGCCGACGTCGTCATCGAGTCCTTTGCTCCGGGAGTTATGTCGAGATGGGGTCTGGGCTATGATGAGGTGAAGAAGGTTAAACCGGACATCATTATGGCATCCACGTGCCTTCAGGGACAGACTGGGCCGCGTTCCCCGCACCGTGGTTACGGTCAAATGGCATCGGCCATAGCCGGCTGGTTCGAGCTGACCGGTTGGCCCGACGGTGAACCTGTAGGTCCCTATTCAGCTTACAACGATTTCGTCGACTGGAATTTCTTGCTGATATCAATTCTAACAGCGTTGGACTATCGACGTCGCACCGGTGAGGGCCAGTACATCGACCAGTCTCAACTCGAGAGCGCACTTCAATTCTTGATGCCGGCTATCCTGGATTACCAGGTAAACAATAGAGTAGCCGGACGTATGGGAAATCGAGATCCAAACGCTGCTCCGCACGGCGCATATCGCTGTCGCGGCGAGGATCGATGGTGCGCCATCGCCGTCACAAGTGAAGAGGAATGGCGGGCCTTCTGTAAAGTACTCGGCGAGCCGGAATGGACAAAAGAAAACAGATTTCAGACTCTGGCTGGAAGGAAGGAACATGAAGACGAACTTGATCGGCACATTGAGGAATGGACCATGGGTCACGATACTGAGGAATTGATGCACATCATGCAATCGGCGGGCGTATCCGCGGGGGCAGTCCAAAATGCAGAAGATCTATTTAATGACCCGCAACTACAGCATCGTGAACACTTTGAACCGCTGGACCATTCCGAGATGGGTCAATATCATATCGCAACGTCTGCATTTAAATTATCCCGATGCCAAAATAAACCAACATCCCCGGCCCCACTGTTTGGGGAACATACAGAGATGGTGCTCAAGGAGTTCCTGGGTATGAGCGATGACGAGATAGCCGATCTTGTTGCTGAAGGTGTTTTGGAATGATGTCCTCCCAACATCTCCTCCTGGATCTCGACCATTTTTAGATTATCCGACACAATTTTCTTTTCCCACCTCCACTCCCTGATTATCAGCAGTTTGACTTTCCACTATCTTGTTTGATATCTTCAATTCGCGGATCAATTCTGTCATCTCTTTATTCGTAACAGTTTAGCTCTTTGAAAAATATCGGCGATTACCGGGCCGTGGGGATCTCTTTCAGAAGCTCGCATAGCCCTACGTCATTCCATGGGAGGCAGCTTGGCCTTTAAATTCATCACAGCACAGCCCGAAGGACGACCGCTTTTGCTGCGGTTTCCGTATCTGCCTTACACCGCCTTAATGATCAAGGCTAAGAGGGCGTTCGACATGCAGTGGAATCTGTTGTGATGCGGGCTTCTGAAAGAGATCCCCACAGCCCTTCCGGCAGTTTCAAACAGCTAAAATATTACCTTTATTCAAAGTGAGTCACTAGTAGGGGAATATGCACCGTAACCAGGTTGAGACAGATCTCGATAGTTCCAGTGAAGAAAAGCTGGCCTATAAGTGGAAGGCATTGATAATCACCGCCCTTGGCACCTTCATGGGGACCATGGACGCGAGCATCACCAATATCTCCTTTCCCATCCTAACAAGGGTATTTGATATCCAGCTAACGACCGTGATGTGGGTGACGCTGGCCTACATGCTGACCAGTACGAGCCTGATGCTTGTATTGGGAAAGGCCGGAGACCAGATGGGGCGTAAGAGATTATATGCCACTGGGATGTTAATATTCTCACTTGGACTTTTCCTCTGTTCTCTGTCACGGACCATAAACCAATTGATCATCTGCAGGGTGTTTCAGGCAGTAGGCGCGGCCATGACCATAGCTTGCAGTACGGCCATCGTAACTGACGCCTTTCCAGCGGAAGAGCGAGGCAAAGGACTTGGTTTATTGGGCTCATCAGTATCTGCTGGATTCATAACCGGACCTATCCTTGGCGGAATACTTCTTGAATGGCTCCACTGGCGGTCGATCTTCTACATCCGGATACCGTTGGGACTCTTGACATTCATCCTGGCCCTGATCTTTCTCAAAAAGGACGAGATTAAGGTCGGGAAAGTAAAGTTTGATTTTTGGGGAATGCTTACCTCTTCGATCGGTCTGCTCTCAATAATGTTTGGCGTCGGCCAGGTTAATAAATTAGGCCTCTATTCACCAATTGTTCACTTCTTGATCGTCTTTGGCCTACTCTGCCTTATCGTCTTTGTCTTGGTAGAACGTAACGCCGCAGACCCGGTTGTTGACCTGTCCCTCTTTAAAAGCCGTGTCTTTTCAAGCGCCATATGGAGTCTTTTCCTCACCTTTATGGCCTATCCGGTCTTCGTCCTGGTGATGCCATTTTATCTGATGCAGGGGATCGGGCTTCCCCCCTCAAAGACCGGCATGCTTATGGCCGTGGTCTCGATGACCACCATAGTCGTCGGTCCGATCAGCGGTTGGCTTTCCGACCGATCTCAACCTGTCTGGATTTCAACCCTGGGTGCAGTGGCCACCTTGATCGCCTATCTCCTCATGCGCGGTTTTGATCTTCAGACACAAATTGTGGGGATAATTCCCGTTTTAATTCTCTACGGCTTTGGTGTTTCTTCTTTTCATGCCCCAAACAACAGCTCTGTTATGGGTTCAGTGAGAAATGAACGTCTCGGTACTGCTTCGGCCCTGATCGCCACCCAAAGGCAGGTGGGCATGTCTCTTGGGATGGCCGTTGCCGGAACCGTTTATACAGCCAGAAAAGCCCGACATCTGACCGAACTGATTGGCAAGGGACTAGAGGCGGCACAGGCAGCAAGAAAAGCGATACCTCTTTCCTTTCACGACGCGCTCCTAGTCTCGGCCTGCATTTTATCCCTCGTGGTGCTGCTCTGTCTTGCTACATGGAACCGAAACAAAAAATAAGGGTAATATTTTAGCTGTTTCAAACTACCTGAGCAATCCGGTAATTGCTGATATTTTTCAAAGAGCTAAACTGTTACGAATAAGGGAAAAAGGAGAGATGTGTGGACGAGGTAAAGACTGAAGAAAGATATCGAGCGTTGTCGAGTATGACGACTACTCTCCTTCCCTCAGCCAGAACAGCAGAGTGATTGATTGAAAGTGATGAGTAAGTGATAGGTGAATGGGGTCTCAACAGGATGAGGTTTCAACATGATGAGGTCTCAACAATTGACATGAGCTATCTTGAAAAAGAGCATCAAATGTTGAGACCTGATCCTTTTTCTTCCAAGCATCGAACCTTCAGGATTATATCGCTACATAAAATCCCTTTTGTACACTTTTTATTTTGCGTTGCTTCTTCAGCCTGTAAATAGTATCTCTTATTTTCTTTTCCTTAAAACCAGTCTTCTGCTTCAAGGCAGCGGTGCCAACACCCTTTGTGCTTCTTTTGATAAGCTTGAGGACAGCATCACTTCCGGTGACCTTTATCTTCTTTCTGGCAGGAGCTTTCCTGGCAACTTTCCTCTTCACCGGCTTAGCCTTCGCCCTGGCTCTTGCCTTTTTTCCGGCCTTTGGCCTAGCCTTTGCCCTAGCCTTTGGTCTAGCCTTTTTTCTGGCCTTTGGCTTTGCCCTTGCCTTTGCCTTTTTGGGAGCCTGGGCTTTTGCGAGCTTATCGATTTTTTTCGAAATTTTTTCGGTTTTTTGGGTTAGTGACTTAAGAACTTTTGCTACGGATTGCAGTTCTTTTTTTAACGCTTTCATAAGTAACTACCTCCTAAGAATTAAATTTGTCGCTATAGTACACTAACCTTTACCAAAAGTCAAGTATATTCATTACTTAATCATTTTTTATAATTTTTAACAATCTTTCTGTACCCTTCAACAGCTATTCGTTTTTTAATTAATTCGTAAAGAAAATATTCGACCTCTATCTATTCTCTTATACTATCCCAAATTTCGGAAGAGTATTTTAGAAGCCTTACAAAAAATGTCATTGCGAGTCCCGTCAAGAACGGTATGAGGTCGCCACGTCGTCCCGCGTTTCGCGTGACTTGTCGACTCCATCCCGTTGGGGACTACGCCCCGGAGTGCAATGACTTCCTGGAAACCTTGCGTAATTTGGTGTTGATTACATTTAGGGAAAGCGTTCACAGGTTCAGGGTTCACCGTTCAGGGTTAACTTTCTATTGCCGAACTTACGAGCTATAGGATTGAATATTGACTACCTGCCCGGCGTATCCGTCCTCCTTAAAACTTTAGGAGGCGGTCTACTTTTGCAGGCAGGTTTTCGCTGCACACAACCTTTGAACCCTGAACCGTGAACCCGTTAACGGTTACCACTTAGATTACGTTTGCACGAATCCATTCCGTCACGTCATGAGAAGGATATTTGTTCTGTATCGAGTGAAAAATGGTTAGCGGTCTAGCCACTGGTGGGATTACTACCGAGAAGAAGAGTGGAGAAAAGTGTGGGTCTCCTCCCTACCCTTTTATCACCTATAGCGATAGGTAACCAGGCCATGTGATGTATCATAGGGAGAGACGCTTACCTTTACGCGATCACCTTGTATCACCTTAATCCTATTCTTTTTCATCCGGCCTGAGAGAACACCCCTCACGACGACATCATTCTCACATTCAATTTCCATGGTTCCGCGACCCAAAACCCTGCTCACCACACCTTCCAGTTGGATTAAATCGTCTCTACTCAAGATTCTCCTTTCAAGTTATCAGGTTAGTTACTTCTAATAATTTTATAATACCACACCCCTATGAGTCAATCATAAATGAAATCCTTGGGTTTCCAAGATCGAGAAAAATATGATCTCTGAGACTTCATTTAAGACTTGATCTCCTTCAGTATTTTAGATACTGAAAGCTTTCCGGAGAAAAATCCTCCATATAATAAAGCCATAATAACTACCCAGACAAAAACGACCCACCAGTTGTTGAAAATCTCCCAAACAGCGCCGCCCCCTACAAAGACGGGGACAACCAGCACGACTCCAATACCCAATTTTCTGACATTATCCATTTCACTTCTCCTGAAACTGATGTTTGCGGGTGATATGACCCCTACTAAAAACTAGAATGAAAAGCAGCAAATCTAATTTATCAATTTCTAACATAAAATGAAAGCGATGGCTATAAAAAAAGGTCCTTCCTGAATATCTTTTTTTTCATACGAGCCGACATACAGGAATACGCATTCCTATCATCATTTTCCCACTTGACCCGGGGGTTTCATTTCTCTATACTCCGTTGACCAAAATGAGCAAGGTTCCGGATCGTGCGAAAGGAGGATGCCTTGAGAACACTACTCTCCTATATCCTGCTTCTAACAGTCTTTCTTACACTCTACGGTCTTCTTCACTACTACTTCTACGTAAAGTCGAAAAACGCCTTCATGCTGAGTCCATTATACCATGGGCTGCTGCTTGCGTTTCTCTTTTCTATGCTTGTGGCACCTATTCTTATCAATATCTCTATTAGGTTTGAAAGAGATCTCTTCACAACTTGCCTGGCCTATATCGGCTACACGTGGATGGCGGCGTTGTTCCTATTCTTCTCAATACATCTCATGTTTGATGTCTATAATGGGATATGTCATCTTACCTCCTTGATCTCTTCTCCGGTTTTTTTAAAGATCAAGATTGTGTCTAAGGCAAGTTTTCTGATCACTCTTTTAATGGTTACTGTGATTATTACGTACGGAATGTTTGAGGCTCAGAATATAAGAACTAAGACAGTTGTACTGAAGACCAAAAAGCTGCCGCCTGATATCAACGGGCTCAGGATTGTGCAGATATCCGACATTCATTTCAGTGCCACCAACAGTACGAGGTTGGCCAGGAAGATTGTGAAAATTATCAAAGACCTTAATCCTGATATCCTTGTCTCCACCGGTGATCTCATTGACAGAGATCTGTACGATAAGGGGAAAGTTGCAGCACTCTTCAGGGATATTAAGGTGCCTTATGGTAAATATGCAGTAACAGGAAACCACGAATTCTATACAGGGATTGAGGAGGCTGTTTCTTTTACAGAAGAGGCAGGCTTCATGATGCTCAGAAATGAAGGTATCACTGCGGGTGACGTGGTAAATATCGCCGGGATCGATGACCCAACATCAAAACAGTTTGGATTTGTTGCTCCTGTTTCTGAAGACGAGATACTCAAAAAGTTTTCGAATAATAAGCTCACCATTCTCCTTAAACATCAGCCAAGGATCAATGAAAAGAACACAGCCTTATTTGACCTCCAGCTTTCCGGGCATACCCATAAGGGACAGATCTTTCCCTTTAGTTTGATCTCCGCACGCTTTTTTCCATATCACAATGGCCTTTTCAAGGTGGGGAAACAATCCTATCTCTATGTAACCAGTGGCACCGGTACATGGGGACCACCCGTGAGGTTCCTATCACCCCCCGAGATCACGGTTATACTTTTTTCCCCTCACCCCTGAGGCGCGGATCCAGAGCATCCCTGAGACCGTCACCCAGAGCAATAAACGCCATGATGGCCATGGTGATCATCAGCCCCGGGGCTACCGAGTAAAGCGGCACCGTGCTCAGGTAAGTGTACCCGACCCGAAGTTCCCGACCCCAACTCGGGGTCGGCGGTTGAACGCCGATCCCCAGGAACGCGGCACCGGCTTCCATCCCAACAGCGGCCCCCAAACCGAGGGCCGCTGCCACGATCATAGGAGCTAAACAGTTGGGAAGTACATATTTGAACATGATGCGCGTATTCGATGCCCCGGCGGCCCTCGCAGCCTCAACATAAGGCATCTCCCTCACCGCCAATACGTTTCCGCGGACCAGTCGGGCCGGTCCCGCCCAGCCGAACAGGGATATGGCTATAATAATGTTGATCATACCGGGGCCCAAGGCCGCGGCCATGATCAAAATAAACATAAATCCCGGGAAAATGAAGATCATGTCACAAATCCGCATGATGACCATATCCCATGCCCCCCCCCTGTACCCGGATAGAACGCCCATAAACGTACCAAACATCAGGGAAAAAACCGTGCAGCCGAGACCGACCGTCATGGAAACCTGGGCACCATAAATGATGCGCGAAAGCAAGTCCCGCCCCAGGTCGTCCGTTCCCAGCCAGTGCTTGGCAGACGGACCTTTGAGGAGGTTGTAGTAATCCGGTTCATTGGGATCGTAGGGTGCCAGCAAGGGCGCAAACAGGGCTAAGGAGAACATCAGTATAATAACAACAATGCCGATAACAGAGAGCCTGTTCTTTAAAAGCGTTTTTAATAATCCTCTGAAACCGACGGTGGACATACGCCGCGGTTCAAGATCGTGCTCAGAAGTTTCATCAACTTTTTTGTTCGTTTCTTCCATTTTCAATTTTTTTTATTGTTGTATTGGCCATGGTCGATTTCTTACTTATAGATCCTGACCCGGGGATCGAGCCAGCCATACGCGATATCCGTAACCAGATTGGCGATCAAGACACAGCTCGAGCCCAAGACCGCCATAGTCTGGATAATGGGAAAATCCCGCTGAAAAATGGCGTCCAGTCCCATGCGCCCTAATCCTGGAATGGCAAACATGAGTTCGATGATAAAGGATCCACCGAGGATCCCCCCAAAGGTTCCGCCAAAGATGGTTAACACCGGTATGGCTGCCGGTTTGAAGGCATGGCTGATGATAACGGCTCGTTCTCGTAACCCCTTGGCCCGGGCGGTCCGGATGAAATCCTGGCCAATCACCTCCAGCAGGCAGGAACGGACATAACGGGCAACTCCGGCCATGCCGTGGGTGGCCATCACAAATGTCGGCATGGCCACCATCTTCAGGTTCATGATCGGATCCTCGAAAAAAGGCACATACCCGGATGGGGGAAGGATCTTCCACCAGACGCCAAAGATATAGATGAGGATAATGGCCTCCCAGAAAACCGGAATGGAGAGACCGCCAATTGAGATCCCCGTGATACCAAAATCCAGCATGGAATTGCGTTTCAAGGCGCTGACCACGCCCATTATGATTCCGATCAGCCAGGACCAAAAAAGGGAGAGGAAAAAGAGCTCTAAGGTAACAGGCGCCCGTTGCAGGAACATATCCACCACTTTTTGCCCACTACTCAGGGAATTTCCCCAATTTCCGGTGAAAAAATCCCTTGTCCACATGCCAAACTGGATATGAACCGGCCGGTCCAATCCGAACCTGGCCCGTACTTCCTGAACGATGGATTCATCCCTTAAATCCAAATTCTGCTGCATGGCTGCCCGGATGGGATCACCGGGCAGCATCCGCGTCATAAAAAAGGTGATCACCATAGTACCCGCCAACAGTAACACCGCATAAAACAACCTGAATATTATGTAACGTGTCATAACCTTGAATCTATATGTTTGGTTTATTCAACTAATAATGAGAATCCACAAGCCCTAATTCCGCTTCCCGTCCTTAAACCATCCGGGATGGGTCGGCCAGTAGGCTTCACCGCCGGCGATCTGCAACTCCCGGTTATACCCCCGGACCACTTTGCGGGTGGCGGTGATCGACGTAAAATGCCACAACCAGGCGTCGTGATAGCCTTCGTATAATAATCTTTCAACCTCCCAGTAGATCTTCTTCCGCTTGTCAAAATCCAGTTCCCTCCTGGCTTTTTCAATCAACTGCTGAACCTCCGGGATGTTATTCCTCCTAAATTCCTCTTCCAAATCGGGATAATAGTGCCCTGTTAAAAGAGAGTCCGGATCTTTAACCCAGCCATCCACCAAAGTCCCCAGGTCATATTCCAGGTTGCGGTATGTGTCGGCAGCAGCTACCGGTTCCAGGTATCGAATTTTCCATGTTATTCCCACCTTTTTTAACATGGTTTTGATGACTTCTCCATACCTCCGGGATTGGCTGTCGGTGTACAATGCCCCCCGGATGGTCAAACCGTTTGGGTATCCGGCTTCTTTCACCAGTTTTTGGGCCAGCTCTGGATCGTAATTGACCGGCTTCAGGTTGGGGTTATGAGCAAAATGCTCAGGAGGGAACGAGCAGCTCGCCAGGCGACCGAATCCGCCGGAAGCGGCAGCAATCACCGCTTTGCGATCAACGGCATGGGACACCGCCTTGCGGAGGCGGATATCCTTAAAAACACTGCTCGTTTCGTTGAAGCACAACAACAGGGTGGAATTTAGTGGTGTGATCCAGACTTTCAGATTGGGATCGTCTTTCACTTGCGGATATTGGGAATAATCAACACCCAGGGTATCTATTTTACCGGCCTTCAAGTTGGCCAGCTTAACGCTCAATTCTGGAATCACCGTGTACCTCGCCCCGTCCATGTAGGGCATGTCCGGCTTACCGATAGTCTTGCCAAACCACCAGTCGGGATTCCGTTTTAATGTTATATAATTATCGGGCCTGACTTCCTCCAGCATCCAGGGACCGCTGCCCACCGCCCATTCATCCATATCCTTGGCGCCCTTTGACAATTCCTGGGCCTTTGCCAGCTGATTCCGCAGCTTTTCCAGTTTTTTCCGCTCTTTCTGTACTTTTTTGGCCGCTTTCTCGGCCTTGCTGCCGGTTGCCTTTTTCGCTTTCTTCTCTGCTTTCTGGACTTTTCGTTCCGCCAGCTTGACCTTGTCGGCCAACCGTTGGGCATCCTTGATGGCATCGCCTCCCCTCAGCGCTTTTTCCGACATCGCCCACCCCGGAACATTGGCGAATATGTCAAAAAAACCGGCCCAGACATCTTTCAGGTGCCAGCGGACGGTGTAATCGTCCACCACCTCGATGGACTCCAAAGGCTGAATCCAGCCGCGAGACCAACACCCAGTGGCGCGATCGTTTATCCAGTCGACCTGGAATTTCAAGGTATGGGCATTGAATTTCGAACCGTCATGGAAGGTCACCCCTTTTCTCAACTTCATCAGGATCGATGTCGGGTTTTCCATCTTCCAGTGTTTACCCAGCCAGGGCACAGTGGCGCGATGATCACCATCGGGGTAGATCAGCCTGTCATATATGCCGGACAGCAGTGGAAAATCGTTCACCGGCCAGTGATTGGGGTTCAACAATCCCGCCCCCCGGGTGCGGGAATACTGCATATACCCACCGCGAACCGGTTCCTCAGGATAATACTCTTTTCCCCAGATCCACCAGCTGGGCTTGGGATAATCCTCGGTCCAGACCCAACTGGACTTGCCCTCATCACCCATGGCGTTCATACTTAGAGGAGACGTCATCAAGAGGAGAACAATCGCCCCCAGAACAGCTACAAAGAAAAGATGTTTTCCACTGATACTCATACGTTCCCTCCTTTTTCTTAAGGTTCCTCCAAAAAGTGCCTTTTATTGAAAAAAATATAGGGTAATTAGGTTTGTGTGTCAAGCATGAAGAAACCTGTCTGTGACGGTCCAGAGTTTCAAAATCTACAGTTCTTTGGCTTATGCTCGGGCATAGGTCCTGCCCGGATAGCAGGTCTCCTCATTATCATGCATAACGCCCATATTTCTCGGCTGCCTCCATGAAATACTTCATATTCTCCAGAGGTGTATGAGGCGGGATGGCACATCCTGATGACAATATGTATCCGCTCTCACCGGCTGCACTATCCATGCACTCCTTAACCGCTGCCTCGATATCTTCCTTTGTGCCGTCAGCGAACAGCATGGGTGCAATATTTCCGATAACGACTGTCCTACCACGGGAGGTTTCGAACATCTCTTTGAGTGACGAGCGCTCATCAATGCTTACTCCATCTACTCCCGTTGATACGATATCCTCCATAATTGGGTCGAGATAACCGCAGATATGAAAACTGATGAGCGTCCCCCTCTCCTTGAAGTAACTAACAACCTCTTCGTGGTATGGTCTTACGAATTCTCTGTATATCTTGGGGGATATTACACTGCACCCGGCGGCAGGGTCTGTTGTAAACACTCCCACCCCGCCTTCACCTATGGCCTCGACCACGGAAGCTCCAAACATCTTGGTGTAGTCTGTGGCGAACCGCATGACGGCATGAACAAAATCTGGATCATCGACAGTATCATAGATTAGCTGCTCCATGCCTCTCATCTGTACCACCACCGTCCACGGAAGACTAACAACCCCCCTCACCGCTGCCTCTTTTTTGAGTGCAGACCCAATCCTTTCACATACCTCCAAGACAAAAGGAAGGGGATTGTCTTTTTTGGGATCAGGGATGCTCATCTTTCCTAGATTGGATTTGTCCTCAAGGATACGCCTCTTTGCATGGAGTGTGCCCTCTTCATCAAAATCGCATTCATTTCCCGCAGCCTGCGCCATGGGCAGAGAAATTGTACCGACGGTAACGATGTCAGGGCGAACAACTTCCCAGGACTTGATGAGCGCTTCCGTCGCTTTTTGAGGGTCCGTCGCCAGTTGCCGTCGAGTAAAACCGAGAATTCGAGGGCCGATGTTTATGCCCTGAATGTCCGTTGGAATCCTGTCGGCATGTTGCCTGCTGTAGGCGAGCATCACACGTTCTCTTCCTGTATACTGCTTCATTGGAATCCTCCTTTTACGAAATAGCGCGGCCTGTAGCAAATTGACGAAAACCTCTCTCAGGATTTAAACCTGAGCCGGGTATTTCCAATAACGATGATGCTTTCTTTATTCTTTTTGTTTTTCAATGAATGCTTCTAGTTCATTCCTAGAGAGGGTTGCGGTTCCAACTTTTTGTAGTACAACCGCAGCTGCATCATTCGCCAGACTACCTGCCTCATGAAGATTTAACCCCAAAGCAAAACCAAGAGCCAAACAGGCTCGGACAGTATCACCGCAGCCAACACCATCAATCACCTCAACTTTATTTGCCGGTACCTCGAAAAAGACATTCCCATCATAACCACATAATCCAGAGGATCCCAGAGTTACAACTAAATTTGGACATTCAAAAAGGTTATAAAGGCTGCGTGTCGCCTGTTCCAGATTCCCTCTATCAAGAAAGCCAGGCTGCATACTTTCAGCTTCAGGCCTGTTAGGTACAATGATATCAGCTCCTTTAAAACATGTCTTGTTCGCCGGCTTGAAATCCACCACAACCGGCACGTTTCGCTCCTTACAGAGAGAAATGATATGTTGTGAAAATTCTTCAGTGAAAAATCCCTTATTGTAATCGCTCAGAATTACAGCATCCGTCCCCTTAACTTCTCTTTTAAATTCGTTCATGAGGATCGCCGTTATTTCGGGAGACAATTGAGTAATGACTTCATCATCTCTTCGCAAAAGATATTCATCATCAATATACAATCTAGTCTTCGTTGTTGTGGGTCTTGATTTATCTTGAATAAAAAAATGATGAATATTTAGTTTGTCGGCTAATGCCTGCAATGTAAAATAGTGCCCATCCTTACCGCATACAGTAATAAGAACAGTTGAAACGCCTAATGAAGAAAGGTTCGCTGCTACATTACCTGCGCCACCAAGGGTTTTGATAGAATCAAGTGCTTTATAAGCCCTCTTCCCAGGTTTTTCGGATGAAATTGGTTTGCTTTCGGATGTATAACAGAAATCATAGATGTCCAGCATCACATCGCCAAGGACAATTACCTTAAGATCACGAAATTTCTTTATCACGTCAAGTTTCTTTATTTTCATTTTCCCTCAAAGACCTTGTACTTTTTGTCAGGCGGGAAGTATAGGGAAATTGAGCTTGAGAGTCAAGGGGAAGTGGGGGCAGACCAGGGAAACGTCAAAGTCAACTCTAACTGATTCAGATAGAAGCGATTTGCTTTCCCGGATACGGCACTAAAATCCCAAATTACAATTCTCAAATTACAAACAATATCAAAATTACAAATTCCAATGACCAAAACATTTCAGTCACTTATTGGATATATCCCTATCATTGTATCTGTTTTGAATTTTGAATTTCGGTCATTGATATTTGTTTGAGATTTGTATTTTGGTGCTTGGAATTTTCAAGATTTTCATAAGCCAATAACTTTATTTATTCCAAGCAATTACCTGTTAAAATGACGTAGCCCTGGGGGGCAGACCTATATATCAGATGGTCCAGGGCACTCAGGGAGAGATCAGGTCGGGCCTGAATCGGGTATGGGGAGCTTTTCGCAGGATATGTTCAAAAGGATATGTTCGTTCAATTGGGGTTTGAGCAGAGTTGATATTTTACCGATTTTGTTTGATAAAGCAAATTAAATCTCTATAATAATCAGATTACCACAAGAGGTTTATCACGGAGCTCGCTGAGGCACCAAGTTTTGGGCCCCGGCATTGCGGACCATATGCGCGTGGTTTTTGAAAATCTCCATAAAATAGGAATACAATCCAGGTTCAACGGTTCAGCGTTCACGGTTCTTGGTTAAAACCTTTGAATCCCGCTTTCAGCGGGAAACTCTGAACTAAGAACCAATTCAGTTTAGGACATATTATGGTATTTAATTCCATTTTGGGTATGTTCTCCCATGATTTGGCTATTGATCTCGGCACTGCCAATACCCTCGTCTATGTTAGGGGCAGAGGGATTGTCGTGAACGAATCCTCGGTTGTCGCTGTTAAAAATGATGACAGGGGGGGCAGAAAGGTTTTGGCTGTTGGCAAAGAAGCCAAGATGATGCTGGGTCGGACTCCGGGGAATATTGTAGCCATTCGCCCTATGAAGGATGGGGTCATTGCGGATTTTGACATTACGGAAGCAATGCTCCGCTATTTCATAAGAAAGGCCCATGACCGAAAGACGCTCGTAAGACCGCGAATTATAATTGGTGTACCCAGCGGGATTACGCCGGTTGAAAAGAGGGCTGTACGCGAATCTGCCGAGTCCGCCGGAGCGAGGGAAGTCTTCTTTATAGAGGAGCCAATGGCTGCTGCCATAGGCGCTGGACTTCCCGTTACAGAACCGACCGGCAACATGGTGGTTGACATTGGCGGCGGCACCACAGAAGTTGCGGTTATCTCCCTTGCGGGGATAGTTTATGTCAAGTCTGTAAGGGTTGCTGGTGACAAGATGGATGAAGCCATACTGCAGTACATTAAAAGAAATTACAATATCTTAATAGGGATCAGCACTGCAGAGATTATAAAAAAAAATATTGGTAGCGCCCTTTCGAACCATCCGTTTGATACTGTTGAAGTCAAGGGAAGAGACCTGGTATCAGGGATTCCGAAGATTCTGACCATAGACTCGGAAGAGATAAGGGAAGCCATTTCTGAGCATGTGAGGACAATTGTAGAAACCATTCACATTGCCCTGGAACAAACACCTCCGGAGCTGGCAGCCGATATTGTCGATAGGGGGATTGTATTGACCGGAGGCGGTTCATTGCTTAAAAATCTGGATGTACTGCTGAGAGAAAAAACAAACCTTCCCGTGTTCATCGCGCAAGACCCTCTTCTTTCCGCGGTTCAAGGTGCAGGAGCGGTACTAGGACAATTATCCATCCTCCATGAGGTTACAATCGATTAGGCCCCTCCCTCTAATTCCCTCCCGCCATACTGACATTTACTCATACGTCAGGAGACTGTGTCACAATCCTTCTTTGTCATTGCGAGCGACCGAAGGGAGCGTGGCAATCTCTTTATTTCCAATGCATTATGAGATTGCCTCTCGGCCGTGAGCTCGAGGCCGAATGGCTTCGGTCGTTTCACTCCCTCGCAATGACATTACGACACAGTCTCCAGGCTGTTGGTATTGGCATATAGCTCATTTATTCCGAAAAATAGAATCCATAACTGTTGCCGCCTTCAAGTTTGCTCCTTGTACTGGCAAAATTCAAAGCTTAACCAAGGGCCTAAATTCAATATCGAATGTTGAACAAGGAATGATGAATGTCAAAGTGTGTCCTGGGGTCAGCCCGCCAGTGGAGGGCGGAGATTCTTGATGTTCGGGTCATATAGCATCAGCTTATTCCTGTTGACTTGAGTTTGGAATCCGGGTACTATGCCCTTCCAAATATTAACTGATAAGGTGCGTTTCCCATGGGCAAAGGTACTGTTTTTTTTGAAAAAAGAGAATCTGTAGGTATCATTACCCTTAACAGACCTGAGCAAAAAAACGCCATCACCGCTCAGATGGCGGCCGAGCTGATAGAGATCAGAAACGAGGTTGGCTGGGGCAGTGGGGTTACGGTAATTGTAATTACGGGGAAAGGCTTGGGCTTTTCGGTTGGCACCGAAGCTGAGGCGTATTCATTATTTACAAACAGGGAAGAATTCATAAGCAATCTATCCGTGGCCTCTACTATCGGCTCTCTGGTCCAACCGACAATCGCAGCCATAAATGGTGACGCCTTTGGTCAGGGCCTGGAACTGGCCATGGCGTGCGACATAAGACTCGCATCAGAGACTGCCCGCTTCGCTATGCCCCAAATAATCAATAACCAAATGCCCTTTGATGGAGGGTCCCAACGCCTGCCGCGTGTGGTCGGAAGAACCAAGGCTCTCGAACTGATCCTTCTCGGTCAGACCGTAGATTCAAAAGAGGCCCTAAGGATTGGCCTGGTCAGCCGGATAGTCCCGGTTGATGAGCTCATACCCGCCGCCCTTACAATGGCCGAAGAACTCGCGGCCAAAGGCCCGATCGCCTTAAGATTCGCAAAAGAAGCTATCATAAAAGGCATGGATATGACCCTGGAGCAGGGGCTTCGTCTGGAGGCTGATCTGTATTTCCTGCTCCATACAACGAAAGACCGTACCGAGGGAATCACGGCCTTTCGAGAAAAGAGAGCCCCATCCTTTGAGGGAAAATGAACGCCTTTGAGACCCTGATCTATGAAAAGATTGACCTCGTCGCATACGTGACCCTGAATCGTCCTAAGGTTTTGAACATTCATAACACGGCCATGCGGGATGACTTGTACGAAGTCTTGAGCGCCATCCAGGATGATGACGAGGTCAGGGTCATTTTGTTTAAGGGAGCTGGAGAGAAGGCCTTTTGCGCAGGAGCGGACCTGACTGAATTCTTGACCGCTCCACCACCGGTCACGGCCCGAGAGGTTCGTTTTGATGCCGATCTCTGGGGATTCTTCCTGAGTATCCCCCAGCCCCTTATTGCCGCTGTACACGGATATGTCCTTGGCTCAGGCATCGAGATCGCCCTGTGCTGCGACTTGATTATCGCTACAGAGGACGCCCAATTCGGCCTTCCGGAAGTTGGGCTTGGGATCATACCTGCAGCCGGAGGAACCCAGACAGTGCCCCGGGCGGTCGGTATCAGCAAGGCCATGGAGATGCTCCTCACCAACCGATGGATAAGCGCAAGCGAAGCACATCAAATCGGCCTGGTGAATAGGGTCCTATCAAGGGACCGGCTTTTACCTACAGCCAAAGAGATGGCCAATCAAATCGCTGCTCATGACCCCCTCGTCATGAGATCGACCAAACAAGCTATCTTAAGAGGCCTGGACCTTCCCATTTCCGAAGGCCTGGAACTTGAAAAGAGATTGGCACTGAGGCTCGAAACGAATATGGGATAAAGTAAATACCCTGGCCCATCGAAGATCCCCGCCCTCCTGGGCGGGAGAAGAACCGGGTTTTTCAAGACAAAATAAATCGTGCTTTTGTAGGGGCTTGATTTATCAAGCCCAATGGATTAAGGGTTCGATGAATCGAACCCCTACAGTTTTTAAATGGATTAGGAATAGTTGAACTTTAGAAAAAGAAGGAGGTCAAAAAATGAACACTACTGATTTTCTAAATATTGCCGTTGCCATCTGCCCTGACCGCGAACTAATGGTTTTTGAGAAAAACCGATGGACCTATGAACAGACCAACGAGCGCGTCAATCGACTGGCACACGCCTTAACAGAGGCGGGAGTGGGCAAGGGGGATAGAGTCGGGATGTTGAGCGTTAACTGCTCACAGTACATTGAGGCCTACTTTGCTGTGGCCAAGACGGGCGCCATCTTTGTCCCGCTCAATTTCAGGGCTAAGGCAGATGAGCTGGCCTACATGATAAACACCTCGGAGGCAAAGGTCCTGTTTATCGGTGAAAGGTATCTGGACATGGTCCGAGATATGAAACCGCAACTAACCGGCCTTGAAAACTGTATCTCCATAGATGCTCCTTACGAGGGTATGCTCAATTATGAAGAACAGATATCCTCTGGTTCGGAAGAGGAATTTTTCTCGGAGATTGAAGATGAGGACGTAACCATCCTTATGTTCACCTCCGGCACCACGGGGCGTCCCAAGGGAGTACCCTTGACACACGACAGCTTTTCCATGTACATCCTGGATAACGTGGATCCGGCCGATCCGGAAATTGAAGAAAAAAATATCCTCACCGTTCCTATGTATCATGTTGCAGGGATACAGGGGGTTCTCGCCGCAGTCTATGGAGGCCGGACCCTGATATTGATGAGGCAGTTTGAGGTCAAAGAATGGATGGAAACGGTTCAGCAAGAGAAAGCCAACCGGGTCATGCTGGTTCCGACCATGCTTAAGCAGGTCATCGATGATGATGACTTTGCCGGCTTTGATCTCTCCAGCCTTCAGATCATTACTTACGGCGCTGCGGCCATGCCCTTTGAGGTCATCAAGAAGGCCATCGCGGCCTTCCCCGGTGTGTCTTTTATCAACGCCTTTGGTCAGACCGAGACTGGCTCGACGATCACGACCCTGGGCCCTGAAGACCATGACATTAGCGGAACAGAAGAAGAGAAGGACAAGAAACTCAAACGACTCTCTTCATCAATCGGTCGGCCCCTGCCAGACGTGGAGATCAAGATCATTGATGAACAAGGAAATTCCGTGCCGTCAAACGTCGTTGGAGAGATTGTGGCCCAAGGCCCGCGCGTCATGAGTGGTTATTGGCAGGATGAGGAAAAGACCGCCAAAGCATTTACCCCCGACGGGTGGCTCCGAACCTCGGATATGGGCTATATGGATGAAGATGGTTACATCTATCTTGCCGGAAGGGCAGATGATCTGATCATCCGTGGCGGAGAGAACATCTCACCGAGAGAGGTGGAAGACGTAATTATTTCTCATCCCAAGGTCGAGGAAGCGGCCGTCATCGGCATTCCGGACGAGGAGTGGGGCCAGGAACCTCGCGCCATTGTGGTCTTAAAGGGGGGAGAGACCGCCACAGCAGATGAAATCATTGAATTCTCACGGTCAAAGCTGGCCTCCTTCAAACGACCACGGTCGGTGATCTTTGTGGACAATCTGCCCAGGAGTGCCCTAGGCAAGCTTTCCCGAAAACAACTCGTGGAAGAATACGGATAAGATTTTGGTTGACATTCCGATAGAATCGAGATATTTTTGTAACCGTTCACTGGTTCAAGGTTCAGGGTTCAAAGGTTGTGTTCACCGCAAACCTTCTTGTAAAAATAGCCCACCTTCCAAAGTTTTACGGCGGGCAGGTCTTCAATTCTATAGCTCGCAAGTTCGGCAAAAGGAAGGTAACCCTGAACGTTGAACCCAGAACCTATGAACGGCTACATATTTTTTATTAATTAGATCAAAGTTGAGGAGGAATGGGTATTTATGGCCAATGCAGTCGGAAAAAAATATACGTGTGATAAATGTGGCGCCACATATATCGTAACCCGCGGGGGTGACGGGAAGATCATCTGTTGTGGACAGCCAATGGAGATCAAGAAATAATAGTAATACACTCAACCTAAAGGTCGGAGGGACACGATGAGTCAACTAGGGAAAAGATACGAGTGCAAAGAGTGCGGTACGATCGTACTCTGCACCAAGGCAAGCGATTGCGACCCGTCCTGTTGCGACAAAGGGATGGAAGTCCAGCAGCCCAAGAAAAAGCCTTCATCCGATTAATACCCGGGATGTTATCCGGGAATTTGTAGAAAACCTTATATTCATACAACAGAGGTTAGGTCAGGTTAGGTTAGGTTAGTATCTTGGAGGCTGGCTTACCAAACATCGGATAAGCCTATCATCTATCAGCATAAAAATAAAAAACGGCCTTTAACAAGGCCGTTTTTTATTCCATTAAGGAGCTAACCGGAGGCATTTCATGAAAAAAACACGTGTATCTCAAATACTCGGCATTGAGTACCCCATACTGCAAGGTGGCATGCTCTGGCTGGCCGATGCAGGGCTCGCTGCAGCGGTATCCAATGCCGGGGGACTGGGCGTAATCAGCCCTATGGCCGGCATGGAGGCTCATGGTGAGCCAGTCAATAACCTCAAAGATCAGATTGAAAAGGCCAAAGGACTGACCAAAAAACCCTTCGGCGTGAATATCCCACTGGATCTTCGAGACAGCGGACTTCTCATGGACCTAATCCTTACCCAAAAGGTCCAGGTTGTGGTCACTGCTGCCGGGGACCCTCGCCTTTACACGGAACTTTTGCAGAGCCAGGAGACGAAGGTCCTCCATGTGCTCAGCTCAGTCAGACACGCCAAGGCCGCCGAGTCAGCAGGTGTGGATGCAATCATCGTCGAGGGTGTTGAAGCCGCAGCCCGAAATGGGTTTGATGAATTGCCTTTATTTTCGCTGATACCCCAGGTTGTCGATGCGGTCGGCATACCCGTAATTGCTGCCGGAGGTATTGTCGATTCCAGAGGAGTTGTCGCCGCCATGGCCCTTGGGGCAGAGGGTGTCCAACTCGGGACGCGCTTTGTTGTGGTCAAGGAGAGTATCGCCAGCCAGAAGTATAAGGATGCCATAATCGCAGCCAAGGATACAGACACCGTGATCACCTGCCGCCAGTTGATTCCATCCAGAAGCCTGAAGACAACGGAATTTACCCAAGCCCTCCTGGCGCTGGAAGAAGGGGGGGCTACGGCTGACGAACTCAGGGACTTCATTGGTCATGCCGCTTCCAGGACTGGAGGCCTGGAAGGGGATCTGGAAAACGGTGAGGCCTATTGCGGGTCTTCAGCCGGTTTGATACATGAGATTCTTGGGGCAGGTGAGGTAGTTCGAAGGCTGGTGAATGGCTGCCGGGAAGTAATCGATAGCCTGGCCTAATGCCTATAGACCACGTCGCCGCCCACAATGGTCATCTCCACTCTGATCTCCTTGATCGCCTCTATGGGAACCGAGGTCGGGTCAGCGCTCAAGATAGTGAGATCCGCCAACTTCCCCGGGGCGATGATGCCTTTGAGGTTCTCGTCAAAGGAACTCCTGGCTGCCAGCATGGTATACATCCGCAGGGCTTCATAGGACGTTATCTTCTCATTCGCCAGCACGACCTCACCACTTTCGGCCTTCCTTGAAACAGCGGCATAGATGCCGGCCAAGGGATTAACAGGAGCGACGGGAGCGTCCGAACCGGCCGCCACCTGGACGCCATTTTGTATGAGAGTGGCCAGGGGATAGAGATGTTTAAGCTGCCGGGGAGGCACGGTCTTAAGGTATCTCTCGCCGCTGACGTAAAGAAAGGCCGGGTTGGTAACCACTGCGATCCCCAAAGAGGCAATCCGGGCGGCCAGATCCTCTGGACAGACCGAACAATGCTCGATCCGGTGCCGGTGATCTGGCCGGGGAGAGGCACGTATCGCATGCTCCAGGGCAGAACATGCAGCCTCGATGGCTGTCTCTTCAATTGCGTGTATGGCTACCTGCCGACCCGCTTGGTGGACAGAGAGCACGATCTCGTTTAAGTCCTCCTGCCTCGGGTTGAGCCTGCCGGTGGTTTCATCGAGGACTATCTTCACCCCCCCCAACCGGAGGTGGCTTTTATCCATTTGAGACGTCAACCGACCCGCCTGATATTCTTCAAAGCCTTTGAATCCGAGCATCATCAAGACCCGGCATTGAAGGGTTCCTTCTCTTTTCCAGTTCTCAAAAGAGCGCCAGCGCTCGATATCATTGCGTGAAGAGGCATCCTGAAAAGTAGTGATGCCGGATGAGAGCAACTCTTGGTTGGCCAGTTTCACCCCCCGATCCAATTGAGATTCATCCAAGGGCGGTATCACCTGGGAGAGAAAATCACCCATGCCGTACAATAATCCGGTTGGCTCTCCAGTCTCGAGATCCCGATCAATAATGCCTGTCTCAGAATCGGGGGTCTCTTTTGAAATTCCGATGTTCGTCAATCCCAGGCTGTTGAGGACATGTGCATGGCCTGAACGATGTGTGAGCTTAACCGGGTGATGAGGTGCTGCGGCATCAAGATCCCAACGGTTTGGATCGCGCTTCTCACTGAGGTAGATCTCGTTATAACCCCCGGCCCTGATCCACGTTCCCGGCGGGAGCGTAAGGGCCTGATGATGAATCCTTTCCTGAATATGGGAAATGGAGGATACGCCGCTTGCAGGCCCGATATTGAGAGTGACCAGGCTCTCTGCAAGGGCTCGCAGGTGAAGGTGAGCATCAATGAAACCGGGCAGGATTGTCTTACCGCCAAGATCGATCACCTCTGTGCTGTTATGTACCAGACTTTTAAGGTCGTCTTCTCCCACTGCCAGGATCCGGCCGTCTTTTATGGCCACCTCCTGAGCCCTCGGACGGTTCTCGTCCATGGTCAACACAACGGCATTTAATAGGAGAAGATCGGTCATGGAGAAATATCATCCAAAGGTTTCTATCTTAAGTATCTTCCCAATGAATGGGGGTTTTGTAGGGGCTTGATTTATCGAGCCCCATGGGTAAAGGTTCGATAAATCGAATCCCTACAGGTTTCATTGCCTGCCAGCAAGTCCATAAGAGAGAGGGTTATGCCAGATTTCTCCGCTACCTTGAGAGGGGACTTGCGGGGGCGGGCTTTATGCCCACCCTGATCGCTGCATCGGTAAGGCTGCGGATAGGTAACGGAGATCACCACGCCATTTCCAGAAGGCCTCTCGTCCCCCCGGGACGGACGTCCTTTGCTTTGCTGAGGGCAAGTTCTCTTCGTGACGGGAGTTTTTCCCAGGGGGTATGATAAAAACAAAGACTCAATCATTATTGATTGTGCCTTTAAACTGAATTTGTGCCATAGAATATCTCCATTTGTGCGGTCTATTCCTTGTTTATTAAAAACCAGAGCGAATAACAAAGCCAAGCGCCTATCTTTTGACGATGATTCATAGCTCTATTATCTATTTTTTGCATGGCACACGGTGGCTCTGAACTGTATGTTGGCTTCGCACCAAACCAATTTTTTAGTACGTTACGCATTCGATACCTAAATTCAGGCGCAGACTTACCCACCCAAACTAATTGGGGTGAATGATTCGGATCATAGGCATAGTGTCTTGTTTTTAGTTCAGATGTTTTCGGCTCATAACACACCATTCCGATGGGGGATTGCTTTTTCTTTTTTCATCACGGCGATTATCTTGAAACTTTTAAATTCCTTATTTTCTTGGCCATTGGTTTCCCTAGAGCATTGCTTGATTATTATTATCCAATACCCTTCCTCTTTATGCAGACAAACGGAATTGGAGGAAGGCATCTATACAAAATGATGATCAAGGCAGTTTATGTATAAAAATCAATCTTGTCTTGGTTTGGCGGATTTTGCTATTGCCACGATAGCATCCAGCTTTTCCTTAACTTCAGAATCAATCCTGTTCTTTAGAACAAAACGAGCCAGTTCATGAAAATTTTTCTTATCCATCACGTTGTAATGGCCAAGTTTCTCGAAAAATTTCTTGAAAAGTGGGATGAGAAAATCATCACTGACCTTTGTATCCTTATCCCATGGAGATCCTCTCCCGAGAGTTTCCATTGCATTAGTCATCTCTGCTATAGTCTCTCTCATAGCTTTTTTGCGAAATTCAGCATGGGCAGCTTCGAAAAGCGGCCCAGGAAGACTGTCCAGCCCACTGGCAATCGCATAAGCTTCAAGGACTTCAGGGTAGCAAAAATAGTTTTCGATTTCTCTCATGGTCCACATGTGGGCTTCAGCCCCAAGATCTTCGGAAGGACGCTGATCAAGCCTGTCAAATATTGCAACTCCCTTTAAATAAGGGACCGCTTCCTTGAGCCCAAAAAAGTGTTTTCGCACTACAGCAGGCTGATTACTCACATAGTACACAAAAGGCCTTTGGAGGACATCCATGGCTTCCTCATATTCCAATTTTTCCGCAAATTCTCGCAAGATGGCCAGATCGGTTGAGCCTTCCAGATAAAGTACCCATCCGGTTTGCTCTGCCTGGTAGTAATGTTCAAAGCCTATGTCTTTTAAAGCTTTTAAGACTTGGCTTCCTCGATCATTGATGCGGTGTGGCATGCCTACAAAGGCAACAACAACATCACGCTCTGCTGCCTCATTGAGCAAAACCTCAGAATGGCTTGCTGCGATAATCTGATTGCCGTTTTCCCGGGCAACATCTGTCAGAATTTGATATATCTGTCTTTGTCTGAGAATCTCTAAGTGTGCGTCAGGTTCATCGAGCAAAAGTATGGCACCAGGATGAGCATACATATAAGCTAAGAGAAGAAGGGTCTGCTGAAGACCTCTTCCGGAGGAAGAAAGATCAAGCTTGGTGGCATTTTCGCTATAGGTCATAACGATTTCTCCCCGCTCGGTGATATACTTGGGCACATAAAGTTCTGAACCGAAAAGATTCTTAATGTGGTCAATAAGTTTCGGCCAGCTTTCCTGTTGGCTGTTATAAATCCTGTGACAGAGGTTACGGAGGACTTCGGCCGTCCTTCCCTCTCCGATACGCACATTGATGGCACCCGGATCAAGCCTGGTTTCGTTTGCTGCCAATCCTGACATAGGGGGGAGGAATGCTAATTGAACACCATCAAGATGCTCCGGAATAGCCATTCTTTCCGGATTCTTTTTTTCTGACAGGCGAAGGGGTCGGCAGTAAAAGGATTCTTCGTTGGCGTAGTAAAATTCTAGACCGCACTTCCATGTCTTATCAGCAGTTATCCCTTCAACAATGACATCAATGAAGATATGTTTTGTCAGTTGTTTTCCCGCAATTTTTTTAACATCTCTCACACTAAGCGCACGCCAGAGAAGTTTTGCATCAGGAACGGGTACCGCTATCAAGTCCCTTCGGTTTATTGTCACGCCAGGCCGTTTTTCAGGTGAAGTCTTTCCCTTCCGCTTTTCATTCCAGCGTTTAAGTCCAATATCCCAAAAGGCTAAGGCTTGCAGCGCCGTGGTTTTACCGGAATTATTGGGACCAATAAATACCACCGGGTTGCCTAACTCAATCTCAACGCTACCAAATCTCTTAAAGTTTCGAACCGTAAGTTTTGTCAGCATAGGTCAATTTCCTTAATTGAAGCAATAGGGTCAGACTTTTAATCAAACGGACAAACGTTCGTGCAGAACTTGCATAAAACTGAATATTACCTTTTCCCTCAACATTTTTTCTAATGAAGCAAATGCCATTTCGGGATGCCAGGCATGATTATGATATCACAGCTATACAAGTTTTTTAAATTGAATCCTCAGTGTTTTCCCTTCCTTAACGCATACCTTGAAGGTCTTCTCATGATGTCTCGGGTAAAGCTTTTTTTCATGATATCCAGCGGATCGAAGGGCCTTTTCCAGACTGATTGATTTCTTCTCAAGTTATACAATCGCTTCGCGATTCTATACAACATATAACCTGAGTATTTGCCTTTTAAGGGATGGGATTTATATTCTTTTCTAACATTTCTTCAACGGTATCTGCCACATAATGTATTTCAAAATTAACGCATTTTCAATACAAACGTTAAATTGTTGATAAAGGCCTGCGGCAGCCCGGGCAAGCCGAGAGTATGAAGATCAATTATAACATCGGCATCAAGCAGCAGCAATTTTCGCATAGTTTCCTTCCACAAATCCCGCATCATTCAGATAATTGTCTATTGCAGCCCGATCTATTTCCAGATATTCGGAAAAAGTGCCTCTTGATATCTTACCTTCCATCAAGCATCTGCAAGCAAGAGATATAAATCTTGAAGGAAACTTGGACGGCCTGTCTTTGTCATACAACCTTTGACGCATAATGCGATTCAGATCACGGAATTTCGGATTATCAAGAATCTTTTGTACCTGAGATTTCTTAAGTATTTTCAAGTTTACAAGTCTCCAGAGAACTGCTTCTGTTGAAACACCGAAATCTTTAGCCAACTCAATGATATCAATAAATCTGATCTCATTGTTGGTAACTGTTTCTTTGAATACATCAAGGAGGTGAAGTTCAGGCAAGAGCAGGCTTGAGGAGAAGATATCAGCATATTTTTCTGGCCTGGTTTTTGTTGTACCATTCCCAATTTCTTTGGGAGTAAAAACGTTCCAGGTTATGATATGAAATAGCTCATGCGCCAAATCAAAGTTTCTTCTCCATGGCGCATCATTGGTGTTGATGAGTATGCCCACCCCTAAGGCATTATCCACCAAACTTGCACCGGAGATACCATCTTTCAGGGGTAAATGAAGGATTTTGAAACGAAGCTTATTTTCGAGTACATTAATCAGATTAGAGGATGGGCGAGAACCTAGGTCAAGAAAATTATGAATGTCAGCGCCTAGTTTATCTGCCCGTTCAAAGCCATTACCAAAGAAATCATCCCTATCATAATTTTTCTGAATATCTTTCCATCGCCGCTTGAGGCCTAGTAGGTTTTCAAGATTACTGTAATTTTCCAGAAAAGAAAGAAATTGGCGCTGGACTTGATTTACGTCTGTTTTTGTTGTCTTTCTCCATAAGGGGACAGGATCGGTAGCAACGTCGGATTCAAAAAAATAGTCCAGGCTCCTTCCATATAATCGAGCTATCATAATCAATTCATGAGCATTTATCTTCCTTGTACCTTTTTCGATGGCAGAAAGAGTCTGGTAGTTTTTAAATCCCAGTTTTTGAGCTGCTTCAGTAATGGAAAAGCCTGCTGCCTCTCTCGCAGTTACAATCCTTTTATCCAGGACCTCTTCTCCATTTCCTTTGGATATCATGACAACCTCCCAAGATAACATTTTCTTATATAATAATTTAGATTATCATTAATTATATAAAGAATCTTTACCCTTTTGTCAATCCTTAAATGTAGTTTTTCCTTTTTTTCTTTGTTTAGTCTTTTATCTTTACCTCATTTTGGATCGTTTTCCTTAATGTTAAGGGAATCCTAAGACCAAACCATCACTATTTTATGAAATTTTTAGCTCGTTAGGATTAGGACGAATCTTCTCAATAAATCGGGGTCCTGTAGGGGCTTGATTCATCAGGCCCAATGGACAAGGGTTCGATAACCTGTCGAGAGCCCCTCGGCCTTGAGCCCCTCGGCCTTGAGCTCGGGGCCGAAAGGCTCGGGGCCGAAAGGCCTCAAGGTCGAACGAATCAAACCCCTACAAGAATTTTAACGGG
>JADHXI010000019.1 GCA_016783065.1 Desulfobacteraceae bacterium | reverse complement strand
AAGATGGTGATGGCCCGATGGGGCCAACCCGGATGTGGCTGGATAAGCCGGTGATTGCCGCGGTGGCAGGCTATGCAGTGGCAGGTGGCCTCGAGATTGCCCTCTGGTGTGACATGCGGGTGGTGGAACAGGATGCGGTCTTTGGGGTTTTTTGCAGGCGTTGGGGCGTGCCGTTGATCGACGGGGGTACAATCCGTCTCACTCGATTGATCGGTCAATCCCACGCCCTGGATATGATTCTCACCGGACGGCCTGTTGAGGCGGGAGAGGCGCTCCGCATGGGGCTTGCCAACCGTGTGGTAGAGCCCGGCAGATCGCTGGCCGAGGCCGAGATATTGGCTACAGAGATCTCTCGGTTTCCCCAACAATGCATGTTGAGCGACCGCCGTTCTGCGTATGAGCAATGGGAACTCTCTATCCAGGCGGCCCTGCGAAATGAGTTTCGTCTGGGCCTGACCACCATCCAGAGCGGGGAAACCCTTGAAGGTGCCGCTCGCTTTTCAAAAGGCGCCGGTCGCCATGGTGCGTTTGATCAGGAATAGTGTTTCGACGGGAGGATGAGAATGATTCAAGAGACCATGTCCCGACAGGAACGATTTGAGACGGTGGTGGCCCTGGAGACCCCGGACCGGGTGCCTGTCATGCCTTTAATGACCGCCTTTGCTGTCCGAGCCCAGGGGATGACCCAGGGGGAGGGGTGGCGTGATGTGGACAAGGGTTTCAAGGCCATGCTGGATACCTTTAATGATCTGGGCGGATTTGACAAACTCTACAAACCCAACCTGTTCTGGCCAATGATTGGGGGCAGGTTTTGCTCGACACCGGTCCGGGTCTTGATCCCCGGAAGACAGCTTCCTGAAGACGCGCTGAATCAGATCGACGAAAAGGAGCTTTTTAGCAGGGATGACTATGATAAACTTGCCGCCCTGGGCTGGAATGCATTCTGGGATGAACAATACCCCATTATGAGCGGCGGCCGTACCATTGAACAACTCGCCGCGTCACAGAACAGATTGCTGGATCATTACGTTCAGGAGGTGGAGGCCTACCACAGCCAAGACATCTCTCCGCTCTTCGGGGCCTATGTGGATTCCACCACAATGGCATTTTCAATGGCCCGGACATTGACACAGTTTACCATGGACCTTTATGAGGTTCCAGAAAAGGTCAAGGCTGCAATGGATGCCTCGTGCGACGATCTCATCCAGAACGCCCTGGACGTCATATCAGTGACCAAGATACCCCTGGTATTTATTGTCCTTGAGCGGGGCTCTGGATTCTATTATCGGCCGGAAATTTTTGAGGAATTTGAATGGCCCTACCTTCAGCGTTACGTGGACGCGTTCCTTTCCGAAGGTTTAACCCCCTGGTTCCATTTCGATACGGACTGGGGACTAAACCTCCCCTATCTGAAACAACTGCCCAAAGGCAAATGTGTTTGCGATCTGGACGGGACCACCGATATCTTCAAGGCTAAGGAGATCCTTGGTGGGCATATGTGCATCAGCGGGGATGTACCGGCCTCGCTCCTGACCCTGGGTACCCCAGAACAGGTGCGTGAATACTGCGAAAAGCTGATAGACGAGGTGGGCCGGGGAGGGGGGTTCTTTCTCACCACAGGTTGCGAGTGTCCGGTGGATGCCAAGTTTGAAAACGTGAAAATGATGATTGATGTGGCAAAGACCTACAAGGGGAAGCATTGATTTGGTTGCGACTGATGGCCTGCATTGGGAGTTAGGATGGGGAATATGGAAGACAGATTGAAACAGGCATTTCTTGAAATGAAGCGCCAGGTAGCGCTCGATATCGTGGAAAAAATGATTCATTCAGACGCGGATCCGCTTTTGATCCTCGGGACTTGCCGGGAGGCAATGGAAGAAATAGGAAACAAATTTGAGACCGGTGAATTCTTTCTGAGTGAATTGATCCATTCTGCGGAGGTTTTTAAGGCCATCAGCAAAATGCTCGAACCGCATCTCATTTCAAGGGAGGAACAAGAGGATACTGCGGGCGTGGTGGTCTTTGGCACCCCCAAGGGCGATATCCATGATCTGGGCAAAAACATTGTGGCGACCATGATGAAGGCCCAGGGCTTCAGAATCCATGACATGGGTGTGGATGTACCACCGGAAAGACTTGTGGAGGAGGTGCAGAGGACGGGAGCACCGATCCTGGCCCTATCCGCCCTCATAACCCCCGCCTTTGTGTCGATAGAAGCGGCTATCTCACTTTTGGAAAAGAATGGTTTGAGGGAAAGGACATTTGTGATCATTGGTGGCGGCGTGACCACAGAAATGGCAAGAAAGGAATTGGGAGCCGATGCCCAGACACTGGACCCCACAAAGGCCATTCGGTTGTGCAGGCACTACATCGAAAGAGAATCCCGGCTAAGTACTCAATAAGTTCGGGCACCGTGGGGTTCAGCTGTTTCTCTCCGGCGCTCTCTAAACCAGTCGTGGCAGCGTGGCCTTCAAGAAACACCCGAACCCCACTCCAGAAATTCTTTTAGATTTCCCGGACTTATTGAGAAGTTTCAATGCCCGCGCTGAGCGTGGGATAGGCGTGGGATCAGACGGTTAACAAGGAGGAGGCAAATTGCACGTACCGCAGAGGATGGACGTGCTGCTGGTGTCGGGATTCCTGGGCGCAGGGAAGACCACTCTCATAAAACATCTCCTCTCCAGCGAGACAGAAACCCTTGGAAAAATCGCCATCATCGTAAATGAAGTGGGTAAGGTGGGGATTGACGGGACATTGCTCAAAGGGCAGAACGTAGACCTGCTCGAGATCACCAGCGGCTGTATATGTTGCACCATAAAGACCGATTTCTCCCAGGCGGTTCAGGAAATCCATGATCGGGTGAGCCCCGATTTTCTGGTGGTTGAGGCCACCGGTGTTGCACAGCCCGGGGAAATCCTGGATATCCTCCTTGACCCTCCCCTGTGCGAATTGAGCCGAATCAAGAATCTGGTTACGGTAGTGGATGCAGAGTTCTTCAAGGCAAGGGAATTTCTGGGTCCCTTTTATGACAACCAAATCCAACTGGCTGATATCCTTATACTAAACAAGATCGATCTTGTGGGTGAAGGGGGGCTTCGAGAGATCAGGGCGCTGATTAAAGGGATGAACCCGGGTGCCGTGATCCTGTCTACCCGATATTGCGAAGTAGATCTTTCCTTGCTCCTAAAGGCATCAGAAACAGAGGAGTGGGCACGCATCTCAGGATCTGGTCATCAAGATCATGATCATTTATCCGGTTTTCAGACCTTTTCCTACGAGAACGCCCATCCCATGGACAGGGGAAAATTGACTGAATTTCTTGACTCTCTCCCTCCCAGCCTATTTCGCCTGAAGGGGTGGGTCAGACTTACCGATAGCTCTGCCCACCTGGATTTTGCGGCCGGTCGTTACCGTCTGACGCCATTGGATACCCCTCAACCCACGGCACTCTCTTTTGTTGGACGGAAGTGCAATGAAATGGAGATCCTAGGTGGGCTAAATGACTGCGTGATGAAGAAACGTATCGATATATAACGTTCCGTTGGTCCGAAGGTGGGGTGGATGCGGTGGGAGTTAAGGACGTGCTCAGGTGCTTGAAACTGGACTACATCAGGCCAGCCACCTCTTTCTCCTCTTGTAATGCTTTACATCCCGGTAGCTTTTCTTTCCGATCTCTGTCAGCCCTAAATAAAATTCCCTTACGTCTGCATTGTCCTTGAGGGTCTCGGAATCACCGTCAAGGACTACCCGGCCATTTTCCATGATGTAGCCATAGTGGGCATACTGAAGGGCCATGGCCGCATTCTGCTCTGCTAAGAGCATCGCAACATTTTCCTCTTTGTTGAGGCGGACGATGATCTCGAAGATCTCCTCAACTAATAGTGGCGCAAGACCCATGGAGGGTTCATCCAAGAGCATCAGCTTGGGTTTGGCCATGAGTGCCCTACCAATGGCACACATCTGCATCTCACCGCCGGAGATGTATCCGGTCTTTGCGGTTCGGCGATCCACAAGCCGGGGAAAGTAGTCATAGACCATCTTCAGTGCCTCTTTGATCCCCTTGTAGTCGTGACCTCGCGTGTATGCCCCAGTGAGGAGATCATCCTCTACGGTGAGGTGTTCAAAGGTGCGTCTCCCTTCCATTATCTGGATGACGCCCAACTTGACCACCTGGGGAGCATACATCTTGTCAATGCGTTTTCCTTCAAATTCAACGGTACCTTTGGTCACCTCACCCCGTTCCGCCTTGACCAGGTTCGAAATGGCCTTCAGGGTAGTGGTCTTGCCGGCGCCATTGGCCCCGAGGAGAGATACGATGCTCCCGTGAGGTACCTCAAGGGAGACCCCCTTGAGGACCAGGATAACATGTTCGTATATGACCTCGATGTTGTTGACCTTAAGTAAAGATGCCTGCTCCATTCTCGCACATACCTTTCTTCTTGTCCTGCGTTTTTTCACGGACAAGGGTTAAAATGCAGTGGGGGACCCACTGAAAGGCCCCCCCTTTGCGCATGATATCTCTTAAGGATCAATCCACTTTTGAACAATCTCTCGGAGTGATCCCCTTTTCTTTGGCGTACTTTGCGGCTGAAGCCTTTATCCTCTTCCAAACAAAGTCCGTCATAGGTGCTATTTCGTCCACCTTCACCCACTTATTACCGTCCCACTGCTGGAACAGGACCGTCTTTCCTCCCTCGTGGTTTTCACAGGAAGTCTTGATGGGAGCCATGAAACCTTCCAGTCCGATCTCTTTGATCCTTTCTGCTGTTATGTTGAGGTTTTCCATGCCCCAGCGCATCTCATCGCCTGTCAGCACTTTCACCCCGAACTTCTTGTGAGCAGTACGCATGGCCTCTTCGTTTATGACAGCGGTATAGACCCCCCTATTCCAATATACCGTACCCACACGGGTGAAGGAGATATGCCCCTTCATTTTGCCATAGACCTTGTCAATGATCTCCTGGATCAGGGGAAAGTTTCTCCCCACCCCGTGCCAGTTGGCCGTGTAGTAGCCCTTGGCTGCCGGCCCTGCCGGGAGCACGTCCTCTTCAGACCCGCACCACCAGACACCCAAGATGCGGTTGCCCGGAAAACCGAGCCTGGCGGCCTCTTTTAGCGGTACGGTGCAGGAGACGCCCCAGTTCCGGTTGATGACCCAGTCGGCCTTGTATCTCCTGACGATATCCAACCACTGGGCCTTCTGGTCAATCCCGGGCCAGGGCACGGGGAAGTGTCTTACGGTAAATCCGAACTTCTTGCCAAGGGCGTCCAGCATGGGCTTGGTTTCCTGTCCGTAAGGGATATCGATATAGAGGTTGGCGATCTTTAACCCCTTGAGTTTGTCCATGCCCCCCATCTGCTTCCCGATAAACTTGATCTTGGCCGAATTCTGGGACCAGTAATTGGTGGGTGTGGTAAAGACCCAGGGGAAGACGCATCCGTCAGAGGCATCGGCCCTGCCATACCCGGAGGAAACTACCACCTTGTGTTCCTTGGTGCCCCGGGGAATCAGGGCATAGGTGATTCCTGTGCTCAGGGGGTGGACAAGGACCATTTTGTCCTTTAACCGTTCATAACACTCAACCCCGCGAGCGGTGTTATAGGCGGTTTCGCACTCCTCCCAGCTGTATTTGATGCCGTTGACGCCACCCTGCATGTTTCTGAGTTCCATAAAGTCCTCCCAGCCGCTGCCGATCCCGCTCCCGCCGGCAGCAAACGGCCCGGTCCGGTAGATCAGGATGCCGAAAAACTGGGTGGGTCCCGCCTTCTTTTTCTCGGCGGCCATTGCCTGCCCTGAAATAAAGACAAAACTCACTGCAAGAACAATAGCAAAAAAACCAAAAATCAATTTACGTCCCATGTTCATCTCCTCCTTTTTCAAAAGTTTGTGGTTGAACAAGACCTCCCCAAGAATTAGTTAATCGTTATTGGTTATTAGTTATTAGTTAATCGCTTATCTAATATGGAAATGGCCACAGACGCATCTTTTCCTTAATGGTCTGCCAGAGCCTGGCCATGCCATAAGGCTCGACAATGAGGAAGAATACAATAAGCCCGCCAAAGACGATCGCCTCACTATTGGCACGAATATCTGAGGGCACCCTCTCCATGATGGTCAATAGCGTCTGATTGATAAAGATGGGGAGCAGGGTCATAAAGCCGGCCCCAAAGAATGAACCCAGGACCGTCCCCATTCCGCCTATGATGATCATCCCCAGGAGGTGAAAAGAGAGAAACAGGTTGAACTCCTCAATATTTGCGGCCAAGTAATAGGTAAAGGTTATCAGGGAACCGGCAACCCCCGCATAGAAGGAACTCACGGCAAAGGCAATCAATTTGTTACGAAACAGGGATACGCCAATGATCTCGGCGGCCACGTCCATGTCCCGGATTGCCGTCCAGTTACGACCCAACTGCCCCCTCACCAGGTTCTTTCCGAACACAGTAAGCAAGGTTAAGACACACAGGACCAGATAGTATTTCTTTACGGGTGTATCGATGATCCACCCGAATATATACATGTCCGGGGCATCGATGGTGCCAAAGACACCTCCGCTGACCCATTGCCAGTGGGTAAGGACCCATTCGATGATAAACTGGGCCGCAAGGGTGGAAACCGCCAGATAAAACCCCTTGATCCTGAGGGAGGGGATGCCAAAGATGGTCCCCGCGGCCGATGCAAAGATACCGCCACCGAATATGCTCAAAGGGAGAGGGACCCCGTACCGACCGTAAAGGATCAGCGAGGAATAGGCCCCAACAGCCATAAAGGCGGCATGACCGATTGAGACCTGGCCGGCGTATCCTGTCAAAAAGTTGAGGCCGAGGGCCGCCAGGGAGAAGCAGTAAAAGGGGAGCATGATGCTGCTGAGCCAGTAATCGCTGGCTGTGAAGGGGATGACAACAAAGGCCAGGACCAGCATGACACCAAGGCCCCACCTGTCAAGAGGGATGGGGAAAATGGCCATGTCTTTGGCATAGGTCTCCTTCAAGACGCCGCATTCTCGATAAAACATACCTTAAACCCTTTCTATGATCTCTTTACCGAACATACCGTAGGGCTTGAACCAGAGGACAATTAATGCCACCAAGTATGGGAAAAAGGTCTGAATTCCGCCGCCCACATAGGGGCCAATAAAGACCTCTGCCAGGTTCTCGCTGGCTCCAATCAAAAGGCCTGCCAGGATGGCGCCCAGGATGCTGTCAATACCGCCCAGGATAAGGACAGGCAGGGCCTTTAAGGCAATAAGAGACAAGCTGAACTGGACCCCCAGGCGCGATCCCCATGCCACGCCCGCCACCGTGGCCACGATCCCGGCGATGACCCAGGTCACGGCCCAGGCCCTGAGGAGCGGGATCCCCACGGAAAGGGCGGCCTCGTGGTCATCAGCGACTGCACGCAGGGCCCGCCCAGTCCGAGTTTTTTGAAAAAACCAGACAAGACCGGCCACCAGCGCCGTCGCAACACCCCCAAAGGTTAAGTCAAAGGTGTTGAGGTATATGCCACTAATTTCAAAAGAAATCTCAGGGATTCCGATATTAAGCCCTTTGGCGTCCGTGCCCCAGATTGCCTGTCCAATGCCCTGTATCAGAAACGAGAGACCAATGGCCGCCATAAAGAGGATAAGGGGCGGGCGGGCCACCAGGGGCCGGAAGATAATAAACACGGTACCGTATGCGAGGATCGTCATGACGGCAAACGTACATAAAAGGGCAAGCCAAAGTGGCATCACTGTTAGGAACCCCACCAGGGCAAGCCCAGCCAGCAGGCTCATATCCCCCTGGGCAAAATTGAAGACACCCGACGCCTTGTAGATAAGGGCGAACCCCATGGCCACAAGGGAATACATGACACCCACCAAGAGCCCGCTGATCAATACTTCAAAGAAAAAGGTCATACGTTAACTCCTTACCGCAGCTTGGAAGTTGTGAACCCATTGATTACTCTCATCTCTCCAATACTCCATTACTCCAATACTCCAATACTCCAAATCTTAACCCCCCGCCGTACCAAGATAGGCCTGGATTACCTTTGGATTTTTCTTGATCTCCTCGGGAGTACCCTCGGCAATCTTGTTGCCGAAATCTAGGACCACGATACGGTCGCAGATATCCATGACCACCCCCATATCATGTTCGATCAGGGCGATGGTGTAGTTCAATTCTTCATTTGCATCCAGGACGAAGCGGGCAATATCCTCCTTTTCCTCCAGGTTCATTCCGGCCATGGGCTCGTCCAGGAGCAGGAGCTTGGGCTCCGCTGCCAAGGCGCGTCCCAACTCTACCCTCTTTTGAAGACCATAGGGCAACATCCCAGCAGGCTGTTTGCGGATATTTTCGATCTCAAGGAAGTCTATGATCCACTCCACCGCCTCTCGGTGCTCAACCTCTTCCTTCTCACTCAATCCCCAGTAGATACCCTGGGAGAAGAAATTTGAATGCATCTTCTGGCTCCGGCCCACAAGGATGTTTCCCAGGGTCGTCATTCCCCTAAAGAGGGCCAGATTCTGAAAGGTTCTGGAGATCCCCATGGCAGCCACATGGTGAGGTTTCATCTTGAGGGGCCTCTCCCTGCCCTCGAAGAAGATTCGTCCCTCATCGGGGGTATAGACCCCGTTGATGACGTTCAGCATGGTGGTCTTGCCGGCGCCGTTTGGCCCAATGATGGCCATGACCTCTCCCGGATAAACCTCCAGACTGACCCCGTTCAGGGCCTTCAGGCCACCAAAGGTGATACTTATCTCTTCTACGCGGAGTAAAGGCTCTGTCTCTTGATTCATAATCTATTAACTCCATCAAAAAGTCTCGGCGTTGCGGATCCCGAGACTGGCTTTCATTGTAGTCGTCCTGCCATCTTCATAGGTAAATGTTGCGTCAACGTCTATGCTGTCTTTTGCTTCAGTATAAAGCGCGTCAATAAGTGCGCCGTACTTTTCTGCAACGAACGCCCTTCTTACCTTCCTTGTTCGGGTTATCTCGCCGTCATCAGGATCAAGCTCCTTGTGCAGCAACAAAAACCGCTTGACCTGGGCTCCTCTAAGTTTTTCATCCTGGCTCAGGCTCTTATTGACACGGATGACCCCATCATAAATGAGATCATAGACCTCGGGCTTTCGGGCA
Organism: Desulfobacteraceae bacterium; assembly: GCA_016783065.1. Lineage (GTDB taxonomy): Bacteria > Desulfobacterota > DSM-4660 > Desulfatiglandales > Desulfatiglandaceae > JABMQV01. Next base: position 22,905 of record JADHXI010000019.1, on the reverse strand, counting down.
AGATCCGTATAGCTTGTATAGGGGATATGTCTCCGTTCGGCCCAGTTCCCCACGGCCCCGTAATCGATATCAATAAAGGCAGAAACATAGTCCATATCCTTTCCATGGGCCACGGCCTCCTTGATATAGGGACTGAATTTCAGCTTGTTCTCGATGTACTTGGGCGCAAAAAGGGTGCCGTCGGTCAACCTGCTGACATCCTTGGCCCGGTCTATGATCTTGAGATGTCCTTTCTCAGTCATATATCCCGCATCGCCTGAAAGGACATAACCGTCTTCAAGGGTCTCCTCTGTGGCCTCGGGGTTTTTATAGTATCCCACAAAGTTGCCCGGACTTTTATATGTGACTTCGCCCATTTCGGTGATCTTTATATCTACCCCGGGTGCAGGCGTTCCCACGGTTTCAGAATCAATGTCACCATCTTTTTGAAGGGATATGAGGGCGGCACTCTCGGTCATGCCGTAGAGTTGTTTCAAGTTCATCCCCAAGGACCGAAAAAACTCAAATATCTCCGGGCCGATCGCCTCCCCCGCAGTATAGGCGGCGCGGACTTTTTTCATGCCAAGGTTATCCAAAAGAGGGGCATAAACAAGAGACCTGCCCAATTGATAAAGGAACCTTAGGCCGATTGGGATCGATTCATGGGCCATCCTCAGTTTTTCCACCCTATTTGCCACATCCAAAAAGAAATGAAACATCTTCCGCTTGACCCAGGCCGCATCTTCCATCTTGATCATTACCTGGGTCAGCATATTCTCCCAGATTCTTGGCGGGCAGAAAATATAAGTAGGCCCGATTTCTCTCATGTCGTGTACCACGGTAGAAGTGTCTTCCGGGCAATTGGGCGTAAATCCGGCGACCATAGCCTCACCGTAAGAAAAGACGTGGTCTCCGATCCAGGCCATGGGAAGGTAGGCCATCACCTCTTCATTTTCGGTAACGCCATCCCAATCAATAAAGCCTTGGGCAGCGTCTATAATTGCTCGGTACAAAAGCATAACCCCTTTGGGATTACCGGTGGTACCGGAGGTATAGCAGATGATGGCGAGGTCATCCGGTTGCCCCTTGTTGATCTCGTCCATAAAAAATTCGGGGTTCTCTTCACCGAATTTTCGGCCCAGCTCCTGAACATGGTCATAGGCCAAAAGAAAGGGCTCGGTGTAATTTCGCATCCCTTTTGGGTCATCGTAAAATATGTATTCGAGCCTGGGGATCTCCTTTCTCAGACCAAGCAGCTTATCCGACTGTTCCTGGTCTTCGGCCAATGCAAATCGGGCCTCAGAATGATCCAGGATATAGTGAAGTTCCTTTTCGATGGCATCCTGGTAGAGCGGCACAGGCACTCCCCCCATGCACTGGGCAGCGGCCATACCCCAATATAGCTGGGGTCTGTTGTCACCGATAATGGCCATTTTGTCTCCTCTCTTGAACCCGAGAGAGGCCAGGCCGAGGGCGAAGTCCTTTGCCTGATCAAGATAGTCCTGCCACGAGTAGGACTGCCATATCCCATAGTCCTTCTCTCGTATGGCTACCTTATCGTGACCATATTTTTGCGCATTATAAAGGAGGATGTGTGGAAAGGTCTTGGCGGTTTCGATCATGATTCAAACCTCGTCCTCATAAATGGTTTTGGGTGTCCTGAGGACCAATTGATCTTTGGGACTCTATCCTTGTTGTCTTGGAGAGAATAGAGAGCGGGGTCTTATTACCTAATAAGATAAAAGGTCGTGATCGAATAAGAAAACAGACCCCATATGGCACTTCTTTATTCTTAACTAACAAAAGACAAAAAGTCTAGCGTATATATTTTCTCCACCCCTGGGTGAAGAGAAAACATCTTGACTACAGGTCAGACAAGGAGGGCAAAAAAACCAACTGAATCATGATCGAATGCTTGAAAGGGTATGGTATTTGGAGCTATAGCGTAACTGTATAAAAACATTGAAGTTATTTGTTTGTGGTTATAGGTACAAATTTCTTAGTGAAGTATATCTGTATTGTCAAGGGAAAATTGTCAGAAAAATATATTTTGAAAAGGGCAAAATGAAGGCCTTAGAGACCGCTTTAGCCGTTTTCAGGAGCCCTTTCCTTCTGAGGGATTCCCAGTAAGGCCTTGGCCAGCTTTATCTTCTTGCCCAGATCACCCTCTCGAAAGATCATGACTCTCTGGGCCTGGGGGGACCCTGCCCCATGCATGGATTCCACCAGGGCCGTGCCTCCCGTCATTGCCTCGATAAGACGGGCTATCTTTATCCGTTCCTCAGTCGGAATATCTTTGACTCCAGAGAAATACTTTTTGACCAGGTGTCCCACTTCCTCACTTTCAAGGTCATACTGGCTGGGTAATGTGGCGATAAAGCCCCCGGCCAGGTCCAGGGCCAGGCGGGCGACCTCGAAGTGGAATCGCGTCACATTCTGTTTGCAGACGTTGGCCAGCATGGTGTCCACCATATAGGCCCCCGATGGCGTGGGCCAGCCCTCGGCGGAACAGGCGATGGATGAGCAGTAAAGGGTTTCGGAAAGGTGAATCATCTCGGTAACCTTGTCTCGAACATGGGAGGCCTTGGCCGTTCCCTGGATCTGGGCAAGGTAGCTCACGGCTCCGGTAAGCACATCCATGAGACCGGTTTTGCAGGCCCCGTAATTGGCTCGGTGATGCGAGGCAAATCGGTACACAAGAGAACCGGTGAATTCGGTCTCTCCGTCCATAAAGACCCGTTCGTTGGGAACAAATACGTCTTCAAAGGCGATGAGGGCCTCACCTCCCACAGCGCCGAATGAAGGCTTGCCCACATCGATCCGCTCCAATTTGTCCCGTCTATCATCACTTGCCTGCCGACCAAATATCATGGTGATCCCGGGGGCATCAACGGGAATGGCGCAGACCACTGCATAGTCTTTTGAACGCTCATCCATGGCAGTCGTGGGCATCACCAGGATTTCGTGGGAGTTGACCGCACCGGTCATGTGGAGTTTGGCGCCTCGAATGACAACCCCGTCTGGACGGCGTTCTACGATACGGACATATTGGTCCGGGTCCGGCTGGTCAGCCGGGCCTTTTGACCGGTCCCCCTTCGGGTCGGTCATGGCACCCACCACCATCAAATTTTCATCCTGAATGGTTATTAGCCATTGCTTGAAACGTTCAAAATAATCGGTCCCGCATTTCTGATCGATCTCGTATACCACAGAGTATACGGCGTTTATGCCGTCAAATCCCACACAACGCTGGAAACAGGTCCCGGTCTTCTGACCGAGAATTCGCAGCAGCTTGACCTTTTTGATCAGGTCCTCCACATTTTGATGGACATGGGTAAACCGGCTGATTGTCCTGCCCGTCAGATGGGAAGTGGCCGTGGCGACATCCCCATACGCATCATCGCTTGCCAGTGCATAAGTCATGGCGGCCGCCCGGACATGAGGGGCGGTGGCAGGATGCCGTGTCACGTCTTCTATCCTTTCTCCTTTATAGTAGATGACCGGCTTTATCTTTCTCAGACTTTCAATATATTCAGCGCCGTTTTTGATTTTCATAGAACACCTCCTTATGTGAATGCGTGACCTTACAATTTTTCAGGACGAGAAGTCAAATACGCCCACAGCTCCCAAACCAGCTGGCCTAGTCGTCAATTTTTGTCTATTTTTCCAAAAATTAAAAAAAAATTATGAGTCTAATTCTTTCTTGTGTATGTCTGGGGCTGGAGTTGACGGGATAGGTCGTAAAAAATTTGAAAAATAACAAGACGTTATGAACTATGCAAAAACCTTGCCTTGAATTGCCTTCAAAAATGAGACGGTTGGAAGAGAGGAAAAATATAGCAAAAAAAATGAAAATCTTCAAAAAACGGCAAAAAACAAAGAAATCAGGAGATCGCAGTTGTGAACAAATTTATTCACAAAAATATGATTGCCAATAACTCTTTGAAATTGCGGCCAAAATATCCATCCAAAATTAACCTTTTTTCTCGGTGAGTTACAAACCCATATGGGATTTTTTTTGTGAAGAGTGGGGGTTATCGTGTGTCAAAAAAATGCCTTAAGCTAAGTGTTGGCTTCCGGTCATTCCTTTTGACAGGTCATCGTCCTTTCACGTAGAAAGTCTACACAATCTTCAAGCCATCTTGTTGGAACCTTAGCGGATCACAACTCACCTTTCTTTCCTGACTCACAGGGAGTCCCCAATGAAGGCCATTTGGGAGGAGATCAAGAACCAGATCAGATCTGAATTGCCGGGTAATACCTTCTCCCTGTGGATACATCCCATCACATTTATCGACAGGAAGGATACGTCCATATTTCTTGGATGCCCCAATAAGTTTTCTCGAAATTGGGTGTCTGAGAATTATATGCGGATCATTGAGAAAAAACTCACCGATACGCTTTCTGAGAAATGTTCCGTGGTCTTGGAGGTAAGGCCTGTCAAGAGGAAGACCTCTCCTCCTGATTTTATCCGTGATTCCAAACAGCTTACTTTCCCGAATATACCACCAAAGGGAGGGAACGGAAGGATTAAGTTAAACGCAGGTTTTACCTTTGATCGTTTTATTGTGGGGCCGTGTAATGAATTTGCCTATTCAGCCTCCAGGGCTTTGGCCCACGGGACCGCATGGAACTATCAATCACTGTTAATACTTTCCAACACCGGCTTGGGCAAGAGTCACCTCTCCCATGCAGTGGGCCATGCCATCTTGGAGAAAAAGCCAGACAGCCGGGTCTATTATATAACCGCAGAGGACTTCACCAATGAGATGGTCTTTTTCCTGAGGAATAATCGAATAGACGAGTTCAAAAACAAATATCGCAAAATGTGTGATGTCCTTCTCCTTGAAGAGATCCATTTCTTGAGCGGCAAGGAAAAGACCCAGGTCGAGCTGGGTTATACCCTGGATGCCCTCTCAAACAGCAACAAGAATATTGTATTTACCAGTTCTCTTCTGCCAAGAAGTATCCCCCGGATCTCCAAAGGACTCTCGTCTCGGTTTACATCGGGACTGGTTACAACCATTGCCGATCCGGACTACGACACTCGGGTCAGAATCTTAGCAAAAAAGGCCTCTGACCAGGGCATTTTCCTCTCAGATGAGATCAGCCATCTCCTTGCAAGGCATCTCAAGAGGGACATTCGTCAACTGGAGAGTGTTGTCAAATGCCTCAAGGCCAAGTCAGAACTTCTCAAGACCAAGATTGATCTTCCCATGGCAAAAGATGTTATAACCAGCCTTGTTTCAAGTGAATGGTCCATAACATCAAAACAGATTCAAAGGCTTGTGTGCAAGTATTACAAGATTGATTCCGACATGTTGAGGTCGAAATCCAGGAAAAAGATTTACGCCCATCCACGGAGCATCCACGCCTACCTATGCCGCTGCCATACGGATGAGACCCTTGAGAAGATCGGGGAGACCATCAATCGCAGTCACTCCTCTGTCCTTTATGCCACCGAGGTGATAACCCGCAAAATGGAGACCGATAAGAGGGTAAGGCATGAGGTCAATTTTCTCAGCAAGAAAGTGGAAGAAATGAAAAATTGATATCTTGGTAAGTTCAACCTCCAGCAGGATCTTGCCTCGTTTGAGTATGTAGAAGCTCGGTGCCGCATCTGCCTCTTCAAACACCTCGGGGGTTCCAGGTTCCCACTTGATCTTGGAAATGAGCTTTTGGGAAGCCGGCGTTATCTGGAGTCTTCACCCGAACTGGCCGTAGAGTTTTTTGGGCTTGACACATAAGGACTATTGATCTATAAAGTAACGCCAGAATAAGGATAGTGACGTAGTAGGCTGCCCAGGATAGAAATTTTGAGATTTCAAGAAGCTAAAGTAACGGTCACAGGTGAACCGCTCTATATATAATAATTGGAAAATCATAAATATATCCCCTGAGTGCCTCCTAACCGGTCTCCCTTTCCCCAAAACAGAATCCGAGTGCGCAAGCTTTTTGATTTAAAACGGCACGGAAAATGGATGGATGACATCGCCATCGTCTCTCAACTCGGGTTGACCATGGCAGGCTCGATCCTTTTCTGCTTTGCCATAGGTTATTATCTTGACAAATGGCTGGGTACAAAAGGGGTTTTTATCACTGTCTTTATTTTGTTGGGGATTGCGGGGGGGGGGTATACTGTTTACAGACAGATAATGGAGATAACCGGCAAGGATGGAGACGGCAAATCAAAAAGAGGAAGTTAGTCGATTTCAGGGGAGGGTCTGTTTCTGGGCCATGACGTGTTCCCTTGGGCTGGCCTTTATTTTTCTCTTTTTCCATGAAAAGGCTATTGCTAAAGGAATTGTGTTGGGCGCCTGTTTTAGCAGCATCAACTTTTTTCTTATGGGGAAAGCTATTTATATGATATTAGGGCGGTCACGCGCAAAGGCTAACGCAATGGGGTTTATGTCAATTCTGCTGAGATATCTCATTTTGGCAGTGCCTTTGGTGGTAGGGCTGAAATATGCTTCGTTTAATTTTGTTGCGGTGGTGGTTGGTATTTTTGCAGTACAGATAGTGACATTTGTTGACCATATTATTGTCAGACCAACTTTGGGTGAAAGATAGCTTTTTGTTGCCGACTAAGCTACCCCAGGATAAGGAAGAAAATGGAAGACATTACTCACATACCTCAACTTGCACTACAGTTGTTCGGATTTAACCTGGTTTTTAATACGTATACAATCCTAATGACGTGGATTGTCATGGCCGCTTTGATCATCTTTGCATTTTTGGCTACAAGGAAGATAGATTTCCTGCCAAATCCCTTTCAAGTCGTAGGAGAGATGTTTGTTTCTACTTTTCATGGCCTTACTCAAGACGCATTGGACGATGAACTTGCCAAAAAGTATTTCCCCATTATCTGCACCCTCTTTATGTTTCTTATGTTGTCCAACTGGCTGGGGACTTTTCCTACGTTAGAAGAGCCTACAAAAGATCTTAACACCCCTCTTGGGTTGGGAATAATGGGTTTTTTCATTGCTCACTATGCGGGCATTAAAGCCAAGGGATTCAAAAAGTACGCCAAGGAATATTGCGAACCCATGTTTTTTATGGCGCCTCTAAATGTTATTGGTGAATTGTCTAAGGTCGTATCTATCTCTTTTCGTTTGTACGGAAATATGGTGGGTGGCGCTATAATTATTTTGGTTGTCTCCCATTTGATTTATAGTCTGGTTCTTCCACCTTTTCTTATGCTTTTTTTTAATTTTTTTATAGGAACTATCCAGGCCTTTGTGTTCACCATGTTAACACTGGTCTACATCTCTGTTCAGGTCAAATAATTATGCCTTTTGATATTCAGACAATCGTAAGCATTGCTTCCTACGGGGGAGCTGGAGTGTGTATGGGTTTAGGGGCCATTGGAGCGGCCATGGGTGTTGGGTACACGGGTGGCCTGGCCAATCAAGCTCTTTCTCAAAAGCCTGAAGCTTCAGGCACTATCGTGAAGAATATGCTCATTGGTCAGGCGATAGCCGAGTCAGCCGCCATTTTTGCCCTGGTCATTGCGGTTCTTCTCATTTATCTTTCTCCGCCTGTGACCAACCTGCTCACTGCTTCCGCATTGGGGGCTGCGGGCCTTTGCATGGGATTTGGGGCAATAGGATCGGGACTTGGATCAGGATTTCCAGCCGGTGAGGTATGCCTTGCTATAGTCAGGCAACCAGCCATTTCAGGTCGTCTCACAACCAACATGCTCATCGGGTCGGCAGTATGCCAAACACCGGCTATTTTCGCGATGGTTGTAGCCCTGATGCTCATGTTCTTGGACGTAAATAACCTGTCGGTAAACCCTACTTGGGCGGCGTTGCTTGGAGCAGGTCTCAGCACCGGGCTGGCGGCCATCGGCTCCGGATTCGGAGGGGGTTTGGCCGGTGGATCAAGCGTTTCCGGAATCGCCAGGCAACCGGAGACCTTTGGTAAGGTTACTACCATAATGCTGGTGGGACAAGCAGTATCGCAAACACCTGCAATCTTCGGGCTCCTCATAAGCTTTATTCTAATGTTCAAGATCTTTCCTGAAACCACCTCCATTGCAGCGCCCATGGCCTTGCTCGGTGCCGGCCTCTGTATGGGGTTTGGCGGTATCGGACCTGGGGTTGGGAACGGCTTTACTGCCCAGAGTGCAGTAAAATGGGTTGCCAGAAACGTTGAAGCCAGTGGGATATTGACACGAGTAATGCTGGTGGGACAGGCAGTATCACAATCTACGGCCATTTACGCTATGGTCGTGAGCTTAGTGCTTATTTTTGTTGTTTAGAATACATTTTTTATAAGAGAGTTAAGGAGGAAAAAATGGCAATCGAAGGTGCAGAATTAGTTAAGGCAGCGGCATTCATAGGGGCAGGGCTTGCCATGGGATTAGGCGCCATTGGCCCGGGAGTTGGTGAAGGTTTCGTGGGCGGCAAGGCCTGCGAAGCGATCGGTCGAAAACCGGAAGAGGCCGGGCTATTAACCCGAACAATGCTTGTGGCCCAGGCTGTTTCAGAATCAACGGGTATTTATTCGCTGGTGGTGGCCCTGCTGCTGCTCTTTGTTGTCTAAAACCAACAGGTGCTTTCACATGATAAGTATCAACGCGACTTTGGTCCTGCAAGTCATACATTTTCTTGTCCTGGCTTTCATCCTGAATAAGCTGTTGTTTCAGCCAGTTCTGAAGATAATCGATGAACGGAAACAACATTTGGAAAAGACAAAGATCGAAATAGGCAACATGAAAAACGAAGTTATCCAATTAAAGGATCAATTTCGATCAGAGGAAAATGAGGCCAGGAAAAATGTCACAAAGGAAAGGGTCCAGCAGAACCGGGAAGAGATGTTGGAGACGGGAAAATTGCTGGAGCAATTCCGAGGGCAGGCTGCATCCATAAAGACGGAGGCTGACAAAAAGGCCCAGAAGGAGATTGAAAAGAGCACTCCTTTACTGCGGGATGAAGCCGGGGTACTGGCTGACAGGATAATGGAGAAGATGATCGGAAGGAGGCCCGAGGTTGGATCTGAAATGTAGCAGGTGTGGCCTGATAGGCGGGTTGTTTTTAGGGACAGTTATCTGTTTCCTTCTGGATAGTCCGGATGCCTTTGCTGCGGAGGCGCTCAGCGCCGGCAGAAAAGTGTGGAACATTGTCCTGATGTGGGTAAATTTTGGAATCCTGGTCTTCCTCTTTATAAAATATGGCAAAAAACCGCTTATGGATTTCCTGTTGGGCGTCAAAACAGAGGTCCAGGAGGAACTGAGTGAGGTAGGAAATCAATTTAATAAGGCCAAATCTCTTGCGGACGTGGAACAGGAAAAACTGGATAATATAGGTGCCAGCATCGATAAAATACGTGAAAGCATTCTTGAACTGGGGAGACGAGAGAGAGAAAAGATTATTGAAGAGGGGAAATTAGCTGCCCAAAAGATTATCGAGAAGGCAGAAAACTACTCCCGTTACCGGATGGATCTGGCGAGGAAGACATTGGCCAATGAAATGGTGGACGTCGCCTTTTCCATGGTTCAGGATAATTTAAAGAAAGGGATTTCAGAAAAGGAAAATGAAAATTTGGTTAATCAGTTTGTGAATGAATTGAAGGGCACGAAACGGCTTTTAAATTAATCACCCTGTCACATTTTTCCTGGAGTGCCTTCATCTTCCGCCGCTCCCGCTCCCCCAGTTTCCCTCCCCCAAGCCCATAACCGAAATATCCATTCATGACCACGGTGGATGTGGATTTGAGAAGTGATAGTAGGCTGTCAAGGTCTCCCGCCTGAAGGTAGATAGAGACGTCGTTTATAAAAAGAATTTTGCTTGGGCTCGCCAGGTACTGTTGTAAGATATGATCAATCGACAAGGCATTTTTTTTAGCCAGTGCCTCAACTTCCTCTTGAGACCCTCCCGTAAGCCTGGGAGCCACTATCTTTGCCGTCAAATATCTTATGAAAGTGAGCTTCCCCAAGCTCATCTTGCCACCGATATCCCCTATGGTTTCGGGGGCCATATCAATTATTGAAACATCTGTTTCGCCTTGTGCCAATAATTTCTCCAGGATGCGGTTCAAACAAGCTGTTTTACCCGTGTTGATCTCACCTACGATGATGGTCTTCTTATTTATGAATTCCCTGGTGGGGTCATCGGTTAGTCGTAATTGTGTCATCTGGGGCTACCTGATGCCTATGGGAGAAAGTTTCGTCTTGATCCAACTGCCATAACATGCTAAAAATATCAATAACTTTTCCAGTCCTGAACGAAAAGCCTTTTTTCCGTCACGCACTTTTCGCTCAGCGCGCAGGATCTTGTAAAGAATTATCCGGGTACCGGGGAAAAAAGGAGGTCGAAAATGGGGGAGAGTTTAAGAGAGTACCCCTTCCGTTTTACACTGAGTCTCAAGCCGCTTATTGATTACCTGAACAAGATCGCATCGGCTTCAGATGGGGCTCCCTGCCAGATCGATGGTCTTCAGGAGATGCTTAGAGGGGCCCCCGAACTCAACAGTCCCATCGAGGACCTGACCCTTTTGGAGCGCCATCGAGACTTGATACAGCGGCTGATGGGCCTGGTGTTCTCACCCGCCATGTGGGAGACCGAGACCATAGGGGCTGTGATTCCTTTCTCAATGAAACCGTTTCTGGTTTCCCCCCGGTTTGAGCGCTTTCTTGTGGAGGCGGACGGCTCGCTGAAGGGTCGAGTTAACCTCGACGAAGAGAGCTTTAACAAGGGCAAGGTCATTCGGGCATACCTCTTTATCCTTGAGAAATTTTACGGAATTCAGAAAAGACTTGAATACCCCATAATCCGCATTGTACCGGATCCGGAAACGGGTTTGGACCGCTACTTCAATATGAAGCTGGACTTTCGTTTTGTGGATGTCAGGGCCATAGAGGGACCAAAGACACTCACGGAAAAGGATCGGGTCGAGATCCTTAAACACCTGACCGAACCTGACGTCATCCGGGAGATACTGCCCCCGGAAGATTTTGAGCTGCAAGGTTTTACCGTGATTCAGGCCATAGACGTGACTGAATCTGAAGTGTTATCTGCCCTGGAAAGGGATCTCATCGACAAAGAGTCAATCGCCTCTCAAGGGGGTTTTGTGCGGCTTCAACAGAGGCTTCGCACCCTATTTCGGCGCAAAGACCTTGTAGCCAGTTTGGCTGCCATTCAGGAGGATCAGATACTCCTTCTCAATACGGGATGCGAGATGACGCGAAGCTGCATTTTTGCTGACTCCCAGCATGTATCCATCTTCGACTTTGAGGGAACCGCGCATGAACGGGCGGTAAAGTCAAAGGAGGTTGTGCTGGTTCCTGACCTCCTTGAAGAGCATTCGGACGGGGGGGCGGAAGGAGACTTTTCAGAGATGGGAATCAGGTCGCTTCTGATAGCCCCCCTCATTTTCCAGGACAATTGTATCGGCACTTTGACATTAGGGTCTCCTGGACCCGGGGACCTGGATCCGTTTGATGCACTTATCACGCGTCAGGTCCAGCCGCTTTTTGCCATGGCGCTCATGAGGGCGATGGATGACCTGGAGAACCGGGTTCAAGGCGTTATAAAGGAGAAGTGCACCGCCATTCATCCGGCCGTGGAGTGGCGATTCAGAAAGGCCGCGATCGCTCACCTGGAAAACATCCGGACGGGGCAATCCGCGGAGATGACGCCTATCGTGTTCAAGGATGTGTATCCGCTCTACGGAATTTCTGATGTCCGGGGGTCCACGGCCGCGCGAAACCGTGCCATTCAAGAGGACCTCACGGAGCACCTCAACCTTTCCTTGAATGTTGTGCAATTGGCTTCAGAGGCGAAACCTCTCCTTATCTTAAAGGAGTTGGCCGGGCGTACCAGGGATCGGCTGCAAGAAATTCGGGCCGGGCTGGGGACAGGGGATGAGGTCTCTACCGTAAAATTTCTCCGCGACGAAATAGAGCCGGTCTTTCCCGATTTAGAGGGTTTTGGCCCTAAGGTAACCCATGCCATAGAGGCCTATCAATCGGCTGTTGATCCGGTTTTGGGTACGGTCTATCGAGGACGAAAGGAATTTGAGGAAAGCATCTCCCTTTTGAGCAACAATCTGGCGGCCTATCTGGATCAGGAGGAGGCGGAGGCCCAGGCTGTTTTTCCCCATTTTTTTGAGAGGCACCGGACAGACGGCGTGGACTACCTGATCTATGTGGGGGCATCCCTGATGGAACACGGGGGCTATAGCGATCTGTATCTAAAGAACCTGCGTCTCTGGCAGCTCAGGGTAACGTGCGGGATGGCCTGGCAAACAGAGCAGCTCAAATCTTCTATTGCGGTGCCGCTTGAAACGGCCCATCTCATTCTGGTACAGGACGCCCCCCTTTCGATCCGCTTCAGATTCGATGAGAAACGGTTTGACGTGGACGGGGCGTACGACACCCGTCACGAGATAATAAAGTCCCGCATTGATAAGGCGGTGGTAAAAGGGCAGGGTGAACGGCTTACACAGCCGGGAAAGATCGCCATTGTCTATTCCCATCCGGGAGAGGCGGCGGAGATGCGCCGCCACATCGACTTCCTTTGTTCAGAGGGATACCTGGCGGGCGAAGTGGAGTCCCTGGAACTGGAGGACCTCCCCGGCGTCCATGGACTCAAATGCCTGAGGGTAAGTGTGGATCTGGAATCGAGCGCGCTTCTGGAACGATCGGAACGTGTGGCTCTTTAACAGTCCGGGCCTCATCGGACGCTTTGTGGCAAAAGACGTCCTGGGACTTGTCAAATTCTACAAGAGCAAGATGAAAAAATGACCCAGATCGGATAGCGGAATGAAAGTCAAGGTTGAAAGTGAAAAGATCGTCAAGGCGGTCAAGAAACTGGATGGGATAGAAATTGTCTTAGAAAACGCCGAGGATGCCAAAGAGGCAATCAGTCTTATTCTGGGAAAGAGCCAGCTCTTTGAAGGCGATGATTACAAGAAACTTAAGGATGTCAAGGTCAGCTCTTTTCAGAAATATGAGACATCAGCAGTGGATTATAAGATGATTTTCCTGTTGGAATTTCTCTTTGACGATGACATGTCACTGGATTCAAAGGTTACGGTAATCAAAGGGCTACAGGAATTCTTTGGCAAGGCTTGAAGCACCCCGAGAGCTGTCATTCGGGTTTCCCATGAGCGTTTCAGAGCAGATGATGAGAGATCAGGAGCGAGTCGGCCGTAAGGTCACCCTGATCGGTGCCTTAGCCAATATCCTTCTGATTGCCCTGAAATTTATTGCCGGTGTCTTGGGCCACAGCCAGGCCCTCATAGCCGATGCGGTCCACTCTGTCTCCGATCTTTTCACCGACGTCGTCGTGCTGGTGGGTCTCAGGTTAGGGCGTAAAGCCCCTGACGAGGGGCATCCATTTGGTCACGGGAGATTAGAAACCCTTTCCTCCGCACTCGTTGGCATGGGGCTCCTCGGGGCAGCATTCTATTTGGGGACGGAAGCCGCCCTTAATATCTACCACCATAGCGAGCACCACCCTACCGGTCTCGCGCTGGGCGCAGCGGTGATCTCAATTGTTATCAAGGAAGCCCTTTATCGCTACACAATTCACACGGGGCGGGTCATCAAGAGTACGGTACTTGTGGCCAATGCCTGGCACCATCGCTCCGACGCCCTGTCCTCGGTTGCGGTGCTGCTGGGGGTGGCGGGGGCCCTCATTAAGCCGAACTGGCATATCTTGGATGCCTATGCGGCCCTCGCGGTCTCCTTCCTTATCGCCAAAGTGGGGCTCGAAGTGCTCTGGGGTTCCATTCGCGAGTTTACTGACTCGGCCCCCAAACCCGAGGTTTTGGAAAAGATCAGACTTTGTGCCGCCGGCGTTGAGGGAGTCATTGACCTCCATGATCTAAAGGTTCGGACGTCCGGTGGGCTTTTTCAAATGGTCCTTCATGTGGTGATTGACGGAAATCTGACCGTGACCCAGGGGCACGGGATTGCAAAAGATGTCGAAAGGTGCCTCGAGGTGGAATTTGAGGAACTCAGCGAGGTAATCGTCCATGTGGACCCGTCTTCCGATGCCCCATAGCGCGGGAAACCACTCTCCAAGCGACCGAATCCCTGACCGGGAATGCCACACCCTATCATAGCCACCCATGCAGCCATCCTCTTGAGCTTGCTCTTTGTCTCCGTATCTGGGCCGAAGCCCCTGCGCTTTGCTTGAACAGGGACCGGAGCGAAGAGACGAGAAATTTCTTCAACCATCATCTGTGCGACATGCGTCTTTTCTGTTGACAGGTGTGTCACAATGTGGCAGTAATTCCATCCAATTAGATGGTGCCTGAATGAAAGGCCACGTTCAGGTCAAATCCGAAGAAAATCAAAATAGGGAGTCATCAGATTTCGAGGTTCCATATGGACAGCAAAGAATTCATATCCTTTCGCAAGAAACTGAACAAGACGCAGACCCAGATGGCACAGTTGCTCGGAACGTCCGTTAAGGCGATTCACAGCTACGAACAGGGGTGGCGATCCGTCCCGGTTCATGCGGAGCGGCAGCTTCTTTTTTTGATCGCAAGGATCAAAGGCGACAAGGAGTCGGGAAAGTCGTGCTGGACTATAAAGAGATGCCCCCCCGAGCGAAAGAAAAAATGTCCTGCGTGGGAGTTCCGGGCAGGGGACCTGTGCTGGTTTGTCAATGGTACTATCTGTGAAGGCGTGATTCACGAAAATTGGAAGGAAAAAATGAAGATGTGCCGTTCATGTGATGTCTTTTCCTCCATGGTATAGAAATTGAGTGATCATCCCATTGAGTTGTCAGTAATCCACTTCCCGTAAACGGAAAGCACTATGTTGTTCACAGTAAGCCTGTATATCGCGCTGATAATCTTTGTTTTGGGTTTGTGCTACAGGATATCCAATTGGTTCCGGTACAGCCTTGACAGGGATGAAGGGAGGCCTGGAACTGCGAAGAGAGCCTCTGCGGCGTTAAAGGGAATTTTTCTGACTGTATTCAGTGCCCGGATTTTGACCCTTCTGGAGGCCTTTTTTACGGATGTACTTTTTCAGGTCAGCGTATACAGGGAGAGCCGGCTTCGCTGGGCCATGCACATATGTATATTCTGGGGCTTTAGTCTTTTGCTGCTGATGCATGCCCTGGAAAAATTCACAAGTTCTCTCCTCTTTACAGATTACGTTTCTACCCTGAACCCATTCTTATTTCTCAGAAATATCTTTGCCGCCGTTGTGATCGTAGGTCTGGGCATTGCGGTCTACAGGCGATTTGTTTTGAAAGTACCGCACCTCATCACCAATACCGTGGATATCTACGCTATGGTGGTGCTTGCCGTGATCCTGTTCTCCGGGATTTTTTTGGAAGCAACAAAAATCGTGTCCTACAACGACTATCAGCGTATGGTGGAGGAGTATGCGGATTCAGACGATGAACAGGAGCTGAGGTCCTTAGAGAGTTACTGGATTGAGAAGTTTGGGGTCGTTGCACCCAACCGAAAGGGGCTGTTCGATAAAGAGCGTCTGGCCCAGGGAAAGGAACTCCATGAAATGAGTTGTGCTGCCTGCCATTCCCGACCCCAATGGGCCTTTATAAGCTACGGGGTGGCCGAGGCCATCAAACCGATTGCCATCGGGTTGGATCGGGCCGGCTTTCCGAAGCTCCGCTGGTATATTCATTTCCTGGCATGCTTTGTTGGCCTGGCTTATCTGCCCTTTAGTAAGATGTTTCATATCTTCGCCAGCCCATTGAGTATCCTTACCAACGCGGTCGCAGACAAAGAAAGATTTGACCCGGCCAATAGTGCCACCAAAGAGATCATTGAACTGGATAGCTGTACTCGGTGTAAGACATGCAGCCTGTGGTGCTCCATTGCGGTATCCATGGAGACCATTGATAATGAAAACATCCTTCCGTCTGAACGGATCGAATCGCTAAAATCCCTTGTGGCCAAAAGGGAACTCAGTGATTCCCAGCTTGTGGGGATTTGGAAAGGCGTCTACCGTTGCACCCTTTGCGGGAGATGTAAAGAAGTTTGCCCCGTAAGCATTGGTCTCAGGGATCTGTGGAAACGAATGAGAGAGCATCTCGCCGGGAAAGGTCTACACCCACCTATCCTTCAGATAGTTCAAGAGGCCGTGGGCAACGAGCACAATCCCTTGGACTATGACAATGAAGAACGGGCCATGTGGGTGGAATTTATGGATGACCCCCCGGATGACGAGTTCCAGAGACAAACGGCAGAAACAGTTTACTTTATCGGATGTGTTTCCTCTTTTTCTCCGGCAGTCCAAAAGATCCCGGAAGAGTTTTGTAGGATTCTAACCACGGCCGGTGTGGATTTTACCATCCTGGGAGAGAAGGAATGGTGCTGCGGGTTCCCGCTTCTCTCAGCCGGCATTTTCGAAGGGGCGGAGGAACTCAAGGAACATAACATTCATGCCATACGGGAAATTGGGGCCAGGACCGTGGTGTTTTCATGCCCTTCCTGTTTTCACACCTGGTCCCATGATTACGCCGCAGATATAAAAGATGTGAGGCTTGTACATGCGGCTCAGTTCTTGGCGGAGTTGATAGACACGGGTCGAATTGAATTAAAAAAAGACCTGACCGGAACCGTTACCTACCACGACCCATGTGATCTGGGTCGTGCCTCGGGGGTGTATGAGGCCCCGCGCAGGGTCATTCAAAGCATACTTGGATTGAAATTCTTGGAACTCTCTGAAAACGGGAAAAAATCGCTCTGCTGCGGGGGCGGCGGAGACGTTGAGATGTACGACGACGGGTTGACAGCAAAAGTTGCCGCAAAAAGGGCAGGGCAGATCCGCGATCTGGGAGCAGAAATCTGCGCTACCGCCTGTCAGCAGTGCGTCCGTACACTAACCACCGCCGTGAGAAATATTGATGCAAAGGTAGAGGTCCTGGATCTCATACAACTGGTGGGGCGATCCATATCCTCAGGCTAGCGCCTGGCATTTGTTTGAGAAAGGAGGTGAAAATAGCGCGTCACGTCGCAAAGGAGATTTAGTCAAACAACATTAACTCAAAATTCTTTTTTTAAAGGAGGTGTTGGAAGATGAGCCTAGAAGATGTCAAACCCGATGCTACTGCGGATCTGAGTGGCAAGACGTGCCCTTATACGGTTATGGGGGCCAGGGATGCCCTGAAACCTTTGGGGAAAGGACAGGTCTTGGAGGTAATCGTGGACTATCAACCCGCTGCGGAGGAGTCCATCCCGAATTTTTTGACAAAGAAGAAATATCCGTTCCAGGTCTCGGAGATGGATGCTGGCAAGTGGCGATTTGTTATTGAAAAGGCCGATTAGCGACGGGGAGGGTGAATAGCTATGGCAGAATTTAAAGGGATAAGTTTGCCGGATGATCTCTACTATGACCCCAAAGAACACATATGGGCAAGAGTAGAGGGCAACCGGGTTCAGGTTGGTCTGGATGCCTTTGGGGTGCAGGCTACCGGAGGCAACACCCAATACGTAAAATTGAAGCCGGCAGGGGCAAAGGTGAAGAAATCGAAGCCTTTTGGATCCATTGAGGCAGGCAAATATATCGGACCCCTGAGGGCTCCTGTCGGGGGTGATATTGCAGAGATCAATCAGAAGGTAATCGACGACCCCACATTGGTAAACACTGACCCCTTTGGCGAGGGATTTTTTCTGTTTATTGAGGCATCCAATCTGGAGGAAGATCTCAAGGATCTGCTCAGTGAGGGGGAGGATATTCAGAAGTGGCTCGAGGCGGAATATGCAGAATATGAAGCCAAGGGGGTATTCGAGTAAAATTGGGGCTCCTGAAGCAAAAATTGGAAACGGAGGTAATGGGTTATGGCGAGAATGGCTATTATGTTAACAGAAGGTCCCTGGCAGACGGAGAATTATGAGATCTTTGCGCGTCTGGCAGAGGCCGCCCTGGATAAGGGACATGAGGTTGAGGGCTTCTGGTATATTGATTCGGTCTACAACGCAATCAAACATCAAAAATTTCCAGAGGATGTGCCCCTTCCCGTAGAGAGAATGAAAAAACTGGTGGAGAAGGGAGCCAAAATTATAGCCTGTGGCATCTGTGTAAACGCCAGAGGTCTGGAAGGAGGAAAGGAGTTTATTGACGGAGTTCGCGTTGGCGGATTACCCGATCTTGCGGACATGGTCAGTGATGCAGATACGTTTATTACACTCTAGGTGGGTCTCAGAGACTCAACTGATTTAAGGAGGGATGTTGAATGGCGGAGAAAAAAGTCTTGATAAATATTTGCAGAGCGCCTTTTGGGACCGTGTTCTACACAGAGGGCCTGCGGGCGGCAGTTGGAGTAAGTGCCGGGATCGATGAGAATATCCCTACGGTTCTGTTCCAATCGGATGGCGTTTTTTATTGTCTGAAGGATGTGGACAGGACGGATGCCCTTGCCTATTTTGAATCCTACAAGGGAATGGGGACAGAGCTTTGCGCTGTCAAAGAAGATCTGGACGAGAGGGGGATAACGGAAGCCGAGTTGGCCGACGATATCACCGTGATCTCAAAAGAAAGGGCCTTTGAGCTGTTTCAAGAGAATGATTTCAGTATGGATTTTTAGGAGGTAATCACATGCTCTATCTATGCGGAGACAAAATAATAGGACCCATGGGACTGCAATATGCCCAGATGGATCCCGATGCCATCGTGGTTTTGATCAAGGACGGTGTCTACCTTGATACCGAAGCGGTTAAGGACAAAAAAATATACGCCATTGACGAAGACGTTAAGAGGCGTGGGATGGAGGACCGCTTAAAGGACACGGCAGACATTATCGGTTATGACAAGCTTGTTGACCTCGTTTTTGAAAACAAAGTAGCGAATTTTGTTTGACATGTTCAGGGCTATCGACTGGTGGGGTGATGGTCAGATTGCTTGATCTGGGTTATGTGTCTTATCTGCAGTCACAGACCATTTACCATGCTGTGGCCCATTGCACCACTGAGGCCTCGCAGGGGACCATTATCATCCTGAATCCCAGAGAGCCTTACGTTTGCATTGGTTATCATCAAGTTCTGGAAAAGGAGATAGACACTGAATACTGTACTCAAAAACGAATTCCGTTTCTGAGGAGGGAGGTGGGAGGAGGCACAGTCTATCTGGATAAAGAACAGCTGTTTTTTCAATGTATATTTCCCAGTGGCAGTGTCCCCATGAAGGTCGATAATCTCTATAAGCTGTTCTTGCAGCCCGCAGTCAATACCTATCGCAAAATGGGGTTGGATGCCCGATATCGCCCAGCCAATGACATCCAGATTGGCGACAAAAAAATATGTGGTACCGGGGCCGGAAGAATAGGTGATGCATCGGTCGTGGTGGGGAATATCATGTTTGATTTTGATCATGGAGAGATGTCCCGGGTGCTTCGTGTCTCATCTGAAGCCTTTAGAAACAAGGTCTGCGAAGCCATGGAGAACTATGTGACTTCACTGCGAGCCGAACTGGGCTATATTCCTGAGCGGGAAGCGGTGAAAGGTCTTTTGATCAGTGAATTTGAGAGGATGCTGGAGGTCCCTTTACTTAGGGGGAGCTTAACGCCTGATGAGCGCCGGATGGTGGCGGAGCTGGACGGCCGGTTCACCGACCCTGGGTGGCTCCATGAAGAAGGTGGAAAGATAAACGGCTGGATCAAGATAACAACCGATGTAAGGGTAATGGAATCAAAGTACAGATCAGCCGGAGGTCCAATAAGGGTCCTCCTTCGATTGAAAAATGATACCATCGATGACATCGTCATATCCTGTGAGTTCGCATTTCACTCACAAATCGATCTCAAAGGCCTGGAAGATCATCTTATGGGACAACCGGTTGAAGCCGGTTCATTGCTAAGAACCATTAAATCCTTCTATGCATCAAACGACCTGCAATCTGCGGTGATCACGCCGGATGATATGGTACGGGCGATCATGGGAGAAAAGAACTGAAAAGGGGGATATTTTTTATGGCAGAAAAGGAAAAACTGGGCATCTTTGTCGCTACCAACAAGCACCTTGATCATGTCATCGGGGTTGTTAAGGCCGCAAAGAAGGCAGGAAAGGAACTTGTCATTTTCCTTACTCACGACGGGGTATTGATGTCACAGGACCCAAAATACCAGGAGCTTGCGGATTTGGGTCCCGAAGAGATGACACTCTGCAATGTGCGGTGGGAAGAGTTGGGACTGAAAGGCAAGCCCATCCCGGCAGGGATGGGTGAAAAGGGTTTGGCCACCCAGTCCAGACACGTTTCACTTATTGGAAAATGTGACCGTTACTTGGTCCTGTAGAGGGAGGAGGAAGATGGAACCAAACAAAGTGGCAATAGTAATCCGAGACGCGGAAAATCAGTGGGAAGGACTACGGTCCGGCCTGGGCCTGGGTCTTGAGATGGTAGAGGCGGACTTGTTTGTCATCGGAGAGGTAAACATGCCTGAAGACAGGGTTGAAGGTTACAAAGAAAACCTTGAGTTTCTCAAGGACGAGCTGGAATGCCAGCATTTTACAGATACCCAAGCGAATGTGGACAAATGGGGCTTTTTCGAGTATGTATCCTTGGATGATATGGCAAAGAAACTATGTGAATATGATGTGATTGTTCCGTTTTGATGGAGGTCAATATGAAGATTTTACACGTGCTCAAGTCAGAGCCCGATGAGATCATAAAAGGGCTCATACAACCCTCATCTGAGGGCAATGAAGTCAAAGAATTTGAAATGTATCAGGGAAACGTGGATTACGACGAACTGGTGAAGTTGGTGTTTGAAAACGATAAGGTCGTATGCTGGTGGTAGGAACGGGATCATGGCGGATTTTCTTTAGCCAATCATGATCTGAGCAACTGATGTGGATAGGGGAGAAATTACAATTGATGCAATTTGAAGACGTGAATATTCCCGAGGACTTGAATTATACGCGCAAACATTTGTGGGTAAAGATAAGAGATGGACTTTGTACCCTTGGATGGACCGATTACATCCAAAAAAGTGCCGGCGATGTGAATTATGTGGAACTGCCGCCGAAGGGAGCCGCCATGGAGGTGGATCAGGATTTTGGTACCATTGAGACCAGCAAGTGGGTGGACAGGTTATATTCACCCATAGATGGGCAGGTAATGGCGGTAAATAATGAAGTAATCAAGAATCCTGAGCTGGTCAACAAGGCCCCATTTACACAGGGGTGGTTTGTCAGGGTTGGGATACAAAGTGGAACCGGATCACACGGGCTCATGTCTCCTGTGGAGTATCTTGATTATATCAAAACCTGCGAAGAGCAATAACATGGCTTCACCTGAAACAGCAAGATTGAGCATTGCAGCGGCAATGACCCTCGGACTAAAACCCGGGAAATTTTATAGAAACGCCCGGCTTGGGTGTATCAACCTCCTTATGGAGTATGATGATGGTTGCCGGGCCAACTGCCAGTATTGCGGCCAGGCCGCCGGGGTATCAGGCGGCCCTGATTGCAAGAATCTCATTCGAGTGGAGTGGCCATCCTATCCCCTTGAGGAAGTTATTATAGCAACCAGAAAGGCCGCTGAAAACGATTCCTTTATTCAGCGAGTGTGCATTTCCGCCCTCAACGCACCCGGCGCCCCAAAAGACCTTGTGAAGATGGTGGAGGCGGTCAAGGCGGGCACAGGGCTTAAGGTTTCTACCCTGATCACCCCCAGTTTATTCAAACAAAGCGATCTGGAAATGATTAAGGCCGCAGGGGCGGAGAATACAACGGTTGCCGTTGATGCAGCAACACCGGAGCTCTTTGAAAAACTGCGTGGTCGGGGAGTCAAGGGCCCCCATAAATGGGCTCGCTATATAAGCGGGGTCAGAGAGGCCGTTGCGGTTTTTGGAAATGGGCGTAAAGGGGTAGGGGTGCATCTGATCATCGGGCTGGGCGAGACCGAGGAAGAGGCTATCGGTTTTATCCAGGAGTGTTACGATATGGGAGCACGGGTGCATCTGTTTTCTTTTTTCCCGGAAAAGGGCTCGGCAATGGAAAATCGGTCACAGCCTCCCATGGATCAATATCGAAGGGTTCAGCTGGCCAGGTATCTTATAGACAAGGAAGAGGCGCGGTTTGAAAGGATGCGTTTTGAAGCCGGCAGATTGGTGGCTTTTGGGTTGCCCGGTGACAGGATACAGAGCATTATACAAAAAGGCACAGTCTTTATGACCACCGGTTGTTCCGGCTGCAACCGACCCTATGCCAATGAGACCCCCGCCCAGGCCATGAATGGCCTCCTCCGGAATTATCCATTCCCGCCAGGTCCGGAAGACACAAAAATAATCGAGAATCAGATTGGGATAGCCATTTCATAATGCGTAACGGTGTGCAGAACTGGCGCTTGCTGGATACGGGTAAGAGAACTGCCGCGGAAAACATGTGTCTGGATGAGACGATCCTCGAGGCACGCGCAAAGGGGGTTGTCTCCAACACCTTTCGTTTCCTGCAGTTTCAGCCCCACTGTTGTCTCGTGGGTTTCCATCAAAGCGTAGAGCAGGAGATTCGGGAGGACTATTGCGCCCGGAAGCGGATCCATATCAATCGCCGTATAACCGGAGGGGGGACGATCTATTTTGGAGAGGATACCCTGGGCTGGGAACTCATTGCGGGAAAAGATGTTGCCTCACGGGATATCCTGGGGCTCTATCGCACATTGTGTGACGCCGCCATCGCCGGCCTCCGGTCCCTTGGCATAGAAGCGTCTTTCAGACCGGTAAATGATATCGAGGTAAAGGGGCGAAAAATCTCCGGGACAGGCGGCACCGAGGTTCACGAGGCCTTCCTGTTTCAGGGTACCTTGTTGATAGACCTGGATATCCAGACAATGCTCCGTGCGCTTCGGGTCCCGACGGAAAAGCTGAAAGACAAAGAAATCTATTCCCTCAAAGAGCGGATGACCTGCCTGAAATGGGAACTGGGGGAGGTTCCCCCGATGAAACTGGTCAAAGATGCCATCCTGAAGGGATTTGGCGAGACATTTGGGGTGGGATT
>JADHXI010000165.1 GCA_016783065.1 Desulfobacteraceae bacterium | reverse complement strand
TATGCCGAACCAAACCCCGTTGTTTGTATCTGGACGAACGCTCCCAGGCGGGGCTCGTAGTTGACGGTGAATTCAGTTTGCCCCTTTGTAAAGACTTTTGCCGGTTTATCCTGGAGTTTACCCTGCCCGCACCACCCCTTGGGGTGTCCAATCCACCACTGGGGATTTCTCAAATCTCCCCTTGCCACTTCTTTGATCGGCCATCTGGCGAGATATACATCATGGGTCTTGGATTCATCTGAACTGTAGGCATAGAGATAGTCATCAACCAACAGAAGCCCGCCAGAGCCTATGATCATCCGGTGCGGATTTCTTGCTATCTCTGTCCAGCAAAGATTCCACTCTTGGGGTTCATCCTTGTAGTTGAATATTCTCACCGCCTTCCATCCCGCGAAATCAAACCCCAGATCATTATCAGAGGGTTCAATTTCCAAAAGGAAGATGAGAAGGAAGCCATTTGTGACGACGCCCTGTCCCGGCCAAAACCAGGTCGTCCCCTTACGTGGGAAAAACGATTGCGGGGCATTGTCTTTACCCCCCCAGTAAAAACGGACCTTTGCAGACGAGGGGTCATATCCTGACTGAATGGCAACACTGTTTCTGATGAAAACGGATTCACTCCTGAGATGGCGGTTGTTGGCTGCTATGAAGCTATCGCCAAAAAGCCAAAGGACTCTGTCATCACCAAGGTCAACGGAACTCCCCCCATCTCCACCAAGCCATTGGTGGTCTTTTCTAAACATCTGGTCCGCAGCGGGCCATGGTTCGGCGAAAAGGGTAGGAGAGGAGTCGCCCTCAGCCGGATAAACAGGGGCGCCGCTGAGCAGCACACATAAAATGAGGAACGGAATTAGCCATATGTGATGAACACACCAGCGTCGAAACATGAAAAGGTCTCCTTTTCTTTTTATCACCTGCCCGGGGGATGGAGAAAAGTGTACACCAATTGAGATCAAGTCGCAATCTCAGACACGTTGTCAAAGCCTTACACAACGCTTTGGATTTTCTTCAGAAAACGGTCTCGCAAATTCCCGCCTTAAGGCGATGAAAGTACAGTTTGGATACTTTTTACTCATCCAAGTATCCAGGTTGGATATTTTTTACCCAGAGATGAAAGGCGATCCTTGACATGGCGGGCAAAGAGATTGGGGCGAATAAAGGAGATTTTTCTCTTCCTGAAGGTCATCAACATGCAGGCAAGGAGATGATGGCCTTTCTGGCATGGATGTTGCTCTGTAAGCAGATAAAAAAGCCCTGCCAACCAGATGACAGGGCTTTGAAAGATTTGCAAGACATGTTATTGAAAACCATTTACCCACGATGGTTTCTTATCACGTTAGACCATCGGCAAACTCTTTATTTTCTTTTCCCAGAATTCTTTTTCATCTTCCCGCCAGCTCGTGCCATGAAAT
This sequence comes from Desulfobacteraceae bacterium, assembly GCA_016783065.1. GTDB lineage: Bacteria > Desulfobacterota > DSM-4660 > Desulfatiglandales > Desulfatiglandaceae > JABMQV01. The sequence continues at coordinate 7,301 of JADHXI010000165.1, read as the reverse complement.
CTCTTGTCGTAGAAACTCCCCAACCTGTCGGCCCACATCGCCCATGGGCTTTTATTCTTTTCTTTTGCCTCAAGCACATCCGCAACAAATAGAGCGATATTGTTCATTTCATCCTTCGGCGCATAGTAGGAGGCGCCATCTTCTGCAGATCGCTTTAGGCTCTCTTCTGATAGGGAATGGGCCGTGAGCATAAGGGCCGGGATGTTATTTTTGTTTGCAATGGAAAGGAGTTCAAACCCATCGACACCCATGATGTCCAAAACTGCAATGTCATAGGTCTCGCTTTCGAGGAGTTTTTTACCTTCCTCAAAAGAGGCGGCGGTATCTATCCGACACATATCCAAAAGCTCAATCAACTGATCAAGAACATCGCTTTCATCATCCACGATAAGGATCTTTTTTCCCTTTAGCAATTTTTCTGGATCCATTTTCCCTTCTCCTCCAAAGAATTAATAACATCAATTGAAATTCCTCTGCCGAACCCCGAATTGGTAAAGAAGCATAAGATGCGACTGGCCGGTGTGTCAACCAAAAAGAGGGCGCAACCCATTTTGCTTATCATTTCCTGATCAATAGGGAATAGGTGCTTTTGCCGGACGCTATCCTGGAAACAGCCAAGCCGCTCCTTTTGACGATCCTGCGGGTATTCTTTTTGCTTGTCCCGCTAACTCCTTGGCAGGACTCTTGCGTCAGCATAGCCTCAAACCCCTGCTTATGGCGGTTGGCAGAGGGTGTAACTCACGGCCGTTGGTAAAGGATAGCCATCCACACCGTATCAAACGAGGAGTTTATCGTATTTGGAGTAATGTATTGGAATGAATGAATCGTTGCAATTATGGGCAAATATGCAACGCATTTGGATCTCGGGGTAACAAGGATCGAAGAATACAAATTAGATCTTTTTCCGCTTTTGGACCCAACACTCCAATACTCCAGTACTCTCTCCGAGCCGTAGGATCTCCGAGCCGGAGGCCAACACTCCTGATTTACACCCGTTGGCAGCCGGCATGCGCGGAGATACCGGTTGACGATTCAGAGAGGGAAATGTTATCAGGCCTCATCGCGTTGCCCTTGCAACGACCCCTATGGACGACTGTTGCTCAAGAGGTGAGGCGACCACCAATTTCGAGCCCTTTGAAAAAGAGGACATGGGCTCTCTCATGGAGCGGCTTGAGGAGATCTGGACGGCGCTGAAAAAAAGGGGGATTGACAGGGATTTCCTCTTATCCCGAAGTCTGCTTTCACCCGCCACCTGCTGCCTTGTCAATCCGGATGGCGAAAGGACTGTGGAAATGGCCTTTGATCTGGTAAGAGAATTATCGGAGCGGCTTCGGGATAAGTACAAGTTAGCATGAACAGGCCATACAAACGGGATCTAGCGATAGGAAAACCCGGATGGCCGAGGGCTGACCGCTCTGGGGGCTTCTACTATGGGTGGATCATCGTTGGGGTGGCCCTCGTCTCCATGGCCTTTTGGTTGGGGATAAGGACGAGCTTCTCCGTCTTCTATGTGGCCCTTCTGGAGGATTTTCCCTGGAACCGGGGGGATTCCGCCGGTGTTCAATCCATAGCCCTTATTACCTATACCGTCCTGGCCCCCCTGGTGGGAGGGCTGATTGATCGCTTTGGTCCCAGGCGCGTTATTTTGCCGGGAATTTTTATTCTTTGCCTCGGGTTGGTATTGTGCGCAACCATTGATTCCCTGGCCCAGTTTTACCTCCTCTACGGCGTGGTTATGGGAGCCGGGATCACCAGTATCGGGATCATATCCTATTCCGCAATCCTGGCCCACTGGTTTGAAAAGAAGAGGGGACTGGCCAGCGGGATCGCCGTCTCGGGAATGGGCCTGGGAACCTTTGCTCTGGTCCCCCTTTCTCAATATTTGATCTCAACGTGGGGTTGGCGGGCAACCTTTGTCGTCACCGGCGCGCTGGTGTTGATCATTCTTGTGCCCATCAACGGCCTCTTTCTCCGGCACAAACCCTCCGAAGTCGGTCAACCGGTTGACGGAATCAACGCAGGGAGAACTTCTGAAAATTCACGACAGAATCCCTTAAACCAGCCAACCGTGAAAACCGATTGGACCATCCGGAAGGCCTTGCTCTCCGGGAGGTTTTGGGGCCTCATGGCCTTTTGCTTTTTCGCTGTCATAGGGCTCTACGTCGTCCTTGTACATAACGTTAGATTTCTGGTGGATCAGGGAGTCCCCAAAATGGCGGCAGCCCTGGTCTTTGCCATAACAGGGATCATCTCATCGGCCTTCAGGATATTCTGGGGGTGGCTCTCCGACCGCATCGGCCGGGAGATCACCTTTACCATGGGGATCTTTTGTGCGTGCCTGGGAGTGGTTTCCCTTCTTTTGATAGAGTCGACGGGCAATAAGGGCTTTCTTTATGGTTTTGCTGTCTTCTTCGGAATGGGCTGGGGGGTGAGCGCGCCAATGTTTATGGCAGTTTCAGCGGATCTCTTCAAGGGCAGGATATTTGGACTGATTTTCGGGGTTGTAGAGGCCGGGATTGGGGTTGGCTGTGCCCTCGGTGCATGGGTGCCGGGATTTATTTTTGATCAAACCCATAGCTACCAGTGGGCCTTTGTGCTGGTGATAATCGTTTTGGTGATGTCAGGCTTTTTTGTGTGGTTTGCAGCACCTAGAAAATTCCGCACTTTGACTCATTAGAAAGAAACTTTAACCCTGAACGTTGAACCTTGAACCTATGAACGGTTACTCAATTGCTAATGCATCGTGGAGGCTAGATTATGGCTATAATAGATCGGGTTGCTGAATTCGTGTATGAGACAAGTTTTGAAGATATCCCTAACGAGACGGTCACCTATACCAAGCTCCTTTGTTCAAAAATTGTGGCGGCCATGCTCTCAGGAGCCACCACCCAGGCAGGCCGCAAAACGATCCAACATGTGGAATCCAAAGGATGCAAGGGAGAATCGGGCGTTATCGGCGCTGGTGCACGAACATCCCTAGAGGATGCCGTTTTCGTCAATGGAATCACCTCGCACGCCGCCGAACTGGAGGACGACCAATTCCCCTCGGCCGCCAGCGATATCACCGTTTTCCCGGTGATTTTTCCCCTGGCTGAAAACGGTAAGCTGACCGGCAGGGAACTGTTAGGGGCTTCTGCTCTGGGCATGGAGGTCATGACCCGTTTGGGGATGTTTACCCTATCTTCCAAGGGGATCACCGACTTACCGTTTTATGGTGTCATCGGCGCCGCCATTACGGCTGGTAAGGCCTTGAATCTGAGCCCTCCCCGACTCAAATCGGCGGTGGGCATCTCCCTGGGTCGGGCCAGCGGGTATATCATCAACTTTGGTACCGATGCCCACTACATTGAATCGGCCGCGGCCTGTCGTGACGGCTTGATGGCTGCGCAGCTTGCCAAGCAGGGTATGACCGGCGGCACGGACGTGGAGAAATGGGTTCAGGATGTTTGCACTGGATTGCCGTTTGATCTGGACAGGATCACCCAAGGCTTGGGACAAAGGCCGTGGCATATGCACGGTATTTGGGTGAAGAAATACCCCTGTTGCTTTTTGACCCATCGCCACATAGACATGATGCTGGAATTCTTGGCTGAAACCAATGTTTCCTATGATACAATTGAAAAAATCGTGATACATGTGGGACCCGTTGATAATACCTGCAACCGCCCCAGCCCGGTTGATACCGAGGATGCGAGGTTCAGCTTCCACCATATCATGGCAGCCCTGATGCTGGACAATGACATCGATAGTTACCATTTTACAGAAGAAAAAATCCATGACCCCCGTTTCCGGGAAGGGTGGACCAAGGTTTCCGTGGAAAATCATTTGGATTGGCCGGCCGAGTTCATGAGCGGGGATGCCAAGATTGAGGTACTGCTTGCCGACGGAAAATCAATTGTGAGAGAAAGGCGCCAGGCCAAAGGGGCACCAGAATTCCCTCTGGGTTTGGAAGAATTCCGCCAACTCTACCGGAAATATACCCGTAACGTGTTGAGCCATGAAGATATGGACCGCACATGGCAGATGCTGACCGATCTGGAAAAAATTGATGAGCTGGATGGATTCCTGAGCTATCTGTTCAGGTAAGGCGTACGGACCGAACCTCCAAGGTTAGCGCCGGTCCGGAAGTTGGTCAGGATTTTTGATTCAGGAGGATACGTATGAATGACCTAGATTTGAAAGAATATTGTATGCAGGCCGTGGAGAGAGGGGCAACCCATGCGAAACAAATTCACCCGACCACCGTTATAACCGAGCCGTGGGTCAGGTTGAAATGCCGGTTTGGATGTCCCAGCTATGACAGAGGTTATTGCTGCCCTCCACATACCCCCACACCTGAACAGATGAGAGCAACCCTTGACACCTACCATCGTGCTATCCTGTTTCACATGGAGGCACCTGAAGCACCAGATCGAGGAAAACGCTTCAAGAAGTATTTCGAGATGCTAACCGACCTGGAAGGAGAGATGTTTAAGGACGGATACTATAAGGCACTTGTTTTCTTGGCCGGACCGTGCTTTCTCTGCAAGGATTGCGCAAGGCCTCAGGGGGATCCTTGCAACTTTGGGGGTAGGGCAAGACCTTCCATGGAGGCATGCGGGATTGATGTCTATCAGACAGCGAGGAACAACGGCTTTTTTATCGAGACTCTCAGCGAGAAGACACAAACTCAAAATGTGTACTGTTTAATGCTGGTCGATTGACAGACCTGTGAAGGGGCATTGCAACAAGCAGTTCTTACAATTGTCTTGACACAAAAGCCCGGTTCCGTAATACTTTTTTTGAGAAATTTTGAAAATGAATTATGAGGGTGAATGTATGGATATACGGCTGAAGGCCCATGTTGAATGTTTGGATGGCAGGATTGGTCGGCTGGAAAACATAATACTCAACCCCGACTCCGAAAGGGTGACGTATCTGGTGGTCAGGGAAAATGATGTTGCCAACACGCAAAGGCTCGTCCCCGAGAGCCTGGTTAAAGAGGCCTCCCATGATACGGTTTTTCTTTCCATCAACAAGAAGAGATTTGAGAGAATGAAAAGTTTCATACAGGAGGAATACATTCCTGCCTCTACGATGCTCTATATGGCTGAACAGGCGGGATGGAATATGGGAACGCCAGCCTCAATGTTTGTTGAGCATGAGGCCGTTCCTGCCGGAGGGCTTGTCGTTCACAAAGGGACCGGGGTTTTCGCCACAGACGGGCGTGCGGGTCGGGTTGATGAGTTTCTTGTGGAGAAGAAGACCGGACGTATTACCCATCTTATCTTGCGGGAGGGGCATTTGTGGGGGAAAAAGGATATCTCTGTCCCGATTAATCAGGTTGACCGCTATGAGGACGGAAAAGTATATCTAAAGATAGACAAGAAAGGGGTAGAAGAACTACCGGTGATCGACACAAAAGGGGAAGGCAGATAAAATCTCACCATTAATCCCTCCAATCTTCGGTGACCTCACTGTATCCATTTCGACGTCGGAAACACCCGAACCCCACTCCAGAAATCACATCCTTTCTCGTGAACTTATTGAGAAGTTATATTCAGTGGATCTTTGACGCTTCAGGCACAATACAGAAAAACAATCAAGGAGCAGTTACGATGGGTGCCAATCAAGAGGCAGGTATGAGAACAAAGGCGGTTCACGCCGGTGAAAAACCCGATCCCATAACGAGGGCTTCAGCGCCGAATTTGGTCATGTCGACCACGTTTACGGCTGAGGCGGGCGCATCATTTTCAGTTGAAGGCCTTGAAGCAGATGCCCCCTATTATTACACGAGATGGGGGAACCCCACCGTCCGTCAGCTCGAGCAGAAACTCATGGCGTTGGAAGGTGCTGAAGCCTGTGTCGCCTTTGGCAGCGGGATGGCGGCGGTAAACTCCCTCTTTTTTTACCATCTGAGCACAGATGATCATCTGGTTATCAGTGACGTTTCTTACGCTGCCACCGCTGAGCTTACCAATGACATCCTTCCCAGGATGGGGATAAGGATTTCCAAGGTTAATATGTCTGATCTGGATGAGGTGAAACGGGCTGTTACTTCTGAAACAAAGCTGGTTTACGCAGAGACACCCTGTAACCCCATCCTGCGGTTGACGGACATCCGTGCTGTTGGGGACATTGCTCACACAGCAGGGGCAAAACTTGCCGTGGATTCCACCTTTGCCACACCGATCGCAACCAAACCCCTGCGACTTGGTGCAGATTATGTGGTCCACTCTCTCACAAAGTATCTGTGCGGGCACGGAGACGCCGTGGGTGGCGCATTGCTCGGCCGGGCAGAGGATATGGAGCCCCTTCGTCAGAAAGTGGCCATTCGGACCGGAGGTATTCTTAGCCCCTTTAACGCCTGGCTCATCATGAGGGGGATAGCGACATTGCCGCTTCGGATGTCGGCCCACGAGGCTGGGGCACAATGCGTGGCTGAGTTTCTGGAAGGAAATACGAGCGTCAAGAAAGTGATATATCCGGGTTTGCCCTCTCATCCCCAATACGACCTCGCAAAGGAGCAGATGAAGAATTTTTCAGGAATGATTACTTTCCAGGTGGAAGACGGTTCTCGTGCTGCAGGTATCCTGGAAGAACGGTTGAAGATTTTTCACTACGCGGTTTCATTGGGCCATCACCGGAGTCTCATCTTTTATTTGCCCACCCAGGCCCTTTTTGAATCATCCTTCAAGCTCAGCGCAGGCCAGCAGCAGTCCTTTCGTGAGTTTGCTGGAGAAGGGATTTTCAGGATATCGGTGGGTCTCGAAGACCCTGAGGATCTATGCCGGGATTTGGATCAAGGACTCTCGGGTCTCATCTGAATTCCTCCAGCCTCAGGACTGCGGGCTGTGCCTGGATTCGTTGTGGCCCCAAAACAACCTATGGTTTCTATTTGACAGCCGATTGGTATCTTTCTATTATCCCCCGCTTGAAAGACAAGGTTAAATCCAAAAGGAGAGCCTCTGAACCATGCCCAAAATCTCTAATCGCCTAAAACATTTTACGGAATCTGTCATCCGCGATATGACCCGGGTCGCCAACAAGTATGGCGCCATCAATCTATCACAAGGATTTCCGGATTTCGATCCCCCTGATGAACTGGTGGCCGCTGCAAAACGTGCACTGGACGATGGATATCACCAATACGCCATAACTTGGGGGGCGCCCAACTTTCGGACAGCCCTTGCCCGTAAGCAACAAAGGTGGATGGGAATCGATCTGGATCCGGATGACCACATTGTTGTCACCTGCGGGAGTACCGAGGCCATGATGGTGGCAATGATGACGGTCTGCAATCCGGGAGACCGGGTGATTGT
>JADHXI010000164.1 GCA_016783065.1 Desulfobacteraceae bacterium | reverse complement strand
GTGACTTAAATAGAAAACTCGGTTGAGTTCGTTCATAGGAGGGCGGTTTTGGCGAAAGTAACACTCAAAAATGTTTGGAAACGGTATGGAAAGGTGGAGGCGGTCCTCGATCTGTCCCTGGAGTGCAAGGACAAGGAGTTTTTCTGCCTTCTTGGACCTTCGGGATGCGGCAAATCCTCCACCCTTCGAATGATTGCGGGCCTGGAGGAGATTTCCCAGGGGGAGATCCTCATTGGCGACCATGTCGTCAATGAGGTGGAACCCAAGGATCGGGATATCGCCATGGTCTTTGAGACCTATGCCCTTTATCCCCACAAAAAGGTCTTTGCCAATATGGCGTTTCCCCTGCGCGTGGGAAAACAGAAGTACTCCGAGGCCGAGATCAAACAACGGGTCGGTAAAGCGGCGGAGATTCTTGAAATTACCGATTTGTTAGACCGTTATCCCAAACAGCTTTCGGGCGGACAGCGACAGCGGGTGGCCATTGGACGGGCCATCGTGCGGGAACCCCGGGTCTTTCTCCTGGACGAACCGATCTCCCATCTGGATGCCAAACTCCGCACCCACATGAGGGGGGAATTGAAGTTGCTCCAGCGAACCCTGGGGACCACCATGGTCTATGTGACCCATGACCAGATGGAAGCCATGAGCATGGCCGATCGCATCGCCATCATGAATTATGGTGTTCTCCAGCAGGTGGGGACCCCGGATGAGATCTTTAACCATCCCGTCAATCAGTTTGTGGCAGGTTTTGTGGGGGATCCTCCCATGAATTTCATGGATTGCGAGCTTGAAGTCAGTGGAGAAAAATGGCAACTGGTAAATGAATCGTTCAGGATGACCCTGCCGCCGGAAATGATCGATCGCTATAAGAAAAACAATGGGGATGATTCGTCCAAACCCATGGAAATGGTGCTGGGTGTCCGGCCCGAGAACTTCATTCTCAGCGACAAAAGGACCGGGGAAGAGAGCTTTCCCGCGGATGTCCTTGTTACGGAGCCGTTGGGGGAAGAGATGATCGTGGATATAAAGATCCCCAAAAAAAAGCTCAAACTCAAGACATCCGTGGACAAGGATATCAAGGCCGGCGACAAGATCTGGCTCGATCCGATGAAAAAGAAGATGCACCTGTTCAACCGTAAGACCGAAAAGGCCTATTTTTAGTCCAATCCCCCGTAGGAGGCAAAGACCATGACGAAGCGTTACTATATCGGTTATGACTGTGGGACCATGGGAACCAAGGTGGCCATGTACACCATTGACGGAGAGCTTGTAACCGATGCCTACCGTGAGCATGAAATCCTCTACCCAAAACCCGGGTGGGCCGAAATGGAGGCCGAGCAGTTTTACCGGGTGGTGGCCGAGGGCATCAAGGAATGTGTCACCAAGGGAAAAGTGGACCCCGATGAGGTGGGTGGGATCAGTTGCAGCGGCATCATCTGCGGCATCGTCCCCATTGATGAGGACTGGAGACCGCTTGGGCCCTACATCCCCTATCTGGACGGGCGGGCTCAAAAGGAAGTCCAGGAACTGAAAGGGGTTGACCCCCTCTGGGCCGAGGAAAGCGGGAACGCAGAGCCGGCCGCCTACATGCCTCCCATCGTCCTCAAATGGATGCTCGCCAATAACCCCGAAGTCCGCAAGAACGCCAAAAAGGTGGTCGGCTGCGCCCATTATGTGATGGGAAAACTGGGGGGCCTCAAGGCCAAAGACGCCTTTGTGGACTGGGCCCATCAGTCGGGATGGATTATCGGTTTTGATGCCAGAAAGAGGGATTGGTCGGAGAAACAGATCGATCTCCTCGGTCTGCCCCACGAAATGCTGCCAAGGGTGGTAAAACCGTGGGATGTCGTTGGGGAACTCTGTGCGGAGGAGGCTGCAAAAATAGGCCTCAAGCCTGGGATTCCCCTGGTGGCCGGCGCCGGGGATATCATGCAGTCCTGTCTGGGGTCCGGTCTGACGGATGTGGGCATGTCCTTTGACGTAGCGGGGACCGCATCCATCGCCGCCTTTGCCTTGAGCGACGTGAACGCGGCCATTACTAAGAAGAAGGTCCTGGTCAACGCCATGAATACCTTTGAGGATCAATATCTTCCCTGGGCCTTTATCCCGGCCGGCGGGCTCAGCCTGCGCTGGTACAGGGATGAAATTCTCAGGAAGCCGGGCGTGGACGAGGTCTATAGGGAACTGGACAAACTGGCGGAAAAAGTGCCTGCGGGCTCCGATTATGCCATGTTTTTCCCCTTTCTCCAGGGGCGGACCTCCCCTTCCTGGTCCACGGCCAGCGGCACCTGGCTGGGGCTCAGGGGGTCCAACCAGGCTGGGCACATGTGGCGTTCCATGCTGGAATCGATCGCCTTTGAATATATGCACTGGACCCATATGTTGAGGGATGCGGGATTTCCCGTAAACCAGATGATCGGGGCCGGCGGAGGGAGCCACAGCCGGATCTGGAATCAGATCAAGGCGGACATGATGAACCTGGACTATCTTATCCCCTCCCAATCGGAAGGCGCGGTCCTGGGCAATGCCCTGCTGGCGGCCTACGGCGTGGGGGCCATCAAAGATATGAAAGAGACCATCAAGAAGTGGGTGACCTTTAAAAACACCTTCAAGCCGAGGGCCGAGGCCACATCGTTCTATGAAAAGATGGCCCAAAAGAGAAATGAGATCCTCAACGGTCCCTTGCTGGACTGTTTCAATCTTGTTCAGTCCCTTCACGATGATCTGGTTCCGCCCGCTTCTACATAAGAGAATGGTATAAACGAAGACCAAAAGGGAGGTTCAAGGAACAATGGCTAACAAGAAACTCTTGGCTGGCATAGACGCGGGCACCACCGGCGTCACCGTTATGATTGCAGACACCGACGGGAATATTGTGGGCACGGCCTACCGGGAATATCCCTGTTCCTATCCCCATCCGGGTTGGGTGGAACAGGATATGGAGCTCATGTGGACCTGTATGTGTCAAGCAAGCAAGGAGGTCCTTTCGAAGACGGGCGTGGATACCGGTGAGATTGCCTCCATGGGACTTTCCAGCCAGCGTGGAACCTTTGTCTGCGTGGACAAAGATCTGAACCCGCTGGCCGATTCCATCGTGTGGTCCTGCGGAAGGGCAGGGGAGGAACTGGCCTGGATTCTGCAGAACCTTGGGGCGGACCGCTATCACGACATTTCAGGGGTCCCGCTTTCGGGCCTCTGGTCCTACGCCAAGATGAAATGGGTGGTGGACAGACGTCCCAAGCTGCTGGACAAGACCTATCTGATCATCAACGGACAGGAATTTTTTCTCCACAAGTTCGGCTCGGAAGATATCTCCTCCGATCCGGCATCCATCACTTTGAACGGGATGATGGATATTGCCAATCTTGACTGGTCCAGGGAGCTTTGCGATCTTATCAACCTCCCCATGGACAAACTACCCCCCATGAAAACGCCTGCCCGTCAGGTGGGCGTTGTCTCAAAGGAAGCGGCGGAAGCCTCCGGTTTTGCACAAGGCATGCCCATCTGTTTTGGCGGGGGCGATCAACAGTGCGCCGCCATCGGGGCGGGGGTCATTCGGGAAGGGCTGGCGGAAATCACCATTGGAACGGCCTCGGTGATGGTGGCCCATATCGATTCCCGAAAAGCGGATCCAGGGCATCTCGTGCTTATGGGTGGTTCGGCCATACCCGAAAAATGGGATATGGAAGGGCTGGCCTTTGCAACGGGGGTCTGCCTTCGCTGGTGGAGAGACACCTATGCCCAGGTGGAGAGACAGGCGGCGGAACAACTGGGCATGGACGCCTACGATATTATCGGGGCCCAGGCTGCAACCGCACCGGTCGGGTGTAAGGGCTCGATCTTTTTTCCCTTTTTCTCCGGCCAGGTAACCCCTCACTATGTGGACAATGCCCGGGGCGGCGCCATCGGTCTCTCCTTGATCCACGACCGGGCCATGATGGCCCGCTCCATCATGGAGGGAGGCGCATACGAGCTTCGGATGATTGTGGATGCCATGGAAAAGGTCCTGGGAAAACCCTTTGACAGCATTCGGTTGTCGGGCGGGGGGGCAAAATCACCCCTCTGGAATCAGATCCAGGCGGACGTCTACGGAAGACCGGTGGAGAGGCTTAAGGTCTCCGAATGTACGACACTGGGAGCGACCATCCTCGGGGCCGCGGGGGCCGGTGTCTTCGGTTCCGTGGAAGAGGCGGTGGGAAATATGGTCCACCCCTTTGACTCCATAGAGCCCCACATGGGGAACCATGCCATCTACCAGGACGTGTTCGGGGTCTTCAAGGATACCTTCCTGGCCCTTCGGGACGCAGGAGTCTATGACAAGATCGCTGCACTGCAGAGCAAACACTGGGGTTAAAGGAGCGAATACCCTTGAAAATCGCCGCTGCCCAGATCGATCTCTATCCTGATCTGGAAAAGAATCTGGAGAACATTCGTGCCTGGGCCAAAAAGGCATCCGATCGAGGGGTTGACATCGTAAATTTCCCGGAGGCGAGTCTGACGGGGTATCTTTTTGAAGGATTCGCCAACGTGAAGCAGGAGGCCGTCGCCTCCGCCCTGGATGACCTGGGGGGCCTCTCTCGACAGTTGGGGATCAACATGGTGGTGGGTACCCCATACCGGATGGACGACCAGTTGTATAACAGCGTGGTGGTCTTGTTGACGGACGGCAGGCGGCTTCTCTATCACAAGACCCATCTGGTCTCCTACGAGCAGAAGTACTTTGCTCCCGGTTCCGAACCCCTCACCTTTGAACTGGGAACCCTGACCCTGGGCACCATCATCTGCCGCGACCAGGATCATCCCGCGCTTGCCAGGGAGGTCGGGGAGGCAGGGGCGAAAGTGCTTTTCATCTCCTGCGCCCATTACTATCCGCCCATGGAGGCCCGGCTGAAGGTGGACAAAAACCGGGCACTCCCCATTGCCAGGGCGTTGGAGAACCGTCTTTTCGTGTGCAAGGCCAATGCTATTGGTTCATACAGGGGACGAATCAACCTGGGCCACAGTATGATCGTAGGGCCAAACGGCGTTGTCATCAATGAAGCAGGCGAAACGCAAGAAGAACTGCTCACCTTTGACATTGATGAGTCAAGGCTTGATTGGAGGTGATAAGAAGATACCTCCAACTCTCTCCGAACATACAGCTCAGCCATGCTGACTTACAAACTCAGCTACGAGTCGGTTAGATTTCTCTGCTTCTTCATAGTAAAGCATGTAGCCGCTCTCCTCAAAGAAAACGGTCCGTGCACCAGGGATTTGTTTGCCTACGTAAGTGCAACCTTCCCATGGAAATATCGGCATCCTTCATGCCGGCACAAAAGTAGTTTACACTTTCTGCCTTAAGCCTCAAAAGGGGGCGAGCTTGAATGCGGATAAGAAGTGTAAACCGGCAAATGAAGGATGCCGATTATCCTTTCGGTTCGTGATACTTTGGGGTCAAGACAAAATCCCCGGGGTCAGGTGGTCTGAAATTGAAAAAAGTTGTGATTTGCAAGAACCTGCGGATGCACCCCTCAAGATAAGTACATATAGAAGATCAAGTTACCACTTCCATCCTGCGCTCCCCCCCGAAGGAGGAGGGTTAGGGAGGTAGTGAAAACAAGTTCACGCTTTTGGCATTGATAACTGAAAGGAGGGATAAATCATGAGTGGTTATTGGGGTAAGGTCTTAAGGGTAGATTTGACAGAGGGTAAAATTACCATTGACTCTTTGCCTGAAGAATGGCGCAAAGCCTATATTGGGGGCACAGGCCTCTCTGCAAAGATCCTTTACGATGAAGTGCCAGCCGGAGCTGATCCTCTGGGGCCAGAGAACCTTTTTATTTTTAGTGTGGGTCCTTTTCAGGGAGGGTCCAAGGTGCTCGGCAGTGGGCGCTTTACGGTTTGTGCCAAATCCCCGCTAACAGGCATCTTTGGGGAATCGCTCGGCGGGGGATATAACGCTGAAGAGTTCAAAAAAGCTGGTTTTGATGCACTTGTTGTCAAAGGAAAATCCCAAAAGCCGGTCTATTTGTGGATTCATGATGGGGAAGCGGAGTTAAAGGATGCTTCTCACCTGTGGGGGAAGACCGATACTTTTGAAACTGAGGATGCCATTAAAGATGAGTTAGGTGATCGGAAGGTCCAGGTGGCACCCATCGGTCCCGCTGCGGAAAATCTTGTCCGGTACGCAGGGCTTATCTGCAACTATGGGCATGGTTGTGCAGGTCGGACTGGAATGGGGACGGTAATGGGATCGAAGAACCTGAAGGCAATCGCTTTCCGTGGAACACAGACAGTGCCTATTGCGCGGCCTGAAGAATTGGAGAAGCTTAAGAAGGAGCTTCTGGCCATAGCCAAAGATGCTGACTTTACGAAAGCCAATAGGGAGCTGGGCCAGGCAATGGCGGTGGTTCCACGGGAGGAAAACGGGCTGCTTCCCATGAAGAACTTCTTGCTGGACAGGTGGCCGGATGGTGCCAAAAAGTTGGGTGCGGGAGAAGGACAGGACTTTAATTCGGTTCTAAAACCCAAGCCGGATGCTTGCTCCAACTGCATTATGGGCTGCCACCGAAGGGTGACCATTTCCAAGGACAAGTATGCCATGGACAGTTACGGCCCCGAATATGAAACACTGGGTATGATCGGTTCAGACTGCCTTATTGACAACCTTCTTGCTGTTAACAAAGCTAATGAGCTTTGCAATCGTTACAGCCTTGATACCATTGAGTTTGGAGGGATCTGTGCATTCGCAATGGAGGCTTATGAAGCGGGAAAAATCACAAAGGATGATCTGGGCGGAATCGAACTGAAGTGGGGCGACGCTGATGCCATGCTCGCGCTTCTGGAGAAGATTGCCAAACGGGAGGGTGACGTGCCTCGGATTCTGGGTGAGGGTATGAGGGTTGCTGCAGAGAAATTGGGGGTTTCGGATCCTCTTCATGTCAACGGTGCGGTGGTTCCCGCCCACGACCCGAGGGCATTTCTTTCCATGGCCGTTGCAACAGCAACTTCAATGAAGGGGGCCAGTCATCTCCACGGATTCCCTGAAGCGATCGAGCTGGGCGTAACCTTTCCGGAGACAGGCCTCAAGGAACTCCGGGAGCCTTTAGATCCGCATTCACCGACCCATAAGGGACTGGCAGCGGCAAAATTTCAGGACCGAATGGCTGTTTGCAATTCGGTGATCTTCTGCTTTTTCTATGAATTTTCAGGGCTCGATTTCACACGTTTGACAGGTTTTCTCAATGCCATCACTGGCTGGGATATCTTACCTCAGGAACTATTGAAAACTGGGGAGCGAATCATTAATCTCATGAACATGTTCAACATCAAGCATGGTATGAAACCATCGCGGGATTACCAACTTCCCAAACGTTTCCTAACCCCCCATCCCAAAGGTGGTGCTGCCAATGTGGAGATGCCTTTTGACGATATGTTGAATGAATATTACTCGGTGAGGGACTGGCCAAACGGAGTACCCAGTCAAGGCAAACTTAAAGAATTAGGCCTTGATTTCTGCCTATAACAAATATTCAGTATCTTGACAAACAGAGGGTTAATAGATGTGTATCATAATGATGGGAACTGTTCTGACTTTGCCCTCTAATACCAGTGTCGCAATGAAGGGGCTTCAATCCTGAGTTGTCAACTATTAAGGTATGAGCGATGACTGTCATCGTCAAGTTTTTTGCGAATGTCAAAAAGTTGATAGGAAAAGACGAAATAACGCTGAATTTGGCTCCTTCCAGGCACTATCGTATCAGGGATATTTTGCAGGAAATCGCAGAGCATCAAAACAAAGATATTTCGCCTTTTTTCACCAAAGAGCAAGGAATACACCTTAGAACCGTGAGAGTTGTCCTAAATGGAAGAATAATTTATTCTCTTGACAGCCTCGAGGCAACGGTCCAAGACGGAGATCGTATTGCTATTTTTCCGTTGCTCGCTGGAGGATAAACTATCATTATTAATATTCTTTACTGGGGTATGCACTTGACTCCAGTAACCACAAGATGTAGTGTTCCTCTTCATGGAGGAAGATTACCCACGGAACTTGCTTGAGTTTGAGGATCGGTTTAGCACCGAGGCCAGATGTATCGAATACCTGCGAGCATTGAGATGGCCGGAGGGCTTTATTTGTCCTCATTGCGGAGAAAAATGCGCTTGGCGAACGAATCGAGGGCTTCTCCATTGCATTCAATGTGGAGCGCAAACTTCGGTTACCGTGGAACTGTCCTTCATAGTACTCGCAAACCGTTGCGGCTTTGGTTTCGTGCTATGTGGCACATCACCGACCAGAAATACGGAGCAAATGCTCTCGGGCTGCAACGAGCTCTTAACCTCGGTAGCTATCATACTGCTTGGCAGTGGCTGCAAAAACTTCGTCGTGCGATGGTGAGGCCCGGTCGAGACAAATTGAGTGGTTTGGTCGAAGTCGACGAGACTTATGTCGGTGGAAAGAAGCCAGGCAAACGCGGCCGTGGCGCTGAAGGAAAAGCACTCGTTGGTATTGCAGTGGAAGATAAAGGAGAAGATGGCATTGGGCGTATTCGTTTGCGGCACTTGGAGGACGCTTCCAGCGCCAGCCTGACGCCATTTGATAAAGGAGTTGTGAGGCAGGGCAGCACAATCCGTACTGACGACTGGTTGGGATATAATGGACTTACTGAGAATGATTTCCGACATGTTGTGATACAATCCAAAGATCTGAAACTGGCACATTTGATTGCTGCACTGATGAAACGCTGGCTTCTGGGAACTTATCAAGGCGCT
>JADHXI010000163.1 GCA_016783065.1 Desulfobacteraceae bacterium | reverse complement strand
CCCAGGGATTTAAAGATTATCATTTCCATGATTTAGATACCGTTGTGGATAAATTTTCGAGAAGTTATGGAAGAATTGGGTAGTCTCGTTAAGTTTGTTTGCAACCTCAGTTTCTTTAAAGAAAAAGGGTATTCGATCCATTGCCGAATACCCTTTTTTTAACAACTGAAGGTTCAGGGGTCAAGAAGCAATCAGAAGTTTTTCTAACCAATCTTGAATATGAGAGCGCCACCCGTATCCCCTGCGGCACATCCCGTCCAGAGAAAGTAGCCACCGCCTTTCATGGCCACTTCTTCAATCCCCTCGATGATGATACGACCCACTGTAGGGCCCTGGGGATGTCCGTATATCATAGAGCATCCATAATCATTGAAACTCAGTTCCTCTGTACCCATGGGATCGATACCCATCTGCTGGCCAAAATAAAGGTCATTGACCACAAAGGGATTATGGGTCTTGACGGCCTTCATGTCCTGTATCTTGCGCCCTGCCTTTTCGAGGGCCATCTGGGACGCCGGTACGGGGGCCGCAGCCATGTAACCCGGCTTTTCTCTGGAATAGCCATAGGAGACAATCTGTATATTGAGAGAGGGATCAGCGCTGAGTTCCTTGGCCCTGTCCTCGGAGGTCACCACCAGTCCGCAGTTTCCATCCGCCGGATGGGTCTGGGACCCGAAGGAGAGAATGCCGCCGGGTATCAGCGGCTTGAGGGAGGCAAGCCCCTCCTTTGTGGTGGGTGTGACCCCTTCATCTTCTTCCACAAGGATCGTCTTCTTTCGTGATACCTTCACCTCTGGGGAAAACATATATCCCTTCTGAAAGGCACGGTCGTTTTCAAGGGCCATGAGGTACTGTTCGTAACGTCTCAGAGTCAACTCGTCACACTGCTCCTTGGTGAAACCGCCCTCTTTGCCCACGTTTTCGGCGGTCTCGATCATCTTCAAACCGGCATTGGGATCTTTGTTAAAATTGTCCATGAGCCAATTCTCTGAAATTACTTCTCCCCCCGGTCCGTTGGGATTCGGCCAGATGGTATGGGGTCCGTTGGAACAACGGTCGGCCATAAGGGTATATGCGGTCTCATAGAGACCCGTTTCTACCCCCACTGCGGCCTGAAAAATACATGTGGCGGATGTTGTGCAGGCTTGGCTGATCAGCATCCCGGGGGTCTTTACGGCGCCCACAAGTGCCGCGGCCCAAGGGCTTCCATAAAACCACTGGGGCTGCCCAATGGTCATCCCCAAGAAGAGGTAGTCGAGCATCTTGGGATCCCAACCCTTATCTGCAAGCCACCGCTTGGAGGTGTTGCCCGCGAGAATGATTGCGTGTTCGTTTGCCAGGCTTCCCTGCCATCGTGAAAAGGGGGTCGAATAATAGCCCTTGTATGGTATAAAAGCTTTTGTCAGCATGTCATTTCTCCTCCAAATACTTAGGTTTAGGGGTCAATTTGTTTATTACGCTTCACTCCATTTGCCGTACTTCTCCCTTAGGAGACGATGGAGTATCTTTCCTGTGGGGGTCCTTGGCATCTCTTGGTCATCAATAAAATCGAGCGACTTTGGTCGCTTATATCCGGCCAATTTGCCACGGGAGAAGTCGATGATTCCTTTGGCCAGTTCCTCCCCCGGTTCATACCCTTCATGCAGGACCACAACGGCCTTGACAGATTCCCCCCATTTATCGTCGGGAATTCCAATAACTGCGATGTCTCTTACAGCCTCATGGGCACCCACCACATTCTCCACCTCAGACGGGTAGACATTTTCCCCGCCCGTGATAATCATGTTGGCCTTTCTGTCAACCAGGGTGTAGTAGCCATCCTCATCTCGAACCACCATATCGCCGGCAGAAGACCAGCCATTATCAAAGGCCTCCTTTGTCTTTTCCGGCTCTTTGAGGTATTCCTTGAAAAGCATCGGGGTCCGATAGAACAGCTCCCCGACCTGCCCGTCCGGGACCTCGTTCCGGTCTTCATCCAGAATCCTGATCCGATCGGTCCCAAAAATCTCTTTACCGATGGAACCGAGTTTCTTGAATTGATCCTCTGGCCTGAGCAGGGTTATAAGCCCACCCTCGGTACTACCGTAAGCCTCCCACAGTTCCGCGTTCTTGAAATAGTCCATGATGGCCAGCTTCAGGTCTTTTCTGGCAGGGGCAGAGGAGACAAGCAACTGGCGGATGGAAGATACATCCACGTTATTCTTGACATCCTCGGGCAGGGCCAACATCATGATGTAGTGGGTAGGGACCAGGGAGGTAAAGGTGATCTTGTATTTCTCGACAGTCCTCAGCAGATCCTCAGGATCAAAGCTCACCATATTGTAGACGAATACCGGCGCACTCATCAGGGTATAGGGAAATGAATAAAATATGGAATTCACATGGCACATGGGCATGACCAGCATAACCTTGTCAGTGGGTCGGGCGCCTGTGTTGATATTGTTAAGATAGTACTGGGCTAAGTTACTTTCATGGGTCCTCATCACCCCTTTGGGCCGCCCGGTTGTCCCTGAGGTGTACATGATGGTCCAGATATCGGCGGCGTCCACCAGGACGTCCGGTTCTTCAGGGGAAGAACCGGACAGGAGATCTTCATATCCCACATACCCGTCGGGTACGGGATCGTCTCCCAGGTAGACGTAAGCATCCTTTGGAACCGGGAGCTTGTCTTTTATGCTTTCGATCAGTTCAACAAAAGGGGCCTCCACAATGAGCCCTTTACATTCGGAGTGGTTTACGATGTACTCGATTTCAGGTCCGGCGAGTCTAAACATTATGGGAACGACCATTTGCCCCCCCTTGGCGCAAGAGGCGTATATGTCCAGCCACTCACCTCGGTTATAGGCAATCACCGCAAAGGTATCCCCATACCCAACGCCCAGTTGCTTCAGGCCGTTGGCCAGACGGCAAGAGCGCTCGTTCCATTGCCTAAAGGTGAATTCCTGTGATTTGTCCTGCCACCCCAGTTTATCCGGATAATTGATGGCATTCATCTTTAGGGCCGTGCCCATATGCATCCACTTACTTATGGTCATTCCGTCAACCTCCATTTACAACCTTGACAAGGGCTATTTGTAGCCTTTCAAAAACACGGGGGGTTGAATGCTTTTTGAGATGTTACAGCTACTTCCCATCCTCTATGGCGAAAAGAGCGGCGCCCACGGCACCAGTCAATTGCGGGTATTAAGGTACCAGAATTTCATGTTTGACAATTTCTTCCACCATCTTCACCAGATATGGGTTGTGGGACAACCTCTCGGGCATACCATAGCGGCTGTATGAGTTGTTTGGACAGGTCTTGGCATCGTGAAAGATAATACCGTCAAACTTAAAAAGACACACTTCAATTTTCAATGCATTTGGCTACCATCTCGGTGATATCCATGACCTTTATCTTGCCCCGCTCCTGTTTGGGGATGGCCATGGCTCCTTTTTTCAGGTTGTCTTTACAGGCCGCGCACCCGGAGACAATGATCTCTGCCCCCACGGAGAGGGCGTCCCGGACCCTTTCAGCGGCTATATCAATGGCCATCTCCGGGTCGTTTGCCTGGAGACCTCCGCCGCCGCCGCAGCAACGCGCCTGGAGCCTGTTTCTGGCCATCTCCACGTATTCGAGCCCGGGTATGTTCTTCAAGATGTCTCGTGGCTCCTCAAAAATCTGGAACGTCCTCCCCAGGTCGCAGGGGTCGTGATAGGTAACCTTTTTTCCAAGGTCCCCCCCCAGCCTTATTTTGCCCTCATCAATCAGTTTCCCCAGGTACTGGATGGAGTGATAGACATCCATCCCCAGATCTCCGATCTCCGGGTAGATCTTTTTAAAGGTCTTGAAACAACCGGCACAGGGGGTCACAAGTTCACGGGCCCCCGTGGCCCTGATTTTCTCCATAAGCTTTTCAGCGTGTGATTCAAACTCGCTCGAGCCCATCAGAAAAAGTGGAAAACCACAGCAACCTTCCTCTGTGGCAAGAGTGGTATAATCCACTTGAGCAGCATCCAACGGCGTGATCAGACTGGGGACCATCTTCATGTCCAGATAACTGGGGACACAACCCATGAACAGCAATGTCCCGGCCTTGGGCGACAGTTCTCCCTTACGGGCCTTTTCCTTGAGGGCCGGCGGGTAGATATCAATTCTGTCCTCCCTGGCGCTGGCATAGACATTTCCCGTCTTGAAGATGTTGTCCCTTACGGTCAGCAACGATTCAGGGGTGAGCCCTGCATCATAAAGCCTCCTTCGCACCGCTTCGACGATTTCGTCTACCTTTATCCGCGCAGGACAAAAATACGTGCATGCCTGGCAGGTGTTACACGTATAAAAGGACGCTGCAAACTCGGTCGTAGGTTCCACCGTCCCGGTCAAATAGTAATAGGCCAGGGCATTTCTTCCGCGGGCGTTCCTCCCTTCACGGTGGGTTACGCTGAAAGTGGGGCACCCAAGGCGGCAGAATCCGCAGTGGATACAGGCAAGGATTTCGTCGTCCACCTCTTTGCCGAGGGAATTGACCCCTTCGGGGTGATCCAGGAGCGGTTGAAAGGCAAAATAATCATACAGGTCACTTTTTTTCTCTGGGTCCTCAAGGGCCATCTTCCCGGGGTTCAATATGTTGTCGGGGTCGAGGGCCTGCTTGATTTTTCGCATGATCTCCATGCCGGGGCCCACTTGCAGCTCGATATGGGGGGCACGAGTCAGTCCGGTGCCATGTTCGGCACTCAGGGTCCCATTCATTTCAATGGCAGTCTTTACCAGTTCTTCTGCAGCGGGTTTCAGGTGATCCCAGTCATCCCTGTCCCTGACGTCACAGACAAATGTGGTATGGACATTTCCGTCCCCCACGTGCCCGAATGTGGCAATCATGATGTTGTATTTCTCCGAAATGGCCTGGGCCCTCCGGATGGTCTCCGGGATCTTTGTGGAAGGCACACCAAGGTCTTCTGCAATGGGCACCAGCCGGTTTCCCGGCTTGATCCTTGAAAGGGTCGGAACCAATCGGCCCCTCGCCATCATCATCTCTTCCCTCTTCTCCGGATCATCCGTCCACTCGAATTCGAGCACATTGTATTTCTTGCAGATTTCTTCAATGGTATTCATATCACGGACCACGACATTTCTGACCCCGTCCGCCTCCATGATCAAAAGGGCCTCTATCTTGCTCACATCCTTTCCCAGGGCCTCTTCAACCACCTTGAGGCTGAACTTGTCCATGATCTCACAGCCGGCCAATTTGATGCCCGAAGTGGTCACCTCGGTCACCGCGTCTCCGGCGGCGTTGATATCACCAAATATAGCGAGGGCCAGGGCGCCATATTCGGGCTTTGGTTCCAGCTTTACGATCACTTCGGTGATGATCCCCAGGGTACCTTCGGCCGTACAGAAAAGGCGTGTCAGGTCGTACCCGAGAGATGTCTTGGGGGCAATGGTTCCGGTCTCAACCACCGTGCCATCCGCAAGGACGACCTTGAGGCCCTTTACATAGTCTCTGGTGGTACCGTACTTGACCGCCCTGTGGCCGCTGGCATTCGTGGAGACCATGCCGCCGATGGTGGCAACCACCTCACTGCCTGGGTTGGGCGGAAACATGAGGTTGTCCCCGGCCAGGCGGGTATTTAACTGCATGCACACCACCCCTGGCTCCAAACGGGCATAGAAGTCCTCTTTGTTTATCTCGAGGATGTTGTTCATCAGGTGGAGATCCAACAGCAACCCGCCCTTCACAGGCAGGACAGCGCCGGTGGTGCTGGTTCCGGTCCCCCTGGGCGTCACAGGGATCTTTTCCCTGTGGGCCAGCTTCATTATGGCTGATATCTGTTCCGTTGTGCGTGGGAAGATTACTGCATCGGGAACGCCGAAATGGACCGACATGTCCCTTGAGTAACAAAGACATTCGGTGCGGTCGTGAAAGACATTTTCCGGGCCAACGATCTTGGCGATTTCTGGTATGATATCCATGAATTGAGCTCCTGTGCGCTTAGGGCTTACGCAAACCCTTAGGGGCCGGATCATCCACTCTGGAGGATAAAAGCAAAAAAGGAGTCGCTGTTTACGGCCCCGATATGGCTATGATCTAGCTATAAAGTAACTATAACGAATGGGTTCAAAACTTGTCAAGACAAAAGCAGGGCGACAGGATCCTCAAGCCTTGCGGCCAAAAAGGCCTCTCATTTCCACCCTATCGAACCACCTCAATGACCTTCGGGCCTGGCTTAACCAGTTGGAAGAATAGATATAATTGGCCATGATCCCGCAGGACTCTTTGAGCCCCCGGGATGATGGGTTGGCCAGAAAATTGATATTTCTCTCAGAGATGGTGGCGCCATTACCCAGGTGGAACCCGGCAACAGGGTTTAAGGGTTTGTCCCGGCGGTTTTTCTCGTTTGCAAGATAGTGGTAGGCGATCTTTATCAGAGGGCTTCGGAGGATATTTTTCAACTCCTCTTCCCGTGCCCACGATTCATCCGATAAGATGGAGAGGAGTGCCCGGTTAAAGTGAAGAGGTTCACGCTCTTCTTCACCCGCCCGTTCCATGATCTTCCCTTTCCCTTTTTTGGAAAAAAAGGAGATCACATCCGTGGATTTCAAGCTAAAATTCTCGTCCCCTTCCTCTAATAGGGGCCTGAGATACCTCCTCCAGAATCCAGGGATCGGGCTCAGTGTGGCAAAGTTTTTTATTTTTTCATTTTCGTTTCTGACATAATCCACCACCCTCCCGATGAGCGTCTTCCCAAGACCAAGCCCGGCCAAGCCATTTTGGGTGTTGTTGATGGAATAGAAGATGGCGGTGTCCACCCTTGCCTTCCGGCCCCCGGCCCCGGCCATGATTTGAGAGATATCCCTTACAAGCCCCTCTGTCAGGGCGACTTCAATAAAAACAATAGGTTCATAGGGGAGGAGGCGGTGGTAGAGGGCAAAACACCGTCTGTCCTTTCCCAACCGCTGGCCCATCTCCTCGATGCTTGCCATGGGGTGAATCAGATCCCGGTTCTTGATCAGTTCTATCTGCTTGTAGGCGGAGTCGAGGGTGATCTCCTCCAGATAGATAAACCCTTCCTGGAAGAGCATCTCCAAGAGAAAGACAATATCCGAATCGAGCGGATCCAAATCGAGCCTTGAATGCCGGCGAATGGAGAGGAGGTCCCCTCGAAAATCGAGCAGGAATCTTAGCCCGCCGGGAGAGCGGGAGATCTTTCGGAAGAGGTTCAGGCGGGGCGAATAGACACGGTTCCTGAAGTCTGCAAGCAGGGAGGCCCATCGGGGGTCATCCTGTTGGCACGCCAGGAGGGCCTTTGCCAACGGGTCAATCTCCGCCTTTTTTACCTCCAGTTGCTCAATAAGCCCTTTAAAAAGACCTTCTTTCTCAGGCTCCTCCAATGATTGATAATGGGATTTGAGACCTGGAAACAGCTTGTCAAAGGGGGAATCCTCTGCTCCCACATCCTGGAAGGCCTTCAAGGCCTCTTCGATCCGTTTTTGACTTCTGCCACCTGACTCTTTTTTCTCATCTTCTGAATTCATTTAGACCACCTGGTTTTGTAAGCTCTCAATAACCTCGGGCACCGTGGGGTTCAGGTCAGGAAAAGGCCAGGACATCGAGCCCTTTTTCTTCGAGATTCCTTATTTGATCCCGAAAGGCTGCGGCTTTTTCAAAATCCAGGTTTGCGGCGGCGTCCTTCATCTTTGCCGTCAGGTCCACGATCATCTCGTCGAGGTCTTCCAGGGTCACATACGCGCCTTCCTCTTCTGACACCAACGGAACCGTCACATAATCGGCCTCATACGCAGACCCCAATATGTCATCAATTTTTTTCCGGATGGATGTGGGGGTAATGTTATGAATCCGGTTGTACTCCAACTGCAGCGTGCGTCGTCTATGGCTCTCATCCATGGCCCTTCTCATGGAATTGGTGATCCGGTCCGCATAAAAGACCACGGTCCCGTTGATATTTCTGGACGCCCTTCCGCAGGTCTGTATAAGGGATCTCTCAGAACGGAGGAAACCCTCCTTGTCTGCGTCAAGTATTGCAACGAGAGAGACTTCCGGAAGGTCCAATCCCTCGCGCAACAGATTGATACCCACCAGAACATCGAAGTTGCCCAGCCTGAGTTCTCTAATTATTTCCATCCTGTCGATGGTCTTTATGTCGGAGTGCATATATCGGACATTTGTTCCCAGGTCGGAATAGTATTCGCTGAGATCTTCGGCCATTCTCTTTGTCAAGGTTGTCACAAGGACCCGCTCGCTCCGTTCCACCCTCTCTTTGATCAAGCCCAAAAGGTCATCCACCTGATTTGTGGCGGGTCTTACCATAATTTCAGGGTCTGACAGACCGGTTGGTCTGATGATCTGTTCCGCGGTCATCTGGCTCTTTTCAAGTTCATAGGGGCCGGGTGTGGCCGAGACATAGAGGGTCTGTTTTACCCTTGACTCAAATTCGTCAAATCTCAAAGGTCTGTTATCCAGGGCCGAAGGGAGGCGAAACCCGTAATGCACCAGGGTCTTCTTTCTTGACCTGTCCCCCCGATACATGCCATTGAGCTGAGGGATCGTGATATGACTCTCATCAATGATGACCAGGAAATCCTTTGGGAAATAGTCCAGAAGGGTCGGCGGCGCCTCCCCTGGCGCCCTTCCGGTCAGGTGGCGGGAATAGTTCTCAATACCATGACAATAGCCCATTTCGATCATCATCTCCAGATCGAACCGTGTCCGCTCCTCAATTCGCTGGGCCTCCAGGAACTTGTTCTGAGATTGGAAATAGGGGATTGTCTCCTTCAGTTCCTCTTTAATCTGCCGGATGGCCCGCTCCCTGATCTCCAC
>JADHXI010000018.1 GCA_016783065.1 Desulfobacteraceae bacterium | reverse complement strand
ATCTCCTGTCAATGGACGAGTCGCGCAAGGCAACGGTCCTTGAGGACATCGCGGTTGGTTCCACCCCCAAAACCACCTACTATCTACTCCTGACCATATCCGTTCTTATCGCCGGTTTTGGACTGCTTACAGACAGTCCGGCCGTGGTCATCGGGGCTATGCTGGTTTCGCCCTTGATGACGCCAATTTTTGGTATCTCACTGGGGCTTGTCCAGGGGAATGTGTCCCTGTTACGCAAAGGCCTGATAGCGGAGTTTGGCGGGGTTGTTGTTGCCATTGCGGCGGCTGCGTTCTTGGGCTCCTTCCCCTTTGCCCAAGAGGTTACTCCGGAAATGCTTGTGCGCACCAGCCCGACGCTGCTTGATCTCCTTGTGGCCACCCTGGCGGGAATGGCCGGTTGTCTTGCCATGATAGATGAACGGATAAGTCCGGTACTCCCAGGGATCGCCATGGCCACAGCCCTCACCCCGCCGCTGGCTGTCTGCGGGTTGTGTCTTGCCTTCGGGGCATTTGACGGGGCATGGGGGGCCTTTCTTCTCTTTTTTGCAAATTTCCTGGCAATCTTGGCGGTATCGGCCCTCATGTTCATTGTGGCGGGCTTTGTCAAACTTGAAGAAGTGGGCTCAATGTCTGACATCCTCAAGAGACTTTCGGGACCCGCGATCGGATTGATATTTGTAACGGTCTTGCTGACCCACGCCCTGGTGGGGATCGTGGGAGAAAGGCGCACCACAAAGGCCATCGAGGACATTATTCAAAAAGAACTTTCCACTGAACCGGCCACCTTTATCGAAAAGGTCATCTATAAACGGGAAGGTGATAAACTTGATATCCTCGCCAGTGTGACAACGCCCCGGGTGCTGTCCCCCGGGAAGATCAAAGAGGTCCAGAACAAGCTTAATGATCGTCTGGATTTGAATACAAACCTTATTATGCGGTGTCATATCACCAAGGATATTTCGTCGACCGGTTCGGCCAGTGGGGTGGTGGGCCGAAATCTGGACGGTCAATTCATCACAACCGAACTGCATCCCAGGGTCAAACGCCTTCAAATCGGGGAGCAGGTTCTCAGGGAAATCCTCGAGGAATATCCCGGCCTTTCCTTTGATACCCTGGATTTGGTCCAACTCGGAAAAGAGCCCATCCTGCTTGCCAGTATACACGGCTCACGCCCCCTTATTCCTCTTGAAGTCAGCCAGTTTCAGGAAGCGGTTCGTAAACGGTTAGGAGATACTCAGGTGCGGTTATTGATACGCTCGGACGACATCGTGGACGTGACCAGTAAAGGCCGCATTCTTTACGGTATGGCGCACTTCAATAGCTACTCTCCTGAAGAAAAGGCCCTGCAGGGGCGTTTGGAACGTGAGGTCAGGGATCAGATCATGCGAATCAAGGACATGCACGCGCCAAATGTTGATGCCATCGGAAAAAACGGAAAATGGTCGGTGAGGGCAGAGGTGGTGGGCCCAAGGGTGCTCAGGCCGTCCGAGATAAAGTCTATTGGAAAGAAGGCTTCCCGGGCCACCAATCAGGACGTGACCGTACACGCCTGGTGCCGGGTTGAACTGATCGTGACCGAAAGTCGTTCCACCTCCATGGAAGGCTTCATCAAAGAACTGGTTGAGAAACGACAAAAGAAAAAACAGCAACCAAAAAAGCCCTGATTTTTTGCTTAATTTGTGACCCCCAGCCATGCCTTTTTTCCCGTTTTGGCCTCCTACCGAACCCCACCCTGGAAATCCGATTATCCCTCCCGGTCTTCTTGAGAAGCAACGATTTTGGAAGTTGGGGAAAAGCCGGAATTTGAATTGACTAACACCGCGTCCCCTGCAAAAATACCATAACATTCCGGGTTTGTTTTGAAAGAGGAGATGATTGTCGATGAAACTTGAATTTATTGAGGCTCGGGATCTGCCTGATGCCTGGTTTCAGTCCGTGTACAGACTGCTGGAGATGGGTCGTGAGTATGTCATAGAGAGAGGCAGCTACGAGGGGCAGAAGCGGCTTGAATTTGACCATGTGACGATTCATATCAGATATCCGGGTGTGCGGCCTTTGTTGCCGGATATTCCCCCCTCTCTTGGAATCCCCAATCCCGTGGCTGAGGGCTACCTGGAGGAGTACCTCCCCTACCTCATGACCGCGGCCAAACAGCCGGGGGAGGACTACACCTACGGGCAGTATCTGGAACCTCAGATCGCTGAGGTCATCCGCATGTATCAAGAAGATGGGTTTGAGACAAACCAGGCATATATGACCGTGGGAGACCCCCAGTCCATCCATCTGGTGGATCCCCCCTGTCTGCGGGGGATTGATACCCGGATCAAGGAAGGAACGCTTCATTTTATTGTTTATTTCCGATCGTGGGATTTATGGAATGGGTTTCCTGCAAACCTGGGGGCCATACAACTCTTGAAGGAGTATATGGCCTCGAGTATAGGAGTGGGAGACGGGGAGATTATCGCCTCCAGCAAAGGATTGCACCTATACGACTATGTATGGGAGTTGGCCCAACTCAGAACCATGCGCAATCGGCCCTCGGATGGCCACAGGGAGAAGACTGCCCATGAAGGCTGATCTCAAAGGGCTGACGACCCATGAAATAGAAGGCTGGGCCGCTGCCCAGGGTCTTGATTCCTACCGTGGCCGCCAGATCCGGCACTGGTTGCTGGGGAGACTCGCAGGTTCCTTTGAAGAAATGACCAGCCTTCCCAAACCTCTCCGTGCCCTTTTAACGGAAAAGGCAAACATCACCCATCTCGAGACCATGAAATCACTGGAATCAGAAGACGGGACCAGGAAATACCTTTTCAGACTGGCCGACGGGAATCTAATAGAATCGGTCCTCATACCCGAAAGGAACCACCTGACCCTGTGCATCTCGTCCCAGGCCGGCTGCGCCATGGGCTGTCGCTTCTGTTTTACGGCCAAACAGGGCTTTAAGAGACACCTTACGCCGTCTGAAATCATTGACCAGGTTATTCAGGTTAAGAGATCTCTGGATGACCCGTCCAGACTGACCAATATCGTAATGATGGGGATGGGTGAACCGCTCCACAACTATAACGCTACACTGATAGCAGTCAGAGGTCTTATCGACCAGGACGGCATGAATTTTTCACATAGGAAGATCACCCTCTCCACCTGCGGGCTGGTTCCTGAGATGGAAAACATGGGCCGGGATATGACCGTCAATCTGGCTGTATCCCTAAATGCTGCGGATGATGAGACCCGAAACTTTCTTATGCCCATCAACAAAAAATTCCCCTTGAAAACCCTGTTATCTGCCTGCAGGAGGTTACCCCTTCCCAACAGGCGGATGATCACCTTCGAATACATACTCATAAAGGGTATCAACGACAGTCATGGAGATGCATCCAAACTTGTTCGTCTTCTGGCGGGCGTGAGGGCCAAAGTCAACCTTATCCCCCTAAATCCCTATCCCGGCTCCGCTTTGACCCCCCCCTCCACAAAGAAGATTCTCGGTTTTCAAGAGATCCTCTTGGGGAACGACTTTACTGCCATCATCAGGAAAAGCAAGGGAAACGACATCATGGCCGCATGCGGCCAGTTAAGCGGGTGTGCGTCATGAGTTTTGTGCTTGCAAACAATACAACAACTGTGGTAAACTGAAAAGTTAAACATTATTTTGGTAAGTTCTCAATAAGTTCGGGCACCGTGGGGTTCGGGTGTTTCTTTCAGGCGCTCTCTAAACCTGCCGTCGTAACGTGGCTGATATTTGGGGTTTTGCCAAGAGCATGGAAAAGCCAATAAGGGTTCAGGAGGAGAAAACCCCAAATATCGGCCACTGCGAAAGGGAGAAGTAAATTCACTTTGAGAGAGCGCCTTCAAGAAACACCCGAACCCCACTCCAGAAATCCTATTATTTCTCTCAAACTTATTGAGAAGTTACTTATCTATTACATGGTGCCAAGTGGTGATCGAATTAGATTTTTCCAAAGGTAGTGGCTTTATTCCAGCGATTGTTCAAGATTTTCGCTCAGGGAAAGTGTTGATGCTTGCCTATATTAACCAGGTTTCGTGGGACAAGACCCTTGAGACAGGAGAGGCCTATTATTGGAGCCGTTCACGCCAAGAACTCTGGCATAAAGGGAAAACTTCCGGACATGTACAGAAAATCAAGGAGATCTATGCAGACTGTGATAATGACACCGTGCTCTTCAAGGTGGAACAGGTAGGCGGTGCAGCATGCCACACCGGTCATGAAACCTGCTTTTACCGACAGGTGTTCCGTGACGGCAGCTTTATGGAGGTGGGCCAAAAAATATTTGACCCGGAAAAGGTGTATAAAAAATGAAAAGACTCAAATTTGGGATCCCCAAGGGGAGCCTCCAAAACGCAACCATCAATCTGTTTGGGAAGTCTGGTTGGAAGATAAATGTCAACGGCCGAAGTTATTTTCCAGACATCAATGACGATGAGATCGAATGTGCCATCTGCCGGGCCCAGGAGATGTCCCGGTATGTGGAAGATGGGACCCTGGATGCCGGTCTTACCGGAAAAGATTGGATAGAGGAAAACGAGTCAGATGTGAAGATCCTGGATGACCTGATCTATTCAAAGGTAAGCCAAAACCCGGCCCGTTGGGTCGTGGCCGTACCTGCCGGGTCAGATATAGAGCGGCTCGAAGATCTTCGGGGGAAAAAAATTGCCACCGAATTGGTAAACTACACCAAGAAATTCTTTCAAGGGAAAGGCATCCCCGTGGATGTGGAATTTTCCTGGGGCGCCACTGAAGCAAAGGTGGTGTCCGGTCTGGCGGATGCCATTGTGGAAGTGACTGAAACGGGAAGCACCATCAAGGCACACGGCCTCAAGATCATTCATGACCTGATGGAGACAAACACCCAACTCATCGCCAACCGGGATTCGTACAAGGACAAGTGGAAAAAGGCCAAGATAGAACAGATCCTCCTCCTCGTCAAAGGGGCCCTCAGGGCAGAAAACATGGTAGTTCTGAAAATGAATCTGCCCAAAAAAAATGTTGAAGAGATAATAACAATCCTCCCCAGCCTGAATGCCCCGACCGTGGCGGGCTTATACGACCCCGAGTGGGTCTCTGTGGAGACGGTGGTGGATTCCAAGGTTGTCCGGGATTTGATCCCTCAGCTAATGAGCGCGGGGGCCCAGGGGATCATCGAGTTTACCTTGAACAAGGTTATCTGAGGTCAGAAGGCGGTGTGCGGAACAGTGCGAACAGTGAGCCATGAACCAAATAAGTAATAGGGCCAGAGAAATACCACCCTTCATCGTGATGGATGTCTTGGAGAAGGCCCACGAGCTTGAAAGTCAGGGACGCAGCATTATTCACCTTGAGATCGGTGAACCCGATTTTCCCACGCCCGATTGTATATGCCAGGCCGCCAATGAGGCCATAAGAAGAGGCGAGACCCATTATACCCACAGCCTGGGGATCATCGAACTCCGGGAAGCGATCTGCCAAGACTACCGTGAAAGGTACGACGTTAATGTTGATCCCGGACAGGTTGTTATTACCTCGGGTACCTCCCCTGCCATGTTCATGATTTTTTCTGCCCTCTTGGAGGCTGGGGAAGAAATCATCATATCCGACCCGCATTACCCCTGTTATCCAAATTTTGCGAACTTCATGGGGGCAAGGCCCGTATTGGTAAAGGTATTCGAAGAGGACGGCTTTCAGTTGAGGGCCGAGGAGATCAAGAAGAAGATAGGCCCAAAGACCAGGGCCATTCTCGTAAACTCACCTTCAAATCCCACCGGAAACCTGCTCTCACGCCAACGCATGGAAAAGATCGCTGAGTTGGGTCCCCCTATCGTATCGGATGAGATTTACCATGGCCTGGTCTATGGGGAAAAAGAGCATTCTATCCTTGAATTCACAAACAACGCGTTTGTCCTAAATGGCTTTTCCAAACTGTACGCCATGACAGGGTGGCGCCTGGGTTATCTGATCGTCCCACCTGCGTTTGTGCGCCCTTTACAGAAGATACAGCAGAACTTCTTTATATCAGCCGGTAGCGTCTCTCAATGGGCCGGAGTGGCTGCCCTCAAGAAGGCCCAGGCCGATGTGGACAGGATGAAGGGCATTTATGATGAACGGCGCAGATACATGATTCCGAGGCTCAGGAAAATGGGGTTCGGCCTTACGGTTGAACCGGCAGGTGCCTTCTACATGCTGGTAAATGCCAAACACCTTGCCGGCAGTTCCTACGAACTGGCCTTTGAGATCCTGGAAAAGGCGGGGGTTGGCGTAGGCCCGGGCATCGATTTTGGACATAACGCCGAAGGGTATCTCAGGTTTTCCTATGCCAACTCCCTTGAAAACATCCAAGAGGGCTTGAGCAGGATAGAGGACTTCATAAGCAGACGTTAAATGGACGTCACCTTTCTCAAAAGTGCCTTTCGCGAAAGTCACTACCCCCCGTCAGACAAGCCGGAAATCGCCTTTGCCGGAAGGTCTAACGTGGGGAAATCCTCCCTCATAAATATACTCGTAAACCGCAAGAACATCGCTAAAACAAGCTCACGGCCTGGAAGGACCCAGGCAATCAACTTTTTCAGTGTGAACGGATCATTGTATTTTGTGGACCTGCCGGGTTACGGTTTTGCCAGGGTTCCTCTCAAGGTGAAGAGCTCCTGGCAGAATATGGTGGAGACCTATCTTCGTAAACGCTCCAACTTGAGGGCGGTGGTGGTAATCCTGGATGTCAGAAGGGAACCCGCATCTGGAGATGTGGATCTCTTGCGTTGGCTAAGTCATTTCGGCATAGCTGCTGTTATCGTGCTCACAAAGGCCGACAAGGTTTCCCGCCAGCAGGCCAAAAAAAAGACCGGCCTGATCGCCCGTCAATTTTCAGAGATCACCTCTGCCGCGCCTTTCTTGTTTTCTGCAAAAACCAGAGAGGGCCGAAAAGAAATCTGGGAAAAGCTAAGAGAAGTCAGCGCCTCAGGGCTCCCACCCGATCACCCGGAGAGCGGGTATAGGATTGAAGATTGACTATTGGCAATTGTCGATTGAAAAGCGCCTGACAAGTCAACGCATATAGTATCCAAATACCAAAAACATTATCTTTAGGACTATAGTCTAATCCAAAATAGAAATCCTGGTCCTCAGGGACCGTCGAAGATCCCGCCATGCGGG
Source organism: Desulfobacteraceae bacterium (assembly GCA_016783065.1). Taxonomy (GTDB): domain Bacteria; phylum Desulfobacterota; class DSM-4660; order Desulfatiglandales; family Desulfatiglandaceae; genus JABMQV01. The sequence goes on along the minus strand of JADHXI010000018.1, from coordinate 25,706 downwards.
GGTCAGAAACAGATGGCTCTGCCTGAAGGGATTGAACTGGAGTATTGGAAAAACGATAAGCTGCCGGGAGTTTTTAAGAAACTGCGTTTGACTACTGTCACAGTACGCGTTTAGGGAACTTTTTCAGCCTTCCAACACTCCAGGTGCTCTCCATTACTCCATGAGCCATTGAAACGACAGTAGACCAAATCCCCTCTGGGAGGTATGTGATTGAGATTCCTGAGGGTTATGTCTGGGAAAAAAAGGCCCTATTGAAATCACTGTCAAACCAGGGGAAAGGGTCCATTTTCTGCTAAAGCTCTTTAGCACCCGTGTTGATCATCCTGAGGACCAACCCGGGGGTAGTGCCGGTGCTGGTGCTGGTGGTGGAGTCGGCTCTTCTCCTTGAATCCGTTTGCCCTCTTGGTGGACGGGCTTCCCAGTAGTCAAATCACTTTGATTTGAACGTTTCCAGCCCGTAGGTCTTTATCTTTTTGTGAAGATTGCTCCTTTCAATACCAATGGCCTCGGCCGTCTGTGAGATGTTTCCGTTGAACTCCTTTAGTTTGTTTTCTATGAAGGCCTTTTCAAATTCACTCTTTGCCTCCTTGAATGAATCCTGCATAAAGACGGATCCAAAATCTTTACCGGCACCAGATGACTTGTTAAAGGGTTGTGGGATATCTTCGGCCTTAAGCGTCTTGTTCGGGACCATGATCATGAGTCTTTCCACCAGATTCTTGAGTTCTCTGACATTTCCAGGCCAGTCATGATTCTGCAGAATGTCTATGGCTTCCTGAGAGAACTTCTTAGGTTCAATGTTTGTGCTTAGTGAAAATTCTTTTACAAATTCATTCACCAACTCGGGGATGTCATCTGCCCGCCTCCTGAGCGGCGGCACCTTTATGGGGATGACATTTAGTCGATAGTATAGATCATCCCTAAAAGTCCCCTTTTCTATCTCTGTCTCCAAATCCTTGTTGGTGGCCGCGATTACCCTCACGTCCACATGGATCGTCTTTGTGCCTCCCACCCGTTCAAATTTTTGTTCCTGCAATATCCTCAGTGTCTTGGACTGGGCCTTAAGGCTCATATCTCCAATCTCATCCAAAAATATGGTTCCCTCATGGGCTAAATCGAATTTTCCCTTCCTCATGGTTGACGCCCCGGTAAAGGCGCCTTTTTCATGCCCGAAGAGTTCGCTCTCAATCAAGTCCTCCGGGATCGCCGCACAGTTTACCTCAACCAGCGGCTTGTGACCCCGTTTACTCAATTTATGTATTGTATGGGCGACCAGTTCTTTTCCGGTACCGTTATCCCCTGAAATGAGGACCCACGCATTGGTAGGGGCCACAATCCTGATTTGTTCCTTCATTTCAAGGATGGCTTTGCTGTTACCGGCTATACTGTATTTCTGCTTATCCTTTTCTCTTAGGAGGCTTATTTCTTCCTCGAGCCTGTAATAATCAAGAGCATTATTGATAGAGAGAAGGAGTTTCTCAAGAGAAAGGGGCTTTTCAATAAAATCATAGGCCCCTATCTTTGTGGCCTTTACGGCCGTTTCTATGTTTCCATGCCCGGACATCATGACCACCTGAAGGTTTGGATAGGTCTCTCTAATCTTTGAAAGGGTTTTAATTCCATCCATACCAGGCATCCATATGTCCAACAGCACCAGGTCTGGCATTATCTCTTGGATCTTATCCAAGGCCTCATTACCGCTCTTTACGCTGACGGCCTCAAACCCTTCATCCAAAAGGATCCCTTCAAGGGACTGAAGGATACTGGCTTCGTCATCTACCACTAAGATGGTCCTGGCCATAGCTCCTCACCTCATCATTCCCAAGGCCAACTCGGCCGTCCTCTGTGATGCGCCGCCCGTCCCAAGACTCTCTTTTACTCCCATGAGGTTTTTTATCATATCCTCCCTGACCTCATCGTTCTCCAGAATATTCAACACTTCACCAGCAAGCCGGTCAGGCAATACTTCCTGTTGATGCAGTTCCGGCACCACCTCTTTTCCGGCCACGAGGTTCACCAACCCTATATAGGGTACCTTGATAACCATCCTGGCCACCCAGGACGAAAGGAGAGAAACCTTATAGACGATGACCATGGGAACCCCCATGATGGCGGTTTCCAGCGTGGCAGTCCCCGAGGTTACCAGTGCCACGTGGCAGAGGCGTAATACCTTGTAGGTACCTTCCTGAATGATTTCGATTTTCGCCGATGAATTGTCAACAAAAGATTGGACAAACTCAGGATCAATGGTCTCGGCCAAAGGCAACAGGAACCGAATACCGCCATATCGCCGTTTAAGAATTTCTGCCGATTTGACCATTGTGGGGAGAAGGTTTTGGATCTCCTCCTTCCGGCTCCCCGGAAGGAGACCTATTACGGGGTTGGGGAAAGGGGGGCTTGGTTTCTTGATGGATGAAGGGATTGATTCAGAGGCTGCCACGTCAAACGCATCCATGAGGGGGTGGCCCACATAGTCCACCTTTATCCCTCTCTCCCCGTAAAAGGATTTCTCAAAGGGCAAAATGACTGCCATGCGATCCACACGCCTTGCAATTTTTCTTACCCTTCCTCTCCGCCACGCCCACACCTGCGGGCTGATATAATAGAAGACGGGGACCCCGGAACGGTTTGCCATCTTGGCCAGATGCAGGTTGAACTCAGGATAGTCCAGTAGGATGAGGAGATCGGGACGGAGGTTTTTCAATATGTATTTTATTTTGCTTCGCGCCTTGGCAATGGTGCGGAGTCTGACCAAGGCCTCAGTCACCCCAACCACGGCCATTTCAGAGGAGGGTACCAGAATCTTGACTCCGGCCCGCTCCATCTTTCTTCCTCCAATCCCCCAGAAGATAACGTCCGGATTTGAGCGTTTTATGGCCCTCACCAGATTTGAACCATGCAAATCGGCCGATGCCTCACCGGCAATGATCACTGCGAGTTTGGAACTCTTGGTACTAGAGCGTTCTGGAATTCTTGTAGCCTCTCTCGATCTGGTCTATGATGCCGAGGGCAACCCTGAGGGCATTCCGTCCATCCTGCCCGCTTACAACCGGCTCTGACCCATTGATGACGGCAGCCACAAAGGAAGCGATTTGATCGGCCAGAGGGTCGGTGTCTGGATGTTTTTCTTTGCTGGTGGTGACACTGGGAAAATTATTGGAATCCCTGTTTTCGTTATCAAGTCGAATTACTGTGAGTTGTCTTTTTCCGCAATCAGCAGACATATAGGCGTCCGGCTGAAATACCCGGATCTTCCGCAGCATCTTTCCCGACACTCGGCTTGCGGTCAGATTGGCTGCCGTGCCATTTTCAAAGATAAGCCTGACGTTGGCTATGTCCGTCTTATCCGTAATTACTGGCATCCCCACGGCATGGACCTCTTTGACCTCCGATTTCACAGCACTGAGGATGATGTCCAGATCGTGGATCATCAGATCCAGGACCACATCCACATCCGTACCCCGGACGGTAAAGAGGTTCATTCGATGGGCCTCAATGAAAATGGGCCTGTTGAGTAAGGATTTCATCTCGACGACGGCGGGATTGAAACGCTCAACAAGCCCCACCTGGAGGACCAGATCCCTTTCTTGGGCCATGCTTATCAAGGTGTCTGCCGGCTCAAGTTTGTATGTGATGGGTTTTTCAATAAGAAGATGCACACCTTTGGAAAGGACATCTCTGGCCACATCAAAATGTTTCTCTGTGGGCACGGAAAGACTGACCGCGTCCACAATATCAAGGATTTCGTGGTGGCTTCGGTAACCCTTGGTACTGTAAAACCCCGTTATCTCTGACAGCCGATCGGGATTGGTGTCTACCACCCCCACCAGTTCCACATGGGGAATGGCCTGATATTTCTGCACATGATATTCCCCGAGGTGACCAACCCCTATTACAGCAACCTTTAATCTATCCTGGTTCACGTCAGTAATCTGCCATCAACTGATTTACAAGATACAATGGTAATGCCAGCCCTATCCGCATATTCTATCATCTCTGACTTGTCAAACAGCAAACTTTTTTCTGCCTCAATGGCAAGGACCGATGCCTTCACCCGAGACATCACCTTTAGGGTTTCAAGACCGACCGAGGGGACATCAAAACGGAGATCCTGTCCCGGTTTGCTGACCTTGACCACAACGGCCTTTTCTTTAGCCAGGCTCCCACCCCTCTGAATGGTCTCATCCGTACCTTCGATTGCCTCAACGGCCAAGACCGTTTTTTTTCTTAGCACCACACACTGGCCAATATCCAACCCTCCCAGTTCCTTTGCCACCTTCCATCCGAATTGGATGTCTTCCTTCTCTGCCCGGGTCGGTTTTCGTTTGGTAAAGCACCCGGGGGGTGCCAACAGTTCGGGTAAATAGGATGTGGAACTGACGATTTCTATTCCCTCGTTGGCCAGTTCCCTGGCCACGGCCCTCAAGATATCATCGTCATGAAATATGGCCAGCTTCGACACGACCGAAAGGGCCTTCAGATCGGGCCTGATTTCAAACATCCTTCGCTTTCGAATGGCCCCCGCCATAAGGGCATTTCGGACGCCATTTTTCTTAAATGCCTTTATGAGTTGCCCCAATTGCCCCAGTTTTATCCAGACGAGATGGTCGACTTCCTCTGAGAGCGATGCATCGGTTTCTTCAAGATGCGCCACCGCCACCACACGTAGCCCTCGTTTCCTTGCGGCCTGTGCGACCATGAGCGGAAACTGTCCGCCACCGGCAATCAAGCCAAGGACGTCATCCTTTTCAGGCCCTGTCTTTCCCAATCGTCCCTCGATGCTGCCTTTTCTCACCTTTGTTCACTTCAGGTGCCTATGATCCAGCTGTCCCCTATCTAAGCACGCCCATCTTCGAACCATCAAGAAAGTCTAAGAGCATCTCCAGTTCGGGCAGGGGCTCAAGCTTCTCCCTGACCTGTCTTATGCCCTCATCAAACCTTTTATTCTCCCGCCAGATGATACTGTAGGCCCTCTTCAATACGTCTATTGTATTTTGAGAAAAGCCCCTTCGAATCAGCCCCTTCTGGTTAACGCCGTAAAGTTTTGCTCTTGGACCGGCCGTTGTCATAAAAGGCGGCACGTCCCTGTCAATCCCTGATTTGGCGCCAAGGAAGGCATGCGCCCCTATCCTGACAAATTGCTGAACCGCCAAAAAGGCTCCCAGGGTCGCGTACTCTCCTATTGTGACGTGTCCGCCAAGGGTGGCACCATTGGTCATGATAACATTGTCGTCCAGGCGGCAATCATGGGCCACATGTGCGTATGCCATCAAATAGGTGCGATTGCCGACGACTGTCTTCCACTCCTCCTTGGTTGTGGCACGGTTTATGGTGACATACTCACGAACAACATTGTCATCTCCCATGATGAGACGTGTCTCTTCCCCTTGATAACCCACATCTTGGGGTGGGGACCCTATGGATGAAAAGGGATAGATTTTATTCCTCTCCCCAATCTGCGTGTGGCCCTCAATGACCACGTGGGTCCCGATCTCCGTGTCACGCCCCACCCTAACATGGTCCCCTATGGTGCTGTAAGGGCCGACCGCGACACCAGGAGATAGTTCAGCGTGCGGACTGATCACTGCCGTCCTATGAATCGCTACAGGCCTTTGTTTCCCCATAAATTCCCTGTTTTCGCCGGCATCTTATCCGAGCGTAGCCACCAGTTGAGCTTCGGCCACCAACTCGTCGTCCACAAAGGCCTTTCCGGCCATCTTCCACACCCTGGAGCCGGTCCTTAAAGGTTCAACTTCGAACCTGAGTTGATTTCCCGGGACAACAGTCCTCCGAAATTTCACCTTATCCATGGATACGAAGAAGACGGGATCTTCCTTTTCTTTTTCCGTCACCCCGCCGATTGTCAACCGTGCCAGGACACCTCCCACCTGGGCCATGCCCTCGATGATCAGCACCCCCGGCATGATGGGCTTGCCTGGAAAATGTCCTTGAAAAAAGGGTTCATTTGCTGTCACGTTCTTGATGCCTACCACTCTCTTTCCCAATTCCAACTCCGTTACCATATCAACCAGAAGGAAAGGGTAGCGGTGGGGGAGTATCCTAATGATGTCTTCATAGATTAAAGGCAGTTTCATGATTTTTCCTGTTTTCCCCGGTTTTCCTTCTCCTGTCTTTCCATTCTCTTTTCGAGATCCTTAAGACGCTTGTTGAACTGAGGCAGTCGTGACATTAGGCTGGTAGCCTTCAGATAAAGCCTGTGCGGGATTGCCGGAGTCCCGGAGACCACGCCTCCGGGAGGAATTGATTTTGCAACACCTGCCTGCGGGGCGATCATGGCCCTGTCCCCAATCTCCAGGTGATCGGCAATACCAACTTGTCCACCCATTATCACCTCCCGGCCGATATGGACACTCCCCGAAATTCCCACCTGTGCCACCAGTATTGCGTCTTCTCCGATTACCACGTTATGGGCCACCTGCACCAGGTTATCCAGCTTTGCCCCCCTCTTTATCCATGTCTTGCCCAAGGCAGCCCTGTCAATACAACTATTGGCCCCTATCTCCACGTGGTCATCAATCTGGACGATACCCGTCTGAGGGATCTTCACGGAAGTGGAACCATCCCGAACATATCCGAATCCATCGCTTCCTATAACACAGCCCGCGTGGATGATTACCTTGTCTCCAATCAGACAATCGTGCAGGATCGTGACATTGGGATAAATCAGGGTCTCCTTTCCTATCTTGACGCCATTGCCAATGAAAACACCTGGGAAGAGGACAGTCCCCTCCCCTATAGCCGCCTCTTCCCCAATGTACACGTGAGGATAGATGGAGACGTTCTCCCCTGTCTCACAACTCTCATGGATGACGGCCCCTTCGCTGATGCCACCAAACCTTGGGACTGGGGGAGCGAAAAGGCCCGCCACCTTGGCATAGGCCAACTCGGGATTGGAAACCACCACCTGAGATCCTTTGAAAGATGGATTTTCCTTTGGCACAAACACCGCAGATGCCTTGGTTTTTTTGAGGACCTCCTTGTACCGCCGGTCACCAAAGAACGACATCTCCCCCGGGCCCGCACCCTGCAAGCTGTTGACCCCTGCGATCATTATATCTTCATCGCCAATCACCCTCCCCTCAACGCGTTGGGCGATTTCCCCAAGGGATAGTTCCAACCGCTAACCCTCCTTTTGCTTTTTTCGGTCATATGCCTTTCTCACCTGATCTGTTATATCTATGGAATCATTATAATAGATGAGACCCACAGCCCCTTGCTCAAGAATAATTGTGTACCCGTCCCTTTTCGCAATTTTTTGAACGATCTTCTCTATCTCTCTCCCAACCTTTCGGGTGGCGTCGATCTCGGTGTCTTTCATGTCCTGGGTCACTTCACCATAGATATATTTGTAATGTCGCCGTTTTTTTTCCAGTTCCATCTGTTTGTCTTCTTTGGCGTCAAGACTCAACATCATGCTCTGTTTCCTCAACTCCTCCTCGAGCCTGAGTATCCCTTCCTCTTCGGCCTTCAATTTCTTTTTGAGCATATCAAATTTCTTTTTCAGCCTTTCCCTTATCTTCTGAAATGAACTGGACGTCTGTTGCAGTTTTTGCATATCCAAGACACCAATCTTTATTTTATCTTCTGCCAAGGCCGGGTTTTGAAAGGAAAAAACCAACAAGATACCCAGCAGGACGAAACCGTATAACTTCATATTTTACCCCCTAACCCGGACAAACCGGAGCAAAAAATTAATTCGTCGAAGACAATTCTACCACAAGAAATTCCAATTTTCCAAAAAGGTCCGAACCGGAAGCCCTTTTCTGGCATCACACCCGAAAATTTCGGTCGGACAACATGAATCTCTAATCGAGGGTCCCTCCTATAGTAAATTCCCATTTTCCTGCGGGCTCACCCTTCTCACGGCCTATAACCCACCCATATTCGAGACGGAGAGGCCCAATGGGGGAATACCACCTGACACCTGCGCCAGCCGATTTCTTTAGACCGCTAGCGTTGATAATGCCGGGGGGCGGATTCTGTGCCCATACATTACCGGCATCAAAAAATACAAGTCCCACCAACCCCTGTTCCCTGAGCAGGGGGAACCGGAATTCACCGGTGTAGGCCATCATAATTTCACCGCCTACCCTATCACCGGTCTTTTCATCGATGGGTGAAATGCTCTGGTAGTCAAAGCCTCGGATGGTATTGATGCCACCCAGGAAGAATTTTTGAAAGACGGACAATTTCCCTCCGGACCTTTTTTGGGCATACCCCCACTGGCCCCGTACCAGGAAGACCGTGTCCCAGAAAAACGGGAAAAACCAGGCAGATTGAGCCCGATATTTGTTGAAATACTCATCCCCTTGCAGGATTCCCCCTGCATATTGAAGGGATATACTGTTTACGGAACCCTTGGAGGTATTAAAACGCCTGTCCCTGCTGTCTCGTCTTATACGGAAAGTCGAACTGCTGGTCAGGTTGCGGCCTATCATATCCTTAAGCGACTGGGATGCATCCGATGAGACGTTAGAGATTTTTGCATCGTCATAATCATACATCACCGAACCCCTGGTATAGGCATCAATGCCCAAGGGAAATCCGAGGTTGACAGCCCCGCCAAGACTGGCTCGATTGTAATCGGGATACTCCTGGGACCATCTGTAGGCATCAACGCCCAGGGAAAGGGGCCTGTCGAAAAGCCATGGCTCAACAAATTTTATGTCAAACTCACTTGCGGTAAGGCCAATCCTGGCGGTCCCCTGCAGCTTTTGTCCGTACCCCAAGAAGTTGTCATCGGCTAGTTGGAACATGACAAAGGCCGAATAGGCCGAACTATACCCCGCACCAACACTGAATGTACGCGTGGCCCTCTCTTTCACGTTAACATCCAGGATCATCTTGTCATCGCTGCTTCCCTTCTTTGTCTTGATCTCCACATCCTCGAAAAAGCCCAGACGATTGAGATTCGCCGTGCTTTGTTTCAGGCCCTTTCCGCTGAAATCCTCACCCTCAATTACCTTCAATTGACGCCGGATAACCTTATCCCTTGTCCTCGTGTTACCTGTAATATTGATCCTTTCAAAGCGGACCTTTTTCCCTTTGGAGATCTTGTAGGTGACGTCGGCCAGTTGGGTCTCTTTCCCTTCCCTGATTATGGGCGTCACTTCTGCAAAGGCATAACCCTTATCCGTGTAAACTTCTCTGAGGGCCGAGACATCTCTCCGCACGATCTGCCGGTTAAAGACCTTTTGCTTTCCGATCTGGACTTTTTTCAGGAGTTCATCAGCAGGTTCTATCATGTCCCCTTCGACAGCCACCTTACCGATCCCATACTTGGGCCCCTCGTCGATCTCTATGGTTACCACCAAACCGTCCAGCTTTTTGTCATAGGTTATCTTTGGTTCACCTACCTTCGCCCTGATGAAGCCGTGATTGTGGTAGAAAGAGGTCAGCTTGTGGACATCAAACTCCAGCATCTTTTTATCCAGAAGCCCCCTCCCGGTGATCCATGAAAGAAACCACTTTTCTCTTGTCTCCATCACGCCTTTGAGTTCATCGGTATCGAAATCAGTATTTCCAACGAATTGGATTTTCTTTATGTATACTTTTTCATGTTCATCAATGTCATATTCCAGCTTCACCTGGTTATCGGGGAGGGGTTCGGTTTTTTCCTTTATTTCTACGTTATAATAGCCCTTTTGCCTGTAGAATTCTTTCAGTCTGTTTATGCTTTGTCTTATATCATTGTTGTCAAGGATGGAGTAGAGACTTATCCCCACTTCTTTTTTGAGGTCATCCCCATCCATCTTTTTATTTCCCTTAAATACAATTTTTCCTATGGAGGGTTTCTCAGTTACGATAAAGGTAACGATCTTCCCTTTGGGACCGTCTTCGGTCTCCATCTTGACATCCTTAAAGAAACCCATCTTATAGATATCCCTAAGGTCCTTATCGAGCTTACCAAAGTCAAGCTTGTCCCCGACCCTGGACCTTACCACGGCCAGGATGGCATCTTTCTCCACACGGTGACTGCCCCTCACTTGAAGTGAGTCTATCTGGACCACCCCGGTAATCTTATGATCGATGCTTACAGCAATTTGCTTGACCGCATCGGCCAGCAGGTCAATATCTTCGGCTACCGTGAACATAAAAAAAGGCGGTCTGCTTCCTGACACATCAACCACTTTCAGATCAAGACTGGCCTTATCTCCGATCTGGGTCAGGCTTCCAGAAATTACCCAGTCTGTTTCAAGCTCTTTTCCCAATCTCAAGAGATCCTCTATTTCAGGGACAGGCAGGAATGCCCCGGGATGCTTGTTGATGACCTTCGGGCTGATCGTTTCAAAACCCAGTTTCCCCAAGCGGAGGGTCAGCATTTCTTGCAAACCGGTTCGAAGATGATCCAGGACCTTGGAGGCATGGACCCTAAAGGGCAATACCGCCACCTTTCCCTTTTCTTCAGCCATCAACCCCCTTGGTGTCAGGAATCCCAATACACCCACAAACAAGGCTACCAACAGAAAGGTCCAACGCGATCTATTCAGGGTGTAGTTCGAACAAATGTTGTCCCTAATGTTATCTCTGCCGGAGTTTTCCAACCGATATCTCCATCTGTTTGGACATCTTTTCTGCCAGCCTGTGGTTGTGGGTAGCGATGACCATGGCCACCCCTTCCTCCCTGTTGAACCAGAGAAGCAGATCCGCAACACCTTCGCCCGTCGACCAATCAAGATTCCCTGTAGGTTCGTCTGCCAAAATCAATCTGGGCTTCATGACGATTGAGCGGGCAATGGCCACCCTCTGCTGTTCTCCGCCTGAAAGCTCCCCTGCACGGTGTGTCATACGCATCTCAAGCCCCACTTTCACCAAGACTTCCTTTGCCATCTCAACGGCCTTGCTTCTGGGGTAGCGTGCAATCAAGGCAGGCATCATGGTATTTTCCAACGCGTTAAATTCGGGGAGAAGGTGATGGAACTGAAAGACAAAGCCTATCTCCCTGTTCCTGAAACGGGTTAGGCTGGTCTCGGTCATCCCGTAAAGCTCCTGGCCTCCGAATCTGACAGTACCCTGTGTGGGAGGCTCCAGGCTTCCCATAATATTGAGCAACGTGGATTTTCCAACACCTGACGCTCCCATGATGGCCAACGTGTCACCGGGGTTCATGACCAGATCGACCCCCTTTAACACCTCAATAAAGCTCCCGTGGTGAGCAAAAGATTTGTGGACATCTTCGAGGCGCAGCATCTCTTCCGGGCTATTTTCACTCATACCTTATTGCCTCCACCGGGTCCAACCTCGATCCGTACCAGGCGGGATATAAGGTTGCAACAAAGGAAATGAACACTGCTGCCAAGGCAACGAGCCATACATCTACAAATTCGACCCGTACCGGGAGCGTTGAAATATAGTAGACATCCGCCGGCAGGCTGATAAATTTGTATTTTCCAAGCAGGTGACAAATCCCTAATCCCGACGCAAGCCCTGCCATTGTTCCTATCAGACCCACCAACAAACCCTGAAGCATGAAAACCGACATGATGCTCTTGGCCGAGGCGCCCATGGCCCTCAGGATGGCGATGTCCCTTGTCTTTTCCATTACCACCATGACCAGGGTGCTGATAATATTCAAGGCCCCCACCAGCACAATCATAGTCAAGATGACAAACATGGTGACCTTTTCCAGCTTGAGGGCGGAAAAGAGGCTCCTGTTCATAACCTTCCAGTCCTTGGTCCAGTATGGATAGCCCAGATCTGCCTGAATCTGTTTGGCGATCTTGTCTGATTCGTATATATCGTCTACCCTGACTTCCAGACCTGTCACTCGGTCTCCCATGGCCAGGAAATCCTGGGCCTCTTTGAGGGAGACAAAGACCATAGAGGCATCATATTCATACATTCCGGAATCAAATATCCCGGTAACCCTAAACCTCTTGGTGTTTGGCGATCTCCCCAGGGGTGTCAGCTTTCCCTCAGGGGAAAGCAAGGTCACAATATCCCCGGGCCCAATCCCTATCTGTCTTGAAAGTTCACGGCCAACGACAATCGGCGAAGAGCCTCCTGCGTCTTCCTCAAGGGAGGCCAGAGAACCCTCTTTTATCATCTCTTCAAAACTCACCACCCTGGCGGCATTTTTTGGGTCAACCCCTCTCAAAAGCGCCCCCGAGACATTCCCCGAGTTATTTGCCATAACCTGCGCATATATGAAAGGAGTTGAGGCCACCACGCCATCTAATTTGTCCACCCTTTCAGCTATCTTTTTATAATCGCCAAAGGCTCCTCCATACCTCAGTACCAGGATATGCGAATTGACCCCCAGTATCTTAGACATCAAGTCGGCCCGAAAGCCGTTCATTACCGAGAGGACCACTACAAGGGCCATAACACCTACCATGACTCCAAGGACCGAAATCACCGTGATCACAGATATGAATGTCTGTTTTCTCTTGGCCTTCAGGTATCTCAATGATAGGAACAGCTCAAACATGCGCAGACGCGCTCCAGTCCCCAGATTCAGATCCCTGTCCCCGTCGTATTCTATTGCAGAAAAAATCAAGTCTCAGGTACATCCTGTCGGACAGAAACCTATTTTTCTTCATTTTCCTCGGGGCCTCCCTCCCTTGAATCGGTCTCTAACGACCTCATGTGCGGAAAGAGGATGACGTCCCTGATGGAAGGGGAATCGCTCAACAGCATCACGACCCTGTCAATCCCTATACCTTCTCCTGCGGTAGGGGGCATCCCATACTCCAGCGCTCTCAAAAAATCTTCGTCCATAAAGAGGGCTTCATGGTCCCCTGCCTCTCGAAGGGCAACCTGGCTCTGGAATCTCGCCCTTTGATCTATGGGATCATTCAACTCAGTGAACGCGTTTGCTATCTCCTGGCCCCCGATAAAAAGCTCGAAACGATCGGTGAGATCCGGATTTTGATCGTTTCGACGGGAAAGGGGTGATACCTCGGTCGGGTATTCGATGATAAAGGTAGGCTGGATTAATTGAGGTTCAACCAGATGGTCAAAGAGCTTTGTAAGTATTGTCCCATGGCCGTCCTTTGGCGATAGATTGACCTGGGATTCCATCGCCACCTCCGCGGCGTACTCCCTGCTTTGGAATGCCTTTTCATGGATACCCCCCATATCCTTTAGGGCATCGAACAGGGAGATCCTGGGCCAAGGGGCCTCAAAATCGATGACCTTACCCTGGTATTCAATGGTCAGGAGACCAATAATATCCTTTAGGAGATGAGCGAATAGCGCTTCGGTGAGGGTCATCAAATCCTCATAGGTGGCATAGGCCATATAGAATTCCAGCATGGTGAATTCCGGGTTATGCTTTATGGATATACCCTCATTCCTGAAATTGCGATTTATTTCAAAGACCCTTTCAAATCCTCCCACCACAAGCCGCTTTAGGTAAAGTTCGGGGGCAACCCTCAGATAGAGGTCCATTCCCAAGGCATTATGAAAGGTTTTGAAAGGCCTGGCGGTCGCGCCCCCTGGTATGGGCTGCATCATGGGAGTCTCGACTTCGAGAAAATCCTTATGGACAAAAAATTCCCTGATGGACTGTATAATCTTACTCCTCAGCACAAAGACCTCTTTGACGTGATCATTCATGATCAGGTCCAGGTAGCGCTGACGGTATCGCGTCTCCACGTCCGTGAGCCCGTGCCATTTCTCGGGCAATGGTCTCAGGGATTTGCCGAGAAAAATGAGTTTTTCTGCCAGGATGGTCAGTTCGCCGGTTCTGGTGCGGAAAAAAGGGCCCTTTATGGCGATATGGTCGCCGATGTCCATCAGCTTGAAGATCTTGAATTCCTCATCGTTCACCTTGTCTTTTCTGATATAGGCCTGAATGCGCCCAGTCCTATCCTTGATATGAATGAATGAGGCCTTTCCGAAGTCGCGACGGGAGATTATCCTGCCGGCAAAACCATAAGAACCGCTCGCCTTCTCCAGGGTCTCTCCTTCCATATGATCAAATCGACCAATGGCCTCTGAGATTGTCATGTCGGGACCATATCCCGAAGGGTAGGGATTGATTCCCATGGCCTTCAATTTTTCTGCTTTATTGATCCTTTCTTGGATAAGTAAACTCACGTTGTCCATATTTCTGCCAGATCCGTTATCGTGAAAGGTTGGTCGTGGTAATGTGCCGTGAATAAGTTAGCATGTTTTTCTAGTCCAATTGAAACCCATAGTCAAGACGAAAGCAAATGTCTAAAATCCCCGACGACTTGACCGCCTTGACCGTAAGTTTTCAATAATCTCGGGCATCGTGAGGTTCAGTTGTTTCTTGAAGGCGCTCTCTAAACCGGTCGTCGTAGCGTGGTTGATATTTGGAGTTTTGATAAAAACATGGAGAAGCCAATAAGGGCTCGTTTTTTCGTGCCACTGCCTTCACGCCTGTCCGATCTTTGCCCCCGCCCCGTTATCCACCAAAGGTATGGATCCCTCAATTTAATTTTCACCCTATCGTGCTATTATTTTTTTGAAAAAAGAGATCATTAGTGGTAAAGGAATCACTTTGAGTTCTAGACCAGTTTCGGCAAACATACTGTGAAACCTCATAAGAATGGAGGGACCTAGTCATGGCAGAGCTATTGTGGACGCCTTCAGAAGAGCGCATAAAAAACACCAATATGTACCGATTCATTCAGTTTATCAATGAGAGGACCGGCAAAAACTTCACCGAATATGGCCCTCTATATGAGTGGTCCATTGAAAATATTCCCGATTTTTGGGCCACCATGTGGGATTTCGGAGGAGTCATCGCCTCACAACCGTATGATCAGGTGGTGGATGACCTCAACAAGATGCCAGGGGCAACCTGGTTTCCCGGTGCTAGGCTCAATTTTGCAGAAAATCTTCTTCGATACAGAGATGATCAGGTAGCCCTCATCTTTAAGGGGGAAGCTCAGGATTCAATCAAAATGACCTATGCAGAGCTTTATGATGAAGTGGCCCGTGTTGCCAGATCTCTTAAAGAGGCGGGCGTTAAACCAGGGGACCGTGTGGGCGGATTTGTGCCAAACATGCCGGAGGCCATCATTGCCATGCTTGCCACCACCAGCATGGGTGGTATCTGGTCGTCATGTTCTCCTGATTTTGGAATCAAAGGGGTACTTGACCGTTTCGGGCAGATCAAACCCAAGATCCTCTTTACTGCCAATGGGTATTCCTTCAAGGGAAAAAACCTGGATTCCATCAACCGTGTCTCCAATATGCTGGCGGACATCCCTTCTATTGAAAAAGTTGTGGTAATTCCTTACACAGAGAAAGACCCGGATATTAGCCAGGTCCCCAATGCCATACACTACAAGGATTTCAAATCACCTGATGCAAACTTGGAAATCGAATTTGAACAACTCCCCGCTGACCACCCCCTCTATATCATGTTCACCTCAGGCACAACCGGCCTTCCCAAATGTATGGTGCAGAGTGCTGGAGGGATCTTGGTGCATCACCTAAAAGAGTTGATGCTCCATACGGATGTGAAACGGGAGGATAAAATCTTTTATTTCACAACCTGCGGGTGGATGATGTGGAACTGGCTGGTAAGTTCTTTGGGGGTTGGGGCGACCCTGATCCTCTTTGATGGAAACCCTTTCCACCCTGATCCGGGAGCCCTGTGGAAGCTGGCACAGGATGAAAAAATGACGATATTTGGTACCAGTGCGGGTTATATCTCGGCCATTATGGGGACAGGCATAAAACCTGGCAGGGACTATGATTTGAGTTCCCTAAAGGCCCTTACCTCAACCGGCTCCCCTCTCTCTGTTGAAGGATTTGAGTTCGTCTACAAGGAGGTCAAGGAGGATATCCAATTGGCCTCCATCTCCGGTGGTTCCGACCTAAATGGATGTTTTGCGTTGGGGAACCCTATGGGTCCTGTCTATGCAAGCGAATTGCAATGCAGAGGCCTGGCCATGAAGGTGGAATCTTACAATGAGGATGGAAAACCCGTGTACAACCAAAAGGGTGAACTTGTTTGTAGCGCCCCTTTTCCTTCCATGCCGATCTATTTCTGGGAGGACCCTGACAAGAAGAAATACCACGCCGCCTATTTTGATGTGTATCCCAACGTCTGGCGACATGGCGACTTTATTGAAATAAGGGAAGACACGGGCGGGGTCATTATCTACGGACGCTCCGATGCTACCCTGAACCCGGGTGGTGTCAGGATCGGCACCGCCGAGATCTACCGTCAGGTGGAACAGATGGAAGAGATCGATGACAGCCTGGTTGTGGGACAGGACTGGAAAGGTGACGTGCGTGTTATTCTTTTTGTCAAGCCTGCCGAAGGTCAGGAGTTGACCCATGAACTCAAGCAAAAGATAAAAAAGCTCATACGCGCCAATGCCTCGCCACGGCATGTCCCAGCCAAGATTATTTCCGTACCCGAGGTCCCCTATACGTTGAACATGAAGAAGGTGGAACTGGCAGTCAAGAAAATCATTGAGGGCCAGCCGGTCCTGAACAGGGATGCCCTGAGCAATCCGAAGATACTGGACTACTACGAAAACATAGCGGAACTTCAGGAGGATTAGCTATCGGTTTGACCAAGAAGCCCGCGACCCTTTTTCCTCATACGTATTTGACCAAAGGGGATCTGGAGAGAATACTTACCCATTTTGCTCCCCTTACCATCTATTGTCCCTGGTCTATGGACGGGCCCATCCAGGGTGCTGAAATGGCCGACGAATCGGTTGTTAAGGTCCGGTTTCCCCCTGAGGAGCTAAGGCCCGAAGAAAATTTTGTCAGGCTACTTTCCGAGTACCAGCGCTGGATGAGCCAGAACCAGGACAGGGGTTACGCCACGTTCCTGAGCGCGACCTCTGAAAAGAACCTCTCAGAAGATACCCCATGGGAGATCAGACAAATGCTTCGCCAAACAGGACAAGACACCCGTGACGTTGACGTGTCTCAGGAGGATACTCTCAAGTGGCATCTCACACTCCATTTGGCCCATCAGTTGGAAGAAAACCTAACCGGTGTACAAGAGGTGCTCGAACGTTTAAAACGGCAGGATTCACCCCTTGCCGGGTCTATTGAAGAAGGGGCCTCCTCCAAATCCCCGCTCCGAGACCTTTCCGGCGGGGAAACCTATGCCTTGGCCGAAGACCACCATATCCGGCAAATACTGGGGGCCTGGTTCGGCCTCTTTGGAGGGTATCTCTCAAATCATGACACTCTGCTTACCCTTGATGAGTATGTGATGGACTATGTCACAGAGATGTTTGAAGACCGGGGGCGACGGTTGCCGATAGACTCCGAGAAACTGATGCCCAATGAGTCAGACCTTGGTCAGGACCAGGTCGTCTCTGAGAATCTGCCCGGACTCTCAGAAAATGACCGAAAGGATCCAATCCTATTCCATCTTTCCGGAAAAACTATTATCCTTTTTCGCGCAAAAGGAATCGGTTGACGTGGAAGAATCAAGAGACGAATTCCTAAGGCAAGAGGGCTGGACCAGGCAGTTTATAGCGAACGAACCCCGCCTTTCAGAGGCAATAGAGATGTACCGGGAGGCCGGATTTGAGGTCCATCTTGAACCGTTTCCCAAAGCCGGAGAAATGCCTGAGTCCTCTGAGGCGAAAAGGGACACCGATTGCCGCCAGTGCTTTGATGGGTTTGAAGATCAGTACAAGATAATATTTACAAAGCCAGGAAAGAACAACGCCGGCCTGGACGATGCCCTTTATTGAACCAGATAGCATGCTTTCATGAAATTATGTGTGAATTTTTATGGCTTCACGTATTCAGGGGCTTGGCCTCATCTATGAGCATGATTGGGATATCATCCTTGATCTCGTATAAGAGTTTGCAGTTATCGCAGATGAGGCCGTCTCCTGCATCCGTAAGATAGATATCACCCTTGCACTTCGGGCATGCCAAGATGTCCAAGAGTTCCTTGCTTATAGCCATTTTTTTCTCCTTTCAATCAATAATTTTCATTATCCAAGATCTCCCCGACACCCGCCAGAACCTGCTCTACGGAAATATCTTTCATACAGGACATGTGACGGCACCTCCTTTTGAAACAGGGGCTGCAGTCAAGATCCGTACTGATGATCCTGTGCCCTCTGCCATAGGGACCGGTCCGCCACGGTGCTGTGGGTCCGAACAGGGCCACCACCGGGCACCCCATGGCCGCAGCCACGTGCATGGGGCCGGTATCCGTACTGACAAGGGCCCTGCATCGGCCATAAAGACATGCCAGACCTTTTAGGCTGATCTGACCGGCCAGATTCAAGATATCCCCTTTTATCAAACGTGTGACGCGTTCTATGACCTCCCTGTCATGTCCGCTTCCCGTAAATACGACATCGCAGTGGAACTCATCCCTTATCTTGGCAGCCACGGCAGCGAAACGTTCCGGTTCCCACAATTTTGTCTTCCATTTGGCCATGGGGTTAATCGCCACCAGGGGGCCTTCCCCAAGGCCGCTGGCACCCAGTACCTGATCAATCTCCTCCTTTTCAGACCCGATGATGGGAATGGCACCTTTTGCCGGCGCCGAGCCGCATCCCAGGTATTCAGCCACCTTCAAGTACCTGTCAACTGCGTGCTGGTTATAATCAACCGGAACCGGGCGCTCATTTAGGAAGGCCCATGCCCCTTCCCTGGCGTCTCCCATCCCGATCTTCCGAACGCCCCTGGAAAGCCCGGTCAAAATACCGCTCTTGAACAAACCCTGGAGGTCGATGACCAGATCATATTTTCGTGTCCTCAGGTTTTTCAAAAAGACGCTGATTTCTCTTACGACTGAAAAGGAACCCTTTGTTTCTCCCAGCACCTCCCTTCCCCATGACTTTCGCCGGGAGACCATGACCCGGTCAATACCCGGATGCCCCTCGATGATTCGGGAGGCATCCTCCTCGACAACCCAATCAATGCGCGCACCCGGAAAACCGTTTCTGAGGGCCTCCAGGAATAAAAGCGAATGAACCACGTCCCCGATGGCGCTCAATTTGATGATCAGGATGTTTTTTGGCGGCTGATGTTGCAGACGGTCAAAATCATTGGGCAAGGTCTTCAGTTTTTCCCTCCCGTGTCATCTTCGACTAGCCAACGGACAGCAGCAAGCAAATCCTTTGCCACGTGAAATGGTTTTACCCGGCTATGGGGCAACACATACTCGAGATCACCTTTGCCGTATCCTGTTTTAACCAGGACGCCTTTGAGATGGCATGTTTCAGCCAGTTCAATATCACTGACACGATCCCCGATAACATAGGACCGTGCCATGTCAATGTCGAACTTCCTGCAGGCCTTCTCAATCAACCCCGGCCTGGGTTTTCTGCAATTGCAATCGAGATCGTGTTCTTCCACTTTTCCCTTTGGATAATGGGGGCAGAAAAGAATATCATCAATGATGACATCTTCTTTTTCAAGCATGTTCCTGAGGTGGTTGTGCACCTCATCAACCAGCTCAATGGGAAAATAGCCCCTGGCAACCCCGGACTGGTTGGTCACGATAATCGCCAGAAAACCGGTTTCATTCAGAAGCCGTAGGGCCTCGGCCGTCCCCGGAAGGACAACAAATCGGCTGATGTGGTTTATGTATCCCATCTGCTCGTTTATGGTACCATCTCTATCAATAAAAACAGCCGGTCTTTTCACTCGGTCTCCCCCTTTAACGCCGCCATCGCCTCCCAGACTACCTCAGGTTCAATGGATAGCATACACCGGTGATGGGTCGGGCATTCGGGTTTCATGCAGGGCGCACACTCGACGTCATGCCTCACAACCATGGTACGTAACCCTCCAGGACCGGTGGCATTCGGGTCGGTTGAACCAAATATTGCCACCGTTGGCACCCCTAACGCGGCACTCACATGCATGAGCCCTGAGTCATTCGTTACAAAAAGTTGACAAAGGTTGATCAGGCCCATTGCCTCTCCAAGCGAGGTCCGGCCACAAAAATTCACCGGCGTATGCCCCATTTCTCTGGCCACTTCCTCGCAGATCTCCCTTTCTTTACTGCTCCCAAACAATAAGATTCTTGCGCCCCACCTCTCGGCGGCCCACTCTCCAATCCGAGCAAATCGACCGGGAGGCCACCGCTTGCTTCCTCCAAAAATGGCTCCAGGTCCCAGACCGATCAGGTATTCCTCATCCCTGATTCCCTCGGAAGCAAGGAAACCCATGGCCTCTTCCCGATTTTTTCCTCTCACGTGGAGAGATGGTTCCGAGCCCTTGGCCTCCCAGTCCATGGCCCTCAATATCGACAGATAATATTCTACCTGATGAACCTTCAGGACTTCATTATCCCTGATCACACCATGTGTCAGCAGGAGTCCTCGACTATCCGTATTATAGCCCAGTCTCAGCCTAACCCCGCCCAGGCAGGTCAGAAGGGCAGCCTCAAAGGCGTTCTGGAAAAGGATGGCAAGGTCAAATTTTTCTTTCCGGATCAATCTGATTATGCGGAGCATCTCACCGAGGCCCGTGAAGGCCCCTTCCCCTTTCTCAAACGGCATGACATGATCCACCGCGGGATGGGCTTCAAAAAGGGAGAGGACCCATGGCTTTGCCAAAACCGTGATGGAGCTTGATGGGAAATTCCTCCTCACAGCTTCCAGTGCCGGGAGGGTCATGACCCCATCTCCCACCCAATTGGTGGCGCGGACAAGGATGCGATGGATCAAGGATTTGTCAATCTGCCTACGGCCCTTCACCCTTGGCATGTCTTATCGTCCCATGAGTCTCGAATTGAGTTTATTTTCAATTTCCGCGTTCGTCCGGTTTGGGTAATAACCTTCTGGGAGTGGACAGTAAGGCTTTGTTTTCCAGCGCCTATGAAACCAGAACCACTGATCGGGATGTTTCCTGACATATGTCTCAATAATCTCAGAAAAGAGCTGTGTGTTTTCCTCCAGGTCACGGGTCTTATCACCCGTCCTTACCAAGGCCACCTCTCTTCCAAAGGTGATGCAATACCTTCCGTCTTCCTGTCTTGCCGAAAACATCGGGATGACAGGCGTCCCCGTTCTTAAGGCCAGGAGCGCCATGCCTTTGTTTGTGCAGGCTGTTCTTCCCAGGAATCGAACAAACACCCCTTCGTACCAGTCCACATTTTGATCCATCAGAAACCCGATGGCCATATTTTCTTTAGCGGCCTGCAGGACCCTCCTCATCGCCCGTTGTTTGGGTATGATCTCATTGCCAAATCTGGCGCGTAGTTTTCTCATCAGTCGGTCGGCGGGCAAGAAATCGATGGGCCTTGCAATCACGGCACCCTTGGCGGCAAATCGGAGAGTGACCGCAGCCGACATTAGTTCCCAATTCCCAAGATGTCCGGTCAGGATAAAGGTGCCTTTCCCCTTTTTAATTGCCGAGAGAAAATTTTCACTGTTTTCAAAAACCACATATTTTTTGAGGTTTGAATGTTTCAATCTCAAGATATGGGGGGCCTCAAATATCATCTGAGCAAAATGCATCAGTACCCTGGCATTGAGTTCCTTTAACTCCAACTCGCTCCTCTCATCCCCGTACACATGGCGAAGATTGTCTAATGAGACCTTGATACGGCCGCCAAGGATTCCGGCAAAACCCCTCCCAAATGTCCTGCCAAACCATTGCCCCGTATGAAACGGAATCAACGAGATAAGTCCCACAAGCCCATAAAGGGCTCCATATGCGATCGGGTCAAGGTATTTATTTCCCTTTGATGCCATTCGTGATCATTCCTAAGAAATCAGCTTGACCTGTGATAAGTCTGAATTCAACACACAAATATCCCAATTCTTTACACAGCGGGGCAATACCGGTGATCCGCACCCAGTCCTTTTCGGTTGTAAGGATATAGTCGGTCCTCAGATCCTCCCCTTCTTGAACCATCGACATAATCTCATTCCTTCGAAAGGGATAATGATCTCTGAATCCCTTAAACCGGATCACGTCCGCTCCCAAACTTAATAGGGCCTTCTTGAACGCCTCCGGCCGGGCGATCCCCGCAAAGGCCAAGACCCTCTTTCCTTGCAGAGACCCAGGGCTATGGGTCTCCTTTGAATGGGGCAGGACAATCTTAACTGCCTTATGATCCGAAAAAAAGACCGGGATCGAAGGAAACCCCTCCTTCAAAAGCTTCAGACCTTCTTCTCCGGCCCTCTGTTCATTTACCCTTGTAAGAATGAAGGCATCCGCTCTGGCCAGTTGATTCACGGGTTCCCTCAGAGGGCCCCAGGGGAGGAGACGGCCATTCCCAAAGGGGTTGGCAGCATCAATAAGGACAAAGTTCAAGTCAGGTCTGATCTCTAAGTGCTGAAACCCGTCATCCAGAACAAACAGGTCTGTACCAAACTTTTCATGGGCATACATGGCGGCCAGGTAACGCCTTTTGGACAGGACCACCGGAACCCCTGTAAGCTTCTTTGCAAGCATGTATGGTTCATCACCCGTCTCCTCCGGATCAGACTTGATGTGGTGGCCGTCTGATACCTCCAGGACCTCGCTCTTGTATGTTCCGCCATAGCCTCTGGAGAGAACAGCAACCTTGTGCCCTTCGGTCCTGGCCCAACTTGCCAGCATAGCCACCGCAGGGGTCTTTCCGGTGCCGCCTGTCGTTATGTTTCCTATGCTAACGGCAAAGCCGGGGAGGGCTCTCCGCTCCACAAGCCCCCGGTTGTAACTCCATAGCCGGAGCCTTACCCCTGTCCCGTAGAGTACAGAAAAAAAGGCCATTGGCAGGGACCATGGCCCTAAGGATTTTTTTCGGTGAAATCGTGACCAGTCGGGCTTGTGCATAGGGAATATCCTCTTAAACCATCAGCTGACAGCTACAGGCTATCGGCTATGAAGGACAGAACCCGATCCAAGGCCCCACCGTTGGTATGAACAAACCCCTCTGCGAGTCTCCCCATACTCTCTCTCTTTCCGGGGTCTGACAAAAGCATCTGCATGCTCACAAAGAGTTCCTCTCCGTCCGCCACCCGCAAGCCTCCCCCCGCCTCTGCCAATGACTCGGACATGGATAGAAAATTGTGCGTGTAAGGACCGAAGAGAACGGGGCACCCAAAGCTGGCGGGCTCAAGCAGGTTTTGCCCCCCCACCGGCACAAGGCTGCCGCCGACAAAACTCACCGTACTGACCCCGTAGATTCGCCCCAGTTCGCCCAAAGTGTCAAGAACCAGAACGTCATAGGGTTCCCTGTCCTTCAATGGGGTTGTCCGTAAAACGGTCTCAAATCCCGTTTCATGAGAAATCCTGCGGATCTCATCCGTTCGCTCAATATTTCTTGGGGCAAGGATAAGACGCAGGCCGGGAAAAGACGTTCGAAGTCTCTGAAAGACTTCCAGGAGAATCCTCTCCTCGCCTGAATGGGTGCTTCCGGCCACCCATACCGGGGTCCCAGGTTCAATGCCAAGTCGGTTTATCCAGTCTTTTTGCTCGGCCGGACGCATGGGTTCCCAATTCCTGTCAAACTTAATATTCCCTACGGTCTTCACCTTCCCGGGTTCTATTCCAATCTCCAATAGCCTCCCGCTGTCCAGTTCTGACTGCATAAGGCACAATTCCAGCGGCTGAAACATCCTTCGGATAAGGGAGGGAAGCATCGTATAGGACCTAAAGGTCCTCGGAGAAATCCGGCCGTTCACCAGAATAGCCTTTATCCCGCGTTTGCTCAAATGATGGATCAGGCCCGGCCATATGTCCGTTTCAACCAGGACAAAGAGGGAGGGCTTGGTATAGTTTACGATCCGTCGAACACACCACCACGCATCCACGGGCATTGTGACCAGGGCCTTTACCTTTGACGCCACCTCATCTTTCGCTATGGCCATGCCCTTTGAGGTGGTAACGGAGAAAACAATATCTTTCCCCGGGAATTTTTCCCTCAGGGCCTTCACCAGGGAGATCGCCGAGACCACCTCTCCCACTGAGAGCGCATGGATCCATATATTGTCCTCTCCCAGGGAGCCCTCCGGGAAAATCAACGCCAGCCTTTCCGAAAGCCGACCCTTTCCTAACAGGGCAACGAGGGGAATAGACAGGATAAGAATAAGTGTCCAAGAGAAATCGTAAAAGAACCTGACCATCTCAATGGATCTCACCTGGGTCCGTTAAAATTAAATCTTCCACAAAACAGTCACAATTAGGTTTGCCAAAATAGGTTTTCTTCGCCGCGAACCCTATCAATTGCCGATCTTCAATTTCCAATCTCTCAGTTTATACGATTTATATCTTGGCAGGAAGTTCTATGATGATTTTTGTGCCTTTAGGGTAGTTATCCCTGACCCTTACAAATCCGTTATGATCCGTGACGATGCTGCTTACGATGGCAAGGCCCAGACCAGTCCCCTGCTTTTTCGTAGAAAAATAAGGTTCAAACATCCTTATCTTGTCTTCAGGTCTTACACCCTTGCCGTTGTCTGCCACCTCAATTTTCACCATTTGAAGCACCTTGTCATAACGGAGGTTAACCATGACTTCTCCCTCTCCGTTCATGGCCTCAATGGCATTTTCCAGTAGGTTGATCATCACTCTCTTCATTTGTTCCCTGTCCAGATCAAGGACGGGCACCTCCTGCGAATCCTTGAAAGTAATCTTTACTCCCTTGTGGGCCTCCCTGTAAAGACTCAAGGCCTCGTCAATAATCTTACTGAGAACTTCTGGAGAAGGGTTTACAGCAGGCATACGGGCGAAGTTGGAAAATTCATTCACAAGCCGTTTCAGTTCCGCTACTTGTCTTATGATCATCTCTGTGCATTCCTGGAAGACTTCTTCATCCTTCCCCATGAGCCCTTCCCCATATCTCTTCTTGAGCCGCTGGGCTGAGAGCTGTATCGGTGTCAGAGGATTCTTGACCTCGTGGGCAATGCGTCTGGCCACCTCCCGCCAGGCCGCCATCCTCTGTGCCTTTTCGATTTCACTCAAGTCCTCAAAGACAGCAACCAGGCCAAGGTAGTTTTTCCGGTCGTCACGGAGTACGTTCAGAGATACGAGCAGAGTCAATCTCTTGTCTCTTACAGATAACTTTATCTGTTTGTTGAGGAAACCCTTACGGAAAAGTCCTTCATCGTCTAGAAAATCGTCGATTATTTGGATGTACTCAGGGGAGAGGACATCCCTGAAATTCTTTCCGATTGTCATTTCTGCGGCTATGCCCAGCATCCTCTCAGCCGATTTGTTGATCGTAAGGATCTTCCCTTGGGCATCGGCGGACACCACACCGGCGGCCACATTGGCAAGGACAATCTCCATATAAAGCCGTCTTTGTTCCAGCTCCAGATTGCTCACGATGAGTTCCCGGTTGGTCTCCTCAAGTTTCTCCTTGCCCGTCTTGAGGTCCAGGGTCATCCTGTTAAAAGAGTTAACCAGTTCCCCAATTTCATCCTTCCCCGCCAAGTCGATTGAAAAATCATAATCCCCTGTGGCAATCCGCTTTGTTCCCTCCGCGAGTTCCTTAATGGGGACGGTTATTTCCCTCGACAGATAGAATCCAAACCATACTGATGAAAATATAATGAGAAGGGTAACTATGGAAAGGGTGACCATATGGCTTATCTTTATCGGTTTTTTCAGCATCTTGAGTTGTTGATATTCCTGCAGTCCTCTGGAAATGGCCTTTAGCCGATTGACAAAACTGCCTGGGACAAACTTGGATAAGACAATGAGGCCTACCACCGCCTTCGACTTTGTCCTCGAAAAAATGGGGGCAATTCCGGTGACAAAGTCACCGTGCGGGAAAGATTGGATTTGTTGGCTATCTGTACCCTTCTCGAAGCATTTCCTCA
>JADHXI010000162.1 GCA_016783065.1 Desulfobacteraceae bacterium | reverse complement strand
TCCGAGAATGGCTATTTTTCCCAATCTCTGCGTCAAACTCAAATTATAATCCTCGAAATACTTTAATGTATTCCTGTGGTTATAATTTCCGCCTTCCTTGATCTTGAAAAAACTATCTCATTCTCGGACAGCCTCCTAGGGGAAAGCCCTCTTAACAGGTATTCAGGTACCCCTTTTCGTCCAACTCGGGCAGCAATTTTTTCATCCGCTCCAGGATATATGCTCGCACCTCCCTGGCCGTACTGAGTCCGGTCACAGTCTCAAAATCTTCTTGGGCCTCTTTGAGGGAGATGGATCGGACGAGCTTCTTTATGAGAGGAATAACCCTGGCATTCATGCTGAATTCCCCGATGCCCAGCCCAAGCAAGATAGGTACGCAGAGTGGGTCCCCAGCCATTTCACCGCAAAGTGAGACAGGGATCCCCGCATTTTTCCCTGCATCGACCACCTGTTTGATCATTTTGAGGATAGCAGGGTGAAAGGGTTGATACATGTTGGCCACATGTTCGTTGCTCCTGTCAATGGCAAGGGCATATTGGATAAGGTCGTTTGTTCCGATACTGAAGAAGTCCACATGTTTGGCAAGGATATCAGCAACGACAACGGCCGACGGGACCTCGATCATGATGCCTGTCTCTATGTCAGGGTCATATTTCACTCCCTGGCTATCCAACTCTGCCTTTACCTGTCCCAAGATCTCCTTGGCATCAATGACTTCCTGGAGGCCGGAAATCATAGGAAACATGAGCTTGGCCTTTCCATAGGCACTCGCCCTCAGGATGGCCCGCAGTTGGCTCCTGAAGATCTCTGGTTCTTTGAGACAAAGCCGTATGGCCCTGAGGCCAAGGGCAGGGTTTATCTCTTTGGGTATCTCAAGGTCTGAAACGAAATTGTCCCCTCCCAGGTCAAGGGTCCTTATTATCACGGGGGCCGGGCCGATGATTTCCGCAACCTCACGATAATCCTCGAAGAGTTCCTCTTCGTTCGGGAATCCCTTGCTTCTTAGATACAGAAACTCGGTCCTGTAAAGCCCAATCCCTTCCCCTCCATAGTCCTTGGCCGCTGCGACCTCCTCCAAGAATTCGATATTGGCCATGACGGCCACCTTATGTCCGTCGAGAGTTTCCGCCGGAAGGTGACTTATTCGGGCGATGGCGGATTTATACTTTTCGCGCTGAAGCTGCTTTTCCTGATAAAAAATGATGGCACGATCATCAGGGTTGATAACCACCTCACCCGTGTTGCCGTCTACTATCAGGAGATCCCCTTCCTGCACAGAGCCGGTGGCTGATTCGAGCCCCACGACCGCCGGGATTTCCAGGGCCTGAGCCATTATGGCCGTATGAGAAGTTCGCCCCCCTATGTCCGTTATGAAACCCATGACCTTACTGATATTCAGTTCGGTGGTATCCACCGGCGAAAGATCATGGGCGACAATGATCATGCGTTCACGGATCTCGTTCAAGCCATGTTCCGTTCCTCCGGAAAGGTTTCTAAGGATCCTCTCCGTGACGTTCTCCACGTCCGTAATCCGGCTCCTGAGGTATTCGTCATTGATCTGCTCGAACACATCTCTTATCTCCTCAAGAGACTCCTTGAGGGCCCATTCGGCATTTATCTTCTCGTTGAGGATCCTCTTGATCGTGGAACCAACAAGCATGCTATCTTTAAGGATCATCAGGTGGCTGTCCAGGATAAAGGCATTCTCTTTCACCTGTTTCGGCATCTGATCCCTGAGTTTCAAAAGCTTTTCTTCTTCAGTGTGCAGGGCCCCCTTGAATTTCTCGACCTCCCTACTGAGCTGTTTTTCGTCAACAAGGTACTGGTAAAGGATCTTGACCCTCGACTTGTCCACCAAATGCGCCTTGCCGATGATAATGCCGGGGGAAGCAGGAATGCCTTCCAGTCTTCTTTGCCCCGTAACATGCTCGGTCATCGATTTTCTCCGAACCTGCGATCAAACAACTCACTCAGTTCTCGCATAAAACTCTCCGCATCCTCACCCACCATCCGGGCCTCCATCTCTGTGCCCTTGGGACATTCCAGGGCAATGATGGACAATATATTCGAGCCATCCGCCTCTTTGGCATCTTTCCTGAGGAAAAGCTGTGAATCAAATTGATTGCCCAGCGCCACTATCTTGGCCGCAGCCCGGGCATGTAACCCCAGATTGTTTCCGATCTTAAACTTCTTTACCAGTTCCATTCAAACAAATTCCCTCAGAAGGGCCTTTTCTGACAAGGCATGCTTTGTAGACTTGCCTGTAAGGCAGGCCCGCCTCGCTGGCAATGAGACCCGCTATGTCCCTGACGCTCAGTTTTCTCTCTGCCAATAGATTGTCTATTCTGACAAGTGTTTCCTGACTCAGGGCGTCAATTTCTTCCTTTTTTCCACGACCCTCCACTACTAAGGTAAATTCCCCTCTTATCTTACTATTTGGAGCAACATGCTTCAAGATATTGCTGACAAGGCCCCTTTTGACTTCTTCAAATACCTTTGTCATCTCTCTAAGCATTACCATCTGCCGATCACCCAGTATATCTTTCAGATCGGTCAACATGTCTCTGACACGGTGGGGGGCCTCAAAGAAGACCATGGTCCGGGGTTCGGAGGTCAGTTTTTTCAATTCTCTTTTTCTTCTACCTTGCTTGTTGGACAAAAACCCCAAAAAGAGAAACTGCTCTGTGGCCATACCTGAGACTGAAAGTGCCGCGACCAGGGCGGATGCCCCCGGGATTGGCGTGACCCTTATTTTATCGTCGAGGGCCCTGTTTATCAGGTGGACCCCAGGGTCGGAAATACCCGGCGTTCCTGCATCCGTTACCAGGGCAATGTCGGAACCGGATTTGAGCCGCCTGATAAGCTCAGGAGTTTTGGCGTATCGGTTGTGTTGGTTGTAGCTGGTAAGTCTCGACTTTATGCCGTAATGCGAACACAGTCCCCTTGTATGAGCCACATTTTCGGCGGCAATCATGTCAACACTCTTGAGAATCCTAAGGGCCCTTAACGTAATATCCTCAAGGTTTCCAATGGGTGTTGAAACGGTATAGAGGGTTCCGGAATTCCGATTTCCGATTTCCCTCCGGGGCGTAGGCCCCTCCGGGCCGGAGGCCGATTTCCGATTGCGGACTTGTGAATTTGTCTTGCTTACGTCCCTCATAACCAGTTCCACTAATACGCCAGATCAAACGCGTTTTTGATCACTTCTATCCGGGGGTTGTCTTTTGCGAGGCTGACGGCCACCACATCAAATCTTGCCTTGACCCCGTAACAGTCATTGGACTTCATATACGCCAGGGCCACCTTTGAGAGTTGCCGTCTCTTTCTGGCATCCACTGCCTCTTTGGCGTAGCCAAGGGATTTACCCCTCCTGGTCTTTATTTCTACAAAGACCATGGTGTCGTTATCCCTTGCGATTAGATCAACCTCCCCTAGAGGGCAGCGGTAGTTCTGGGTAATCTTCTTATAACCCAAGGCCTTGAGTTTCTTTAGGGCCAACTTTTCACCTAACTCACCCAGCTCAAGTCTTTGCTTTGTCAAAACCAGTCACCCCTCTAAAGGTCTTGCGATGGATCGGGGAGGCACCGTATTGCCTGAGGGCATCAAGATGCCGGCGTGTCCCATACCCCTTATTTTTTTCAAAATCATAGAGCGGATACATGTGGTGATAGGAACACATGATTCTGTCACGGTATACCTTGGCCACCACTGAGGCAGCCGAAATGCTTCGGCTGATCTGGTCCCCCTTCTTGAGGCATCTCTGGGGAACCGGTGAAGGAATCATATGGATACCGTCTATCAGCAAGAACTCCGGCTGTGGGTCCAACACCGACACCGCTCGCCTCATGGCCTCAAGGGAGGCCTTTAAGATATTGCGTTCATCGATAGTGTGGTGGGAAACAACCCCTATCCCCACGGCCAGGGCGAGACGACAGATTTCAGAAAAGGCCTTTTCTCTGGCCCCGGCAGACATTTGTTTTGAATCCCTGACCCCTGCCAAATCAGTGCCTTGAGGGATAATCACTGCTGCTGCCACGACCGGGCCCGCCAACGGGCCGCGTCCGGCCTCATCGACCCCCGCAACCGGATCATAGCCGGCCTTACGGGCCAGCCCTTCATGGAAGAATGGATCGCGTGTAGAGGGGCTGAGGCTTTCAGGAAAAAGGGGGAGATTTTTGGGTGGACACACCGGCTTTTCGTGTCTCTTGTGTTAAGGTAATTGGCAGACCCTGGGAATACGATGTAGCCCCGGGGAGGCGCTATGTTCTTAACTCTTTGATACGGGCGGCCTTTCCCCTCAGTTTCCGAAGATAATAGAGCCGCGCCCTCCTCACTCTGCCCCTTGATACTACTTCAACCTTATCAATCATCGGGGAATGAAGGGGAAAAATTCTTTCAACGCCAATGCCGTAGGATACTTTCCTAACGGTAAAGGTGGCACCGGTATTCCCTTTCCTCTTCCTGATGACAACCCCCTGGAATACCTGGATCCGCTCCTTCTCGCCCTCTATTATCCTGGCGTGCACTTTGACCGTGTCACCCGGTCCAAAATTGGGGATGTCAAAGCGCATCTGCTCCTTTTCAAGTGTTTCTATGACATTCATATTTTTCTCCTCGCCTCTATTGCATCATGGAAAACCTGGTTCCCTGGCCCAAGTTAAAGACAGATGGTTCTATCATACAGTTTGCATGATCAAACTTGATGCATTCGTAAAAAATCAAAATCTCACGCAAAGGCGCAAAGCTCGCAAAGTTAACCTATTAATATTAAAAGATATTTCCTTGACGTTCTTGACGTCTTTGGGAGAAAATATACTTTTTACGAGACCATCAAACTTTCCGGAAACCATTTCCCTCCGGGAATAATCAAAGCTGGATCCGCCGGGTCCGAGCTGTGGGTTATTCAAAGTCTCCAACCAATCGATCCAGAATAATTGCGGCGGCTGTCCTCACAGATAGGTGATTGTAGCCTCTCTTGCCCAAAATGGGGGCCAGTATATGATCCGCCTCTTTCAGAACGGCCTTCTCCAGTCCCCAGGCCGTTCCAAATAGCAATATAACAACGCGATTTTCCAGAAGGAGGGCCCTTGCCGACGCGTAAGAGATCATGCGATCCCTCTGCTCTGAGGCATCGGTTGCTATTAAAAGGGGACGCATGCCCTCAATTTCCACAATCTCTTCTACGGCACCCTTCAAGGAAGAGACTACCGAAAGGAGTTCAATGGCCTCTTTTCGATGCCGGTTATATCTGGCACCGTATCCTTTGGTCCAGTGCCGCCGGACCTGCTCTGCCAGTCCCTGCTGGTCATCAAGTGGCGTGACAACAAAAAACTTCTTGACATCGTAGGTCTTTGCCGATCTAGCGATGTCATGGAGATCCATAGGGGTTATGGCTGAGGCTATTATTTCATGGTTCTTGTTGTAGACGGGGTAATGAATCAGCCCGATATAAAGACGCATTGGAACCTTTGAACCCGTGAACGGCTACCATCTCAAGACCCCTCAGGGTTCTTTCTTAAACTGTCCAGGATCATCTTATCTTCGGGGGTCAGCCTGGCCTTCTTAAGAAGGTCTGGTCTCCTCTCAACCGTTCTTTTCAAGGACTCGGTCCTGCGCCAGAGCCGGATTTTTTCGTGATCCCCCGATAAGAGTAAGGGGGGGACCTCTTTTCCCTGGAAGACCCCCGGTCGGGTATACTGGGGGTATTCCAGCAACCCTTCTTCAAAGGAGTCTTCAAGGTTGGATCTCTCTCCGCCAAGGACACCCGGTATCAGGCGGCTGATAACCTCCATGAGGACCATGGCCCCCAGTTCCCCGCCGCTCAAAATATAATCACCAATGGATAGTTCACTATCGATACAGGTCAACCTTACTCTCTCATCCACCCCCTCATATCGACCACAAACCAAAATAAGCTGATCCCACCCTGACAATTCCCAGGCAATGGACTGATCAAGCCTTCTGCCCTGGGGACTCAGAAGGGCAACATGGGTCTTGCCATTTACCCTTTCAACCGATTTAAGGGCTCGGTGAATGGGTCCTGCCTTCATGACCATTCCCTCTCCCCCTCCATAAGGACGGTCATCGGTGGTCTTGTGCCTTCCTCTGGCAAAATCGCGGATATTGACGACCCTTACATCCACCAATCCCTTTTCTATTGCCCGCCCCAGTATCCCGAACCTGAGGTAGGAGGAGAACATTTCAGGAAATATGGTGAGGACGTCAAACTTCATTCAAATCAAAGAGCCCCTCCATCTTTGAAATAATCATTTTCCCATTCTCGCGATCGACCTCATGGACGATTTCATAGGTGGCAGGGACCAAGATCTCCCTGGTCCCCTCCCTGACCACATAGATATCGCTGCCGCCCGTGGGTATGATCTGAGAAATAACACCTAAATGCTCTCCTGTATCTAAGTAGACCTGAAGGCCCAGCAGCTCGAACCAAAAATATTCACCCTCTTCACAAACAAGGTTATTTCTCCTTATAAGGATTTCGGCCCCTCTATACGCTTCTGCCCGGTCAATTGAGGTTAACCCCTGCAGCTCCATCAAAAAATTTTTCTTGTGAGGCCTTACAGACTTTACCGGGTATTCATGGATTTCACCGGAGACGGATCTTAGGAACACACTGCCGCTATCCAGGAATGACCTTTCTGAGTCGGCATAGGAGGAGATCCTGAGTACACCGTCCAGCCCATGCGGCCTAGTTACCTTGCCCACAAGGAGCAGTTTGCCGGGTGAAACCTGTGTCAAGGCTACTCGATGATTTCCAAAACGGATCGTTTGTTTATCTTGGTGGAGGCGGCGCTGAGAATTGTTCTCATGGCCCTGGCTGTTCGGCCCTGCTTGCCGATGACCTTACCCAGATCTTCCTTGGCTACCTTCAGCTCAATAACAGAGGTGTGCTCACCCATTATTTCCGCGACAAAGACTTCTTCGGGCACGTCCACAAGCGATTTGGCGATGTATTTAATTAATTCCTTCATCTCGATTCACCTCCGGCTTTGATTTCACCACCACCACATCTCAGTTTGCTGCTAGATTGAATTTCACCGATCCTTCCTTCTTTAAGATGGACTTGGCAGTCTCCGAGACAAGCGCCCCTTTTTCAAGCCAGTACCTCACTTTATCTTCGTGAATCTTGATTTCTTCCGGGTCTTTCATAGGGTCATAATAGCCCAGTATCTCGAGAAATTTCCCATTGCGCGGCGCTTCCGAATCAGCGGCCACCAGACGATAAAACGGTTTTTTCTTGGCCCCCAGCCTTGCTAACCTAATCCTAACTGCCATCTGTTTTGATCTCCCCTCTGTGTTATTTCTGTTCGCCGAAGTAACTCGCACGCATTTGAAATTGAACTCAGCGAGTGATAAACCTGCAGAACATAAAAATTTCAAGTAAGTTCAAGCTGTTATCCAAAAAGGGAGGGTATGTTTAAATTTCCCTTTTTTGTAAACTGCTCCATCATCTTTTTTGTTTGAGCAAAGTTTTTGAGAAGACGGTTCACATCCTGTACCGTCGTCCCGCTGCCCTTTGCGATCCTTCGTCTCCTGCTTCCGTTTATGATCTTATATTTCCGTCTCTCTTCTTTGGTCATGGAGTTTATGATCGCCTCCACCTTGACCAAGTCCTTTTCTTCAGGCTTTAGCTTTTTCAGTTTCTTGATGTTTCCCATCCCCGGCAGCATCCCCAGAATCTGCTCAAAGGACCCCAACTTTTTTATTTGTTTCAGCTGAGATTGAAAATCCTCCAGATCGAATTCATTTTTCTTGAGTTTTTTCTCTAACAGTCGGGCTTCTTTTTCATCAAATTCTGTCTGGGCCTTTTCGATGAGGGACAGCACATCTCCCATGCCGAGGATTTGAGACGCCATTCTGTCCGGGTGGAAGGGTTCCAGGGCGTCCACTTTCTCTCCCACACCGATAAACTTGATGGGTTTTTCGGTTACTGCCTTGATGGACAAGGCCGCACCGCCCCTTGCATCGCCTTCCATCTTGGAGAGGATGACGCCGGTGATATCCAGACTCTCGTTGAAATGCTTTGATATATTGACCGCGTCCTGGCCTGTCATGGCATCGGCTACCAGGAGGATCTCAGCCGGATTGACCGTTGCTTTGATCCGGACAAGCTCTTCCATCATGTGCTCATCGATGTGCAGTCGGCCGGCCGTATCAATTACCAAAACATCCGCGCCTTCGCTCCCGGCCCTGGACAGGGCATCCATGCAGATTTCTTCCGGCCTTTGATCTGGATCCGTGCTGTAAAAGGGCACATTGATTTGGGCGCCCAGTTTCTTTAGCTGATCAATGGCGGCAGGCCTGTAAATATCCGCAGGGACCAGATAAGGGTGCCTCCCCTGGCTGCGGATATATCTGGCCAGCTTGGCTGCCGTGGTGGTCTTCCCGGAGCCCTGCAGCCCCACGAGCATCACCGAATGGGGTGCCTTTCCTGCCAGTTGTAACCCTTGCTGGACCTCACCCATCAGCCTTGTGAGTTCCTCGTTGACTATCTTTATGAGCTGCTGTCCCGGAGTCAGACTCTCAAGGACTTCCTGCCCCAGGGCGCGTTGGCGTATGTTCTCTACAAGTCCCTTGACCACTTTGTAGTTGACATCCGCCTCCAACAGGGCTAGACGTACTTCCTTCAGGGCCTCCTGGATGTTGGCCTCGCTCAGTCTGCCCCGACCGGTGACCTTCTTAAATACCCCGTCTAATTTTTCCGTTAAGGCTTCAAACATAGTCTACCCGTTTTCTAAAAGGTCGAATCTTACAATTTAACTTGAAAACTATTCTTTTGTCAATAAAAATCCCATTTCACCTCCAGGCGGCGGATTGTAGGAAATATTACCACATTTTTGTCACTTTGGCACCAAAATATCGCGCCCTTCTATCCATTTCCTTTTTGTGTAAGGGGGGTGTAAATCACAGCCGTTGGTAAACGATAGTCATCCATTCCTTAACAAG
>JADHXI010000161.1 GCA_016783065.1 Desulfobacteraceae bacterium | reverse complement strand
CAAGTTTCAAGTTTCAGGATACTGATTACTGATCATTGATTATTGGTGATTGGACGCAAGTTTCAGGTTTCAAGTTTCAGGTTTCAAGTTTCAAGTTTCAGGATACTGATTACTGATCACTGATTACCGATCACCGGGTTTTGGTTGCGGCCGAAACCCCGTATTGGGAGTATTATGGCGAAAACAGCACTTATTTTTGGAATCTCCGGTCAAGATGGTGCCTATTTGGCCAAATTTCTTTTGGGAAAGGGGTATGAGGTCTTTGGAACCTCCCGCGATGCTCAAATATCCGCGTTTGTGAATTTGATTCGGTTAGGCGTACGTGAGCGCGTTGAGGTGGAGTCCGTCGCCCTTAATGATTTTCGTAGCGTACTTCAGGTCCTAAAAAGGATTCATCCCGATGAAATCTACAACCTCGCGGGCCAGACCTCGGTGGGACTTTCTTTTGATCAGCCTGTTGAATCATTCGAGAGCATCAGTATCGCCACGTTAAACCTTCTGGAGGCTGTCCGGTTTCTGGAGCAACCCGTAAAGATCTACAACGCCGGTTCGAGCGAGTGTTTTGGTAACACTCAGGGACATGCGGCAGAGGAGTCCACACCATTTCACCCCAGAAGCCCGTACGCCGTTGCCAAGGCAGCGGCCTACTGGCATGTTGCCAACTACCGGGATGCCTACAACCTTTTTGCCTGTTCGGGTCTTCTCTTTAACCATGAATCACCTTTGAGGCCGGAGCGGTTCGTGACAAGGAAAATCGTCAATGCCGCCTGCCGTATTGCAGGGGGAAGCAGCGAAAGGCTTGAACTCGGAAATATCAATATCCAACGAGACTGGGGGTGGGCTCCGGAATATGTGGAAGCCATGTGGCTCATGCTCCAGCAGGAGGCGCCTGATGACTATGTTATTGCCACGGGCGAAACGAATAGATTGGAGGATTTTGTCCACACGGTATTCTTGAGTCTGGAACTTGACTGGAAGGATCATGTGGAAGTCAACCAAAAGCTCCTACGCCCCGCTGACATTCTCATAAGCAGAGCAAACTCTGGAAAGGCAGCCCGGAAGTTGGGCTGGCGGGCCAAATACAGGATGCGCGATGTGGCCAGGATGATGGTGGAGGGGGAGGGCGGAAGACGGAAGACAGAGGTCAGAGGGCGGAAGGCAGATGACGGGGCAAGGAGGACAGAGGAGGAGTAGGAAAGGATGAAAAAAGCGTTGATTACGGGGATTACAGGACAGGATGGGGCCTATCTGGGGGAGCTTCTTCTCAAGAAAGGATATGAGGTCCATGGCATCAAGCGGAGGGCCTCTCTTTTCAACACAGATCGGATCGATCACCTTTACCAGGACCCTCACGAAGCAGGAAGACAATTTATTCTTCACTATGGCGATCTGACTGATTCTACGAATCTCATCCGCATCATCCAACAGGTTCAGCCCATTGAGATTTATAACCTGGCGGCGCAGAGCCATGTCCAGGTATCGTTCGAGACCCCGGAATATACGGCCAATGCCGATGCCCTGGGGTCCCTGAGGATACTGGAGGCGATCCGTATCCTGGGGCTGGATGAGAGGACCAAGTTTTACCAGGCATCTACCTCTGAGCTTTATGGGTTTGTTCAGGAGGTGCCGCAGAATGAACAGACTCCCTTTTATCCCCGCTCTCCTTATGCCGTAGCAAAGCTCTATGCCTATTGGATTACAGTTAACTACAGAGAGGCATACGGGATTTTTGCGTGCAATGGCATCCTGTTCAATCATGAGTCACCCATTCGGGGGGAGACATTTGTGACCCGAAAAATCACCCGCGGTCTGGCACGTATCAAACTCGGATTTCAGGACTGTCTTTACCTGGGGAATTTGGAAGGTAAACGGGACTGGGGCCATGCCCGCGACTATGTTGAGATGATGTGGCTTATGCTTCAGCAGGAGGTGCCCAAGGATTACGTGATCGCAACAGGCAGGCAGCATTCTGTTCGGGACTTTGTTACCATCGCAGCAAAGGAACTTGGGTTTGATATCCGTTGGGAGGGAAAAGAGGCTCAGGAAAAGGGGTATGACGCAAGGACGGGGAAATGCATTGTGGCGGTTGACCCCAGATACTTCAGACTCACAGAGGTGGGTGCCCTGTTGGGCGACGCCAGCAAGGCAAAGAAAGAGCTGGGTTGGGAACCGAAGACTTCGTTTGAAGAAATGGTGACGGAAATGGTCGCTCAGGATCTTCGGGAGGCGGAGCGGGATGTGCTTTGCAGCAGGGAGGGTTTTGAGGTGAAGAATTATTTTGAGTAGGGGTGTTGAAGAGTGGAGGAACATATGGAGATTCGACAGGTACGTAATGCAACATTACGGATTACTTACGCAGAGAAGGTCGTTCTTACCGATCCTATGCTATCCCCGAAACATGAATTTGATGCGTTTGCCGGAAAATCTCGTAATCCCATTTCTGATTTACCGATCCCGGCCAAGGATGTTGTTGAGGGGATTGATGGTGTCCTTCTCTCCCATTTGCATATAGACCATTTTGACCCGGCGGCAGAGGAGATGCTCCCCAAAGACATTCCAATCTTTTGTCAGCCGGGAGATGAAGAGCGACTCAAAAAAAAGGGTTTTCAATCGGTTGCCCCGGTTGACCCATCCGTTGAATGGCAGGGCATAGAGGTGACCTGTACACAGGGAAAACACGGTACGGGTACGTTGGGTGAAAAGATGGGAAATGTTTCAGGATATGTCCTTCAAGCCGAAAGCGAGCCTACGCTTTACTGGGCAGGCGATACCATCTGGTGTGATGCAGTGAAACGGGTGGTGACAGACGCTCAGCCGGACATCATCCTGACCCACTCCAGCGGTGCAAGGTTCCCCAAAAGCGATCCTATCGTTATGGATGCGGAACAGACCATTGCCCTCTGTCAGGCAGCACCCAACGCCATTGTTGTAGCCACACACATGGAGGCCCTGGACCACGGGACGGTCTCAAGGACTGACCTCAGGGCATTGGCTGAAAGGGAAGGGATAGGGGCTGCCCGGCTCTTCATACCCCTTGATGGCGAGGTGCTCAGATTCTGATTCCGATTCCCCCATGGGGCTTCCGATTTTTCAGTCCTCCATTGACATATAGTCTTTCCTGAGTAGATTTTTCTGGACCTTGCCCGCTCCGGTTTCAGGGAATTGTTCTCTGAAGAATACCTTTTTGGGTACTTTGTACCCTGCTATCCGTTCCCTGAAGAACGCCTTCAGTTGCTCGGTGGTGACCTCGTGGCCTCTGCGAAGGACCACTGCCGCCACGACCTTCTCTCCCCATTTTGGGTCAGGCAAGCCAAAAACCGCCACTTTGAGAATGGCCCCGTGGGAGAAAAGCACCTCTTCCACCTCCCTGGCCGAGACATTCTCGCCGCCGGTTACTATCATGTCTTTTTTCCTATCCACTATGTAGAGAAACCCCTCCTCATCCGCCCGAGCCAGATCGCCTGAATAAAACCAGCCATCCCTGGTGACCTTGGCAGTGTCCTCGGGCAGGCCATAATATCCCTTCATTACATTAGCCCCCCGTACGACCACCTCCCCCAGTTCACCTCCCTCGATCAAACCTCCATCATTGTCAAGCAATTTCACCTGCACGAAAGGTAGGGGCGGCCCCACACAGGCGGTCTTTCTCAGAGAGTCTCTGGCATCAAGACAGGTGACACACGGTCCGCATTCTGTCAGGCCATAGATGTCAAAGACGCCTTCGGCGCGGGGAAATAGTTCCATGAGTGCCTTCTTAATATGATCCGGAAGCTTGTCAGCCCCGGAAGTAAGGGTGGTCACAGAGGATGTGTCAAATTCCCTGGAAGAGCAGTACTCCAGCAGCATGATAAAAAGGGTTGGATTCCCAGGGACCACAGTGGCCTGTTCGCCCTGCACCAGATCCATCATCCGCCCCGGATCGAATTTTCCCATGATAATCATGGTAGCCCCCAGAGCCAGACGGGGGATATAATGGCTGTTAAGGGCTGCAGCATGGAACAAAGGGCCCACAATGAGGGAAACATCGTCGGGCTTATCACGACGGGCATGGATCATGTTAAAGGCGTTCCAGATAACGTTTTCATGACTCAAGATGATGCCTTTGGGCCTGGCTGTCGTCCCAGAGGTGTAAAGGAGTTGACAGGCATCTTCGGCACTACAGGCCACAGATCCTTTGTAGGGTTCATTCTCTGTCACGAAGGTTTCATAGGCCCTCAGGTGGCTGCTGGATTTTGAGGATGTGGTAACTATTCGCTCAGCGGCTAAGGCATCCGTGACCACCTGACCTGCCAAATCGTGGCATGTGTCGTCGGTCACAAGTATCGTTGGCCGTGCGTTTTCAACGACAAAGGAGAGTTCAGGACCCTTCAGCCGGTAGTTTAGCGGGGTGAAGATTGCCCCCAAGCGAATAGCAGCCAGGTTGACTTCCATCATCTCGGAGCTGTTCCACATCAGGGTGGCCACACGGTCGCCCTTTTTTACACCCAGTTTGGCCAGGCCGGTCATTAGCCTTTGGACACGTTCCTTGACTTGCCTGAAGGTATACCTTTTGTCTTCAGAGATGACCGCCAGTTTATGCGGGAAACGGGCTTCCGCAATGTCCAGAAAACTACCGACGTTCATGATCGATCACCCCTAACCCGGATAAACCGGAAATTGAATGTTGACTATTGAATATTGACTATTGAATATTGAATATTGCCGAAAAAAATCAACACGGTTTGTTTAGCTGTGTCGTAACTTCTCAATAAGTCCGGGAGTAGAAGTAATAATCAGAGTTCTGGAGTGGGGTTCGGGTGTTTCTTGAAGGCGCTCTCTCAAAGTGGATTTACTTCTCACTTTCGCAGTGGCTGATATTTGGGGTTTTCTCCTCCTGAACCCTTATTGGCTTCTCCATGCTCTTGGCAAAACCCCAAATATCAGACACGCTACGACGACAGGTTTAGAGAGCGCCGGAAAGAAACGGCTGAACCCCACGGTGCCTGAACTTATTGAGAAGTTACCAATTTCTTTTGTAAGGTACTGAACCCCTTTCAAAATGACCCCTCTGTTCCAAGCCCGGTTTCTGCCCCCAAGCTGTCACTCCCTTAATTTGTTTGATTTGCCCGGTTACTCTGGTTGGTGTTCTTGGCTTTTCCTTCCAAGATGGCCATACCCATGTCGAGGACCCGATCAAACGGCTCCATCCTGTCTTCCCTCAGGTGCAAGGTGATCGACTCGCCAGGACAAGTACTCGCACATAACCCGCATCCGAGACATCTTCCCCTATCAACCTTGGCCATATCTTCCACCGAGATAGCCCCAACAGGGCAGCGTTCAACGCATTCTTCACAGCCACTACACGCATCCTCGTCAACCACGGCCTCAAAGAGCGCATTTATGTACTTGTGCTTGTCGTGCCCCATCTTTGTTATCCCCTTCATCGAGGCGCAGCAACACGGGCAGCAATTGCAGATGTTTGACAGGTGTTTGGTATTTGCACTGGCATGCACCAGGCCCGACCTATCCGCTTCTTCGACGATTTCTATGGCCTCTTGAGCCGTGACCTCCCTTCCAGTTCCGTTCTCAATATAGTATTCTGCGGCAACACCGAAGCTGAGGCAGGTTTCCGAGGGATGATCGCACCCCTCATCGGTTAGATGTGCTTCTTTGCGGCACACACATTCGGTGACGGCAATACTCCTCGCGCTCTTTATATCTTCTTTTATTTTGTGAAATGGAAGGAGTACCAAATCTGCGGCAACATTCTTCTCTATGGGAATAACCTTAAAGCCGGGCACATTGCTCGCCCCCATCTCCTCCAGATAGGCTGTCTCGTAGTATTCTTTGCAAAGCCCGGCAAGCTCTTTATCCATCTTTTTCACTGAATACTCGTAGAGGCCGATCATAAAGGGGGCTGCGCTATATGATGTCCTGCCATCTCTTCGAACCCGAAAGATAAGGCCTTGTTTTGACATTGATTCCAGTTTCTCCTCCAACACCTCCTGGTCCAGTTCTGTCCGCCTGGCAATTTGTGAGGTCTCTTCCGGTATGGGTGTCAATAGGACCGCCATCTCGGCCTCTTCTTCCGTAAAGAGTTTTTTCAGTATCTCGATTTCAGTACCGGAAGGTGTTTGTGGAAATCCCAATGGGAATTGATCAAGGAACTTACGCAAGTTCAAGTAGGGTAAATCGGACATGGTCAACGCGCTCCTCTATTTGACAAAAAAGATTTATAAACCCGGGTTAAGCAAAATCGAATACCAGCGCTTCTAAATTTAGAAATTGTATGGCCGGGATTCTGCCTCGCCCCCATAAAACCCTTCAATCTCGTCACCTAAGGAGGCAAGGTAATCGTTCAGCTCGTCCCGGGTATCAAAGGTAAGGACACTTATATGCCCTGTTGCACGTCTGGTCTTGATATCCGAAGTCGGATCGCACACGGCCCTTGAGAAGTCCTCAAGATCACCATTGTATTTTTGGGCGAGTTCTTCTTCGTCAATTGCCCCCCTTGGATGCTCATAGGCATCAAAATAGATGTAATATTTCATTTGATTTCTGATGACATTCTTAATCTAAAGTTCGATAAGGGCCTGCTGCCACTGTGTATTGCATGGCTGATATTATCCTCAATCGAGATCGAAAAGCAAGGATGATTCTCGCAGACATCCATTGAGATAAGCAACCCCAACTCCCGGGTTTTGGTTCATACAATAAAGATTGGGGAGACAGGTATTTTTTGATTATGCCTCCAAAATGGCGCCAGCATCCACAAGGGCCTTTCATAAACGCTTCGTGTCCACAGCGCCCACTTCACAAGCGGCTTTTAGCGCCAAGGCGGCCCCAATACCGGCTGCCTGCCCCAGGCAAGCACAACTGGGGATTTCGCGCGCATCCAATCCAGTACATCATGGGCCACACATTCAACACCTACATGAGAAAAGCCGGGGTTGCTGAATCGGTGGTCATGGAAATAACGGGGCATTCAACCAGGGAGATGTTTGACCGATACAATACCATTGATGAAGAGGACGCCCGGCAGGCCGTTGACCAATTTGAAGCCTTTTTGGCAAATGTTGACCAAACTGTTGACCAAGTGGATGAAAATGAAAATAGCGAAATTGCGAAAGCCTGATATGATAGGGCTTTCCACAGCTAAAAGCACGAAAATACCTATATTTATAGGTCAAAAAAAGCCAAGAACCCGAAGATCCTTGGCTTTCATACCTTTTCAATGGGGTGAGTGACGGGATTTGAACCCGCGACAACTGGGGCCACAACCCAGTGCTCTACCAACTGAGCTACACCCACCATGCTATCTTTATATCTATATCACAACTGAAAACAACTTTGCAAGAACAAACGAGAATTCCGAATCAAGCTGTTTCAGTGATTTCGTCTTATGGTTGGAGGATGCAGACATCTCTCCTCCATGACCCATCCTGTATATACTCTTTGATTAATCCATCAAACTTCCCATAAAAGGGGATGGTCCGAGCTTTGCTATGCGGGTAAGTGAGAGAATATTTTTCACCGCCCAACAGTCACAACCAATACAACAGCAGCGCACATAAAGCGTAAGTGTGAATGAGATGGTTGTGTGGCCATGGACCTTTTGATTTTTCGGGATGATTGTTATATTATATCACGACTTTGACAACGGGAGAGAGGGTAGAGGCAAGGAGAAGACATGCCGCAGTATGAAGGATTTGTAGCAAAAACAGACAGGAAGGACGAGACCGAAGTGGTGATTCGGCCTGAGAATGCAGGGATCATCGGGGCCTCCAACCTGAATGTGTGCCACTCGGCTTCGGAGAGCTCAAGCATCTGTGTCAATGCCCAAAACAGCGTCGGCGCGGAGCCGGGGGACCATGTACGGATCAGAAGGGAAGGGGGGGCGCTTTTCAAGAATGTTGCAGCACTCGTGGGGGTCCCCATCGTGGGTCTCGTAGTAGGGTTTTTGGCTTCATTCATTTTGCGTCCTTCTGTTGTGGGACAAGTGATGGTGGTATGCACGGGGCTTCTGTTAGGGACATGCCTGGGAGTTTTACTCTATCGGCGGATTTCTACAGATCCCAAGTTCATGATCATTCAGGTCATCAAGGGGGGGAGCACAATGGAATCCGGCCCGGTGGCAGGGCTTCCTTGTTTTCAGAGTGGGACGAGCGGTTGTGAAGGGTGTGTTGGGGGAAAGGCGGGGAATTGAAAAATTCTACCCCTTCACGGCTCCGGCAGAGAGACCCGTGACGATGCG
The DNA here is from genome assembly GCA_016783065.1 of Desulfobacteraceae bacterium. Classification (GTDB taxonomy): domain Bacteria; phylum Desulfobacterota; class DSM-4660; order Desulfatiglandales; family Desulfatiglandaceae; genus JABMQV01. The sequence continues at coordinate 863 of JADHXI010000161.1, read as the reverse complement.
CTTCTGGAAGAGCAGGACCATAACAACAAGCGGTGCTGTTGTGATGAAAGAGGCTGCAGCGATCTCTCCCCAAGGGACGATATGTTCTCCCTGAAAGAGTGCGATCCCCACAGGCATGGTCTGTCTCAGGGGATCGGTCATTATGAGGAGGGCAAGGAAAAATTCATTCCAGGCATAGATAAAGCAAAGGATTGAGGCAGTAAATAGTCCCGGAGCAGACAGGGGCAATATAACGCGCACCAGGGCCTTGAGCCTTGTGCAGCCATCCACCAGGGCGGCGGCTTCCAATTCTCCCGGCATTTCCCGGAAAAACAGGGTCAAGATCCAGATTGCCAGGGGAAGTGTAAGGGCCACGTAAGGGAGGACGAGTCCCTGATAGGTGTTGAGCCATCCCACTACTTGTAGAAATCTCCAGATAGGTCCAACTATAGCGATCTGTGGAAACATGGCGCAAGCAAGTATCCCCATCAGTATGAACTGAGCCCACTTGCGAGGCAGCCGGGCCAGGGCATATCCCGCCAAGGTGGCCAAAAAGATTGTCACCAGGGTCGTGGAACCCGCAACGATGACCGAGTTTATCAGGTAGTGGAGGATACCATAGTGGCCAATGGCAGAGCGAAAAAACTCCATGGAAAAGGCAGGCCACCATTGCGGCGGGATGGCGGTTATCTGTGTCTGGGTCTTAAAGGCGGATGAGACAAACCACAAAAAAGGGGCCAGGGAGAAGCCCATCGTCAGGAAGACCCCCAAAACAAACAGGGGTTTTTTGAACAGCCTTATTTTCCTCACGCCCTTGCCTCCAGCAAGTGTCGTCCTATTGTTCGCAAATAGATGATCGCAAGGACCAGGACAATCAGGAATAC
>JADHXI010000160.1 GCA_016783065.1 Desulfobacteraceae bacterium | reverse complement strand
TTTCTCCGCATTTCATGACCAGGCCCACCATCTCATCTACAGAGAGATCCTTGGTGGTCGAGGCCAATGCCTCCATGATGAACTGGTAGATATCATCCTTTTCAAATCCTAAGATAGCCGCATGATCGGCATAGGCGGCTACTCCTTTCAACCCGATGGTGAGCAGCTCCCTGAGGGAACGGACATCCTCATTCTCGGTGGCAAGAATGCCGACTGATTTCGCTTTCTCACCAAATTCTGTCTCATCATCCGAGAACCAAACTGCCGCATCATGCAAATCACCTGAAAACTCCGCCCCGTTCTTCTCTTTGTAGGCGGCTAAGAATTTGTCTTTGACCGCTTCCCGGACCTTCAAGGCCTCTTTGATGAGAGAAATGTATCTCTGATCATCCCAGTTTACATTCGTGATGGTTGAAAAGAGGGCTTCAGCAATAAATTTGCCCCATCTCCTGTCCAACACACCGAGTTCATTTGCCTTTTCCCCGTAAACTGAAACCCCCTTCAAGACATAGATCAACAGGTCCTGAAGGTTGGCGGTCTCCTCCGGCTTTCCACAGACCCCTTTTACGGTACATCCTTGATTCTTTGCTGTCTCCTGACATTGAAAACAAAACATTGCTTTTCTCCTTTCTTGCTCTTTTTTCGTTTTTTGGTTACGGATTTGACAGTTGTTCCCCATTTCTTGTTTGAGCTTGTCCCCATTATGAAGGGTAAAAAAGAGATTTGCATTGACTTAAGTCAATAAATTCCACTTTTTTTCATTTTTTTTCAACAATTCTCTTTTTTGAACCAGCCACGCCTCCCTCAAAGGCGCTTTCGGGAGGTCCGAAAAATACTCAGAGCCTTGCATAAAATTTGCGGGTGTGAGATAAAGGGGTGTGGGTATTCACCCGAGGATATCGCCGGATACCATGGAAATACACATCAAAATCTGCCTGTTTCACTCCTGGCAGAACGTTTTCGTTTTGTCAGGAGTCTGAAATCCCATTATTTTTCTAAACCCTAACGTTGCATAAAATTTGAGTTCAAAACGCTATAGATTGGGTCAGTCCCGCCGAATGTGGGATTGGGCCGTTTTCAAGGACGAAAGCGTAGTAAAGATCCGGGCCCAGAGGACCCGGCTTTGGTTATCCCCGGAGGGGATTTAGTCTACTGCAATTTGAATGGCGCAAGGAGTACTGGAGTGATGGAGTGTTGAAAGAGCTACCTGATCACCTATGGAGGTAATAGACAAACCCAGTTCCTAAAAACTCACTGCCTTTTATGGTTTTTCCAGTACTCCAGTACTCCAATACTCCAGATCAACCCTGTCAGGCAGAGCCATTTATCTCTGACCTGGCCCTGAGGACCAGGATTTCTATTTTTGAATTAAACATACGGTAAGGTCTTGAAAATGGGCAAACGTTACTTGATGGCCTGATATAGAGCGAGCGAAGCGGTTTCGGGCCAAATATTTAGGCAACGTTAGGGTAAACCCAGTTTTCCTTAGAAATATTTACCCGGAGGGCATTGCAGATGAAATGTCCGAGATGCCAGGATGAGAATCCCGAGGGGAGAAAGTTCTGCAGGGAGTGCGGGGCCAAATTATCCGTCATCTGCCGTATCTGCAGCTTTGAGAACCTTCCAGGCGACAAGTTCTGCGGTGGATGCGGCAAGAAACTGGCCCAGGCCGTAGAAAAAGAAGGGGTCCCGGAAACAGAAGGAGAACGAAAATATGTAACTGTTCTTTTCTCCGACCTTTCCGGGTTTACGTCCCTGTCCGAGAAGCTCGATCCCGAAGACGTCAAAGAGGTTATGAGCCGTATTTTTGGTGACGTCGCTCAGATTGTGTCCAATTACGAAGGGTTCATCGAAAAGTATATCGGTGACGCGATCATGGCGATTTTTGGCGCCCCAAAGACCCACGAGGATGATCCGATCAGGGCTGTCAGGGCTGCAATGGAGATAAATGACCTTGTCAGTTCCATAAGCCCGGAAATAGAGGAGATGATCGGAAAGCCCGTTACAATGCATACCGGGATCAACACGGGTCTTGTGGTGATGGGTAACGTCAAGATGGAGAAGGGAACCCATGGCGTCTTGGGCGACGCGGTCAATCTGGCTGCGCGACTGATGAATGTTGCGATGCCAGGTGAGATTGTTATCGGGCACAGCACCTGCCGGCAGGTGGAAGACGTCTTCAGCTTGGAAAAAATGGCCCCTGTCAGGGTAAAAGGGAAAGCGGACCCGGTTCAGCCGTATCGGGTGATGGGCCTTAAGAGCGAATTTCAACCGGTGAAGCGGGTATCGCGGGAAAGGGTGATGTCGCCGATCATCGGGAGGGATGCTGAGTTATCGGTCCTTTATTACTGTTTGGAAAGGCTGCTTGGCGGAAAGGGTTCCATCGTAACGGTCAGAGGAGAAGCGGGTATCGGAAAGTCACGCCTGATCGAGGAGAGTTACCGTAACGCAAAAAAAGATAAGAAACTCGGGCAGGTCGAATGGCTCCAGGGCAACACCCTGTCATACGGCCAGACCATAAGCTACTGGCCGTTTCTTGAAATTTTCAGGGCCTGTTCAGGTATTACTGAAGAGGATGATGAGACAGTGGCGTGGGAAAAGCTTGAGACCAAGATCATCCACATGTTTGGAAATGGGGCGGATGAGATCCTGCCGTATATCGCAAGTCTCATGAACCTTGAACCCAAAGCCGAGTATGGCGAGCGCACGAGATATCTGGACGGTGACGCCATGGGTCGCCAGATTTTTCTCGCCTCATATCGTTTTTTTGACGCGCTGTCAAAGTCAGAACCTGTTGTGCTGATCTTCGAAGATCTTCAATGGATGGATGGGTCCTCCGCAGCCTTGCTTGAACACATTATGCCGTTGGTTAAAAAAAGGCCGATATTAATATTAGGGCTTTACAGACCCGATCCCGATACGGCAGCTGACCGTTTCCGTCAAGTGATCGATGAAAGATATCGAGACGCGTACCAGGAGATCCGTCTCGCTCCCTTGCGGAATTCGGACAGTCAGAACCTTGTGCGCAATCTGCTGAGGACCGGGCATTCGTCGATCCAGGGGTGGGAAGCGGTGATTGAGAAATCCGAAGGGAATCCATTCTTTCTTGAAGAAGTTATTCGCTCATTCATTGATAATGGCGCCATAAAAATAGATCCTGAGACCGGACAGTGGAAAGCCACGGGGAAGATCGAGGCGTCCACTATCCCTGACACGGTCCAGGGGCTTATCATTGCCCGGATCGATCGCTTGGATCAGGAAGCAAAAAGGGCGCTAAGATCGGCATCGGTCATCGGGCGAAAGTTTCTTTACCGGGTGCTCAGTGCTATTGAAGCGTTTGAATCAGGATTGGACAAGGCCCTGGAGGCGCTTCAGTCAACAGAGATCATACGTGAGAAAAAAAATATCCCGGAACTGGAATACATTTTTACACACGCGTTAGTACAGCAGGCGACTTACGAAAGTATATTATTGAGAAAACGACGATCACTCCATGGAGACGTCGGTCGCGCCATCGAGACTATGTTTCGTGACCGGTTGGAAGAGTTCTATGGGCTGCTAGCATATCATTTTGCAAAGGCAGAGGAGTGGGAAAAGGCGCATCAGTATCTCATGAAAGCGGGGGATCAGGCAGGAAAGATTGCAGCAGATGCTGAAGCGCTTGTTCACTATCAGCAGGCATTGTCAGCCTATGAGCGTGCATTTGGAGACAACTGGGAGCCCCTGCAACGGGTATCATTGGAGAGAAAGATCGGCGAGGCGTTATACCGACGCGGCGAGATGCGGCCGGCGCTCGAATACCTGCACAGATCCTTAGAGCTTCTGGAAAAACCGATGAAGACGACGCGCTGGCCGGTGAGATTCGGGATTGCAGGCGCCATATGGCGGCATATTCTTCACAACATGCTGCAATGGGTTCACCCTAAACCTGCCCCCGATAACATCAGCCCTGAAGTGGAAGAGGAAGACCGTATATATGTGCCCTTAGCGTGGATATACGGGTATCTTGACCCTGAAAAGTTCATGTATACTGTACTTCGGCGGTTGAATGCCTCAGAGCGCAGCCAATATCCCTATGGTATTGCCACCGTGTCAACAGGGATGGGATTCATCTGCGATTTTCTTTCGCTTCCTGCGTTTGCGCGTCGGTATCATAGCCGGTCGGTGTCGGAATCGGAGAAACTGAAAAACCCCGAAGCACTCGGGCTGGCCTGTTTCGGCATGGCCTTCTATGAGCAGCTTCAAGGGAATTGGGGCATGGCAATAGACCAGGGTCAACGTGGTGCCGATGCCTACCGGTTAGCGGGCGACCTGCGCGGATGGGCGGAATGTGTAACGTATGGAATCATTTTCCCCCTTATCTCGAGGGGGGAAACAAAGAGATCCGGCAAATATAGCGAAGAATTGATACGATTAGGAAACGAAGGGGATGATGCCACCATCCTGACTCGCGGATTATATGTTCAGGGTCTGGTGCATATGCGTATGGGGAGGTATGAAGAAGCCCTTCCTTTCCTCAAAAAGGCCTTGAAACTCGCAGAATCAATCCCCGATTATATCGGCAGCTCACAGATCGGGGCCCTGCTGGGCCAATGTTATCTTTATGGGGAGGATCTGCAAAAGGCGTTGGAGATTTTGGAGGAGAGCGAACAGAAGAACACCGAACACCGAATCCCAACCGTACTAACAAACCTCATGCATAATCTCTCCGAAGTCTATCTGATGTTCGCCGAGAAGGAGAGGGATAACAAGGCGGACTGGATGCGAAAGGCCGCACGTGCCTGTAAACTGGCGTTAAGGGCCGGTAAAGGTGCTAAGGCAAGATTGCCTGAGGCCATGTTGTTACAGGGGCGATACCTGTGGATCAAAGGACGTGCGAAGGCAGCAAAAAAGATGTGGTTGCGTGGCGAGGAAATGGCAGAGGAGATGGAGATGCCTTACGAGAGGGGAATGATCCACAGAGAAATCGGTACCCGGATGAACGATCAGGCCTATCTGGAAAGCGCTGAGGCCATCTTCAGAAAAATCGCTGAAGACGTTTAAAGTGAGGCCGGCAGTTGTCTCCGAAGGGAAGGGGGACATAAGAAACTAAATAGTTTAGGGGTCTGCTGCTGTTTTATCTGAAACGACATATGAGCAGGTTATTGAAATGATGAAAAGAGAATATCCGACAAACCTAAACTTAAGAGCGGCGTTAAAGAGATAGAGGGAGATGTCAACTAACAGCAGACTTGGCCCGTCTCTTTTATGGGAAAGCTGGGATTGGAGATTGTTGTAAACGGTGTGATGGTGAACGATAGTGGAGGTTGGATAAGATAGTTGTAAAGGATGTTGGAGGGCCGGAACGACAAGCAGATAAGTGTCTGCGTCGTTCCCGTGCCTACAAGCAAACTAAACAAATTTAAATAGGAGTACATAATGGAAAACCCTGCTGAGCGTCGTGAATTCGTTCGGTTGATTCCCAGGGAAAAGACCTTTGTTGCCCTGCCGGACCTCGGGAGGATGGGGTCGATAACGGACATCAGCCTGGGCGGTCTGGGCTGCAAGTTTGTTGTCAGCTCGGGGGCGAAAGAGGCAAATATGAATGAGGAGGCCGCCCCATTACCGGCGGATATTTTTGTCTCGGCCAATGGCTTCTATCTCAGCAACGTATTGTGTCGGGTTGCCTACGATCTCTCTGCACACCAAGACCTGCCTACATACAGTTTTAGCATCACAAAAAGACGTTGCGGGCTTAAATTTGATGAACTGACAAAAGAGCAGGAAAAACAGATAAACGGTTTTTTGGAGAATCGCACGGTAGGAAGACTTAACCACTGACGATTAACAGCCAAGCGTAAACCGGAAAAAGCCCCTTTCCTTCTTTTATGGCAAATCGCTGATTCCAAGGAAGTTTCGGGAGTCGATTTTCCTTGACAGAAGGAGTTTTTTGTCATTTCATCAGTTGCAGGTATTCCCACCATTGATTCAACCTCTATCCAGGAGGTTACCCAATGAGAAAACACCTCATGTATATGCTCAGCTCCTAATAGGGGATAGTCTGCCCTGTTGGGAGCTTAAAACCTCTTCCATAGAAAGCCAAACCCATCGTGAGATGAGGACGGAAAGCCACGGGTCTTGATATTTCCTATTGAACCTTATTTAAGGTGTATCTTCATGTTAAGACTTAGCCCGGCTGTGCCTGCACGGAAAGAATTGGAGAAATAGCGGTTTGAGTATAAGATCTACTAAGAAAAGTATGTGTGTAGCTTTAGTGATCTTGGTCCTTTCTTTGGGGTCAATGGCCGTCGCCGGTAGTAGGCCTCTCTCTTTCGTTGACGGCTCCTGGACATTGGTGGTATTGCCTGATACGCAATTCTATACGAGAACATACCCTGAGATATTCAGGAGCCAGACCCGATGGATCGCCGACCATAAGGATGACCGAAACATCGCCTTTGTCCTGCACGAAGGCGACGTCACCGACGGAAACAGCCCAGGCGAATGGGAACAGGCCAGCCTGGCCATGAGCACCCTTGACGCTGCCGAAATCCCCTATGCCATCGCCCCTGGCAACCATGACTATTATGGGAATGGTTTGACTCGAGAGACGCTGATGAACAGTTATTTTCCCTTCTCGTGGTTTCTTGGCCTGCCTACTTTTGGTGGCGTCTATGAGCCGCAGAGGGTGGAAAACAGCTATCATCTTTTTGAAGCCGGCGGCAAGGGATATGTCGTCCTTGCGTTGGAGTTTGGCCCAAGGGATGGGGTTCTCTCATGGGCTAACCAAGTACTCTTACAACATGCCGACCGCACCGCAATAATCGTGACTCATGCTTACACATATTCCGACGGCACTCGCTTGGACCACGTTGGCAAGCCCTGGCAACATAATAACCCGCACATATACGGCCTGGCCAACCTTCCCGGAGGTGTAAACGATGGTCAGGAGCTCTGGGAAAAGCTGCTCGCCCAGCACGAGAACGTGGCCTTTGTCTTCAGTGGCCACATCACACCAGGGAGTGCCCGGCAAGTATGCTGGGGTGTAAGAGGAAATACAGTGCACGAAATGTTGGCCGACTATCAGGATCGTCCTCTGGGCGGCGAAGGCTACATGCGCCTGCTCGAATTCCTTCCCGACGGTGAAACAATCCAGGTGTTGACCTATTCGCCTTATTATGATCTGTACTTGACAGATAAGGACAATCAGTTCGCCCCACTCCCGATGCCGGCATATCTACCTCCAGACATCAAGGTCAATGGTCAAGACACCCCCATTTCAGTCTCACAGGGTGACCCTGTATCCGTCACCGTCGGCCTCGACCCCGGCGACTATGCGGGTCTGAATGCCGACTGGTGGATCGCAGTAAACACACCCTTTGACCCGCCCCTTGACTGGTATACGTATGTGTATCCGAGCGGGTAGTGGCCCGGGATCAACCTGTGTGTCCAAACCCCGCTATTTGAGTTCTCCGGCTTTGAAGTACTCAATATGGTTTTGCCTTTAGGGAACTTACACCTTTTATTTTGCTATAGACCCTCCCGACGGCATTGTAACCGCTGACTGGCTGGACTCTGTGGAAGTGCGTGTGGAGTAGCAAAAACCTGATGGAAATTTGCAGGACAGGGTCAGAAATGCCTCTGCCTTGCTTTAGAGAAGGGGTTATCTTCTCCGTTTCAAAAGGCACTCACACATTCAGGATTTGTTATCCCAGTCTGAACTTTTATGCTGGCTTTAAAACGAACAATTGTATTGCAATTCTGGCAAAACCCCTGATGCGAGGGTTCCTATATTATAGTTCTTACAGAATCTATTGGAAAAAACAGAAGCTTACATCTGGCAGCCTTCACCTGTTGGGTGTCTGAAAAGTTGCACTTTTTTTGATTTTCACCTCTGTTTCGTTCTTCATCTGTTAATTTCCACGACAATCGGATGATATGCGCCCAGAAGACAAAATCCCCAAATACCAAATCAAACCCCTAGAATTTTCTCCAAACATCCAGTAATTTCTCCCGTTATGCTCCAAAAAATTATAGGTTGTGGTCAAAGTAATGTCTTGGTTTTTACCTTCAACCGCAGCCACATATGTGAGGCGTATCACAACATTTTGTTGACACGGATTGTTTGGGATACTGAGATATGTCAACATTCCTCATTCCAAAAAAAAACCACAAAATCGAAATAAGTTCTTGACTAGCAACTCATTTTTTGCTCAAATGATTGTGTAGTTTTTCTGATAAAAAGTCCAGTCTCACCCCAAAGAGGTCAGATCTATGGAAAATCATCTCAAATTGTGCCCATCCACCTCCTGGCAGTAAGTTGTTTGATCTGTCAGTGAGGTAAAACCAGCGGGGAGGGGGACGTCCAGAAAGCGCCCCTCCTAGGTTGACAAGCAATAAGTTTAGAAAGCGTTATGGGCAAATATTAGATTCACTATAAAGAAAGGTCAATCAAAGATTTGACCCCTTTTTCAGGAGGAATTAACTGACACTTGCTTCTCTTTTAAAACAAAAGATATGATCGAGGTTGATAAGTTAGGGACTTCTAAGGGATGGCCCGCTAGACGGATTGATTACATTTTTATTGATCAAAGATTTTTTGAAGTAATAAACGCAGGATTAGTTCCAAGTAAGTATCGGATAGCCTCAGATCATGTAGCTTATTGGGCGAAAGTAAAACTAAAAAATTAAAAATGCTCAATTGATCTCTGTTACGAAGCCAAACATTCAGAGCGCCGAAAATCTTGTGTACACCCGCTAACTGGGAAGAAGTCACATTCGGCAGAGGCAAGCATAGGGGCAAATGAACCAAACTTGATAAAGATGAATATATACACACATCATAGAAGATGAAGTATATTTCGAAATAAGAAAGGTGATCCTGTGATGAGTAATGACCGCCTGATTAAAGACTATAGCAGAAGAGACTTTGTCAAAATAACTGGTGCATCATTGGTTACCGCTGCTCTTGGATCACTCATGCCTGGTTGCGCAACTATTAACCTAAAAAAAGATTGGTCAAAAGTTCCAGTTAAAGATTTTGATATGAACGGATTTGATGGATGGTATATGAGAAATAAACTGTATAATGGTGCAGCAATTCCCGCTCATCGCACTTAGGATTCGTTTTTCATCATATATAGAAAAGTAAGCAATGTTTTTACAATATATTGTGGTAAATAATGAAGTTTGTTTGTTCAACGAGCAATTTTCAGAGAAGAAAAGGAGTAAGA
>JADHXI010000159.1 GCA_016783065.1 Desulfobacteraceae bacterium | reverse complement strand
AAAAATGAGCCTAAATTCAGAGAAGTTAACTCATGCCCTAAAAAACATTGTTGGCGAGGATCATGTGTATACGGATGTGTTTGAAAGGATAAACTATGCTGATACGTCATTACCGTATGATGTTGAAGAGGGGGATTTGCCAGATGTTGTGGTTCAACCTGCCAGTGCCCAGGAGATTTCTGAGGTGCTGAAATATGCCAATGAACATAAGATTCCAGTGACGACCTATGGCTCGGGCACCTCTCTGATCTTTGGCACAAAGCCCAAGCATCATGGCATAACGCTGAGTACCGAGCGGTTGAATTCCTTGGAGATCGATGAAGATTATCAGTGGCTTGAGTGCGGGGCCGGAGTGAAAACTGGCCATGTGATAAAGGAGCTGGGGAGATTGGGCTATTTCCTTCAGATCCAAACACAGGTTGGCTCCAGCGTGGGGGGAGCGGTGAGTGTGAACACCCTCGGGCATTTAACAGATAACATCTTTGGCAGGCCCGTGAATAATATCTTGGGCCTTGAGGTTGTCCTGCCCACAGGAGAGATCATAGAAACAGGGTCGAAGTGTTTAAGACGTTCAGCCGGATGGGATTTGGCGCGGATCTTCATAGGCGCTGAAGGGGTATTAGGGGTGATCACAAAGATCAGGATGGTCCTTTACCCTATGCCGGAAACGGCTGATGCAGTTGCTTTTTTCAAAACAACCGAGGAGATAGGCCACGCTATCGGATTGATGTACAAGAAAAAGCTACCCCTTCCAATGGATGGAGAATTTGTGGGTGAGAAGGCCTGTAAAGTGGGTTACGAGGCCTCCGGGCTGGATTTCCCTGAAGGTGCCATGGCCATCACCAGATCAATGGGTAGAACCAAACAGGATGCCTTAAGGGATGCGAATGAGCTTGTTGAATTTTTCAAGAATGCAGGAGCGACAGAATCATTTATTCTGGAAGATGAGGAAATCGGGGAGAAGGTCTGGGGAGTTCGGGAAAATGCCATGCGCTGGGGGCAAGAAAAGGGACTGAAAGGCTACCTGGCCATAGAGGTCAATCCGGCCCTTCCTCTTCTGTCAGAGGCGATGACGGAATTAAGTCATATTACCGAGGGCAGGAAAGATCTAATTGGCGAGACAGAGGCTTATCTATACGGCCATGTTGGCTCTGATTCCCTTCACTGCCTGTTCGCCTTTCCTTACAGCTGGTCTACAGAAAAGATGAAACAGGTGGTTGATGAAATCTGGAACCTCGAGAAAGAGCTCCAGCTAAAATATGACGGAGTGGGCGGCGATTGGGGGTGGCTCCCCCACCGGGTCCCCCTTTATCGGGAAAAATATGGAGAGGCCAGCTACGGGATAATCAAAAAAATGAAACAACTATTTGACCCCAATAACATCCTTAATCGTGGGAACGTTGAAGGAGAGGTATGATGAAAGAAGAACAACTCGAAGAAGACATAGAGAAATACCTAAACGAGGCCCTTATCACCTGTGAGAAGTGCCATTTCTGTAACACCGTGTGTCCGGTCTGTGATACCCGGGTCACGCAAGGGCCCTTTGGCATAAATCGCGCCATCTACTATGGATTAAAATGGAATGAATTCAGTGAAGTCTTGCGAGATTTGGTGTATTCATGCACAACGTGCGGAAAATGCACCGCCATGTGCAAAAAGGTGTCAAGGGCCTTGCCCCTTGTTGAGATTTTTGAAAAGGCCAGGGAATTGCTTTTGGTAGAAAAGATGTTAGGCCCTATGCCTGACCAGGTAGGTGTTCTAAAAAATATGCATGTCCGGGGTAACCCCTGGGGTAACCCTCCCCATGAGAGAACAAAGTGGGCCGAGGGCCTTGATATAAGATTCGCCTCGCAGGACAATAAAGTGGATGTACTTTACTTTGTGGGTTGTGCTTCTTCCTACGATCCCCAGGGTCAGAAGATCGCAAAAAATCTCACCAAGATCCTGAAGCAGGCAGGCGTTAATTTTGGCATCCTGGAGAAAGAAACCTGCAGCGGACATGAGGCCCGGAGAATGGGTGAGAGTGGCCTCTTTGAATATCTCTCAGACGCCAATATGGAGATGTTTGGGCAGGCCGGAATCAAACATATTGTCACAGGCGACCCTCACAGCTTTTACAGCTTTTCCCAGGAGTATCCCAATAAGGAAAGCGGCATAAAGGTTCAGCACTATACCCAATTTCTTAATGAACTCATAGATGAAGGCAAATTAAACGCCTCCTCAAAGGTGGAGAAAAAGGTCACCTATCACGACCCTTGCTATTTGGGCAGACACAGTGAGGTGTTTGAGGAACCAAGGAAACTTATACAGCGTATCCCTGGTGTTACCTTTGTGGAAATGGAAAGCTTTAAAGAAGACAGTGACTGCTGCGGTATGGGTGGTGGCAGGATGTGGATAGAACCGCCCAAGGGGTTAGTGTCCTCCCAGGAAATAGCAGAGAAACGGGTTCAACAAGCACTCGATACCGGCGCTGAGATACTGTTAACTGCGTGTCCCTTTTGCAACATAACGCTCAATGATGCGGTCAAATCCTTAGAAAAAGAAGATTCCATTAAGGTCATGGATATCACGGAGTTGCTCTCCATGTCTCTCTGAAGTAATGGCAAAGAAGACTATTGGAGCGGATTCATAATATTAAGAAGGAGGAAAATACAAGATGGATGAAACTGCAGAATCAAAAAAGACCCAGCCATGGAAAACGGCCAACTGGCATGTGAGCCCCTGGAATTACATTGAGGAGGTGGTAAAGGAGTTCTCCCCTCCCAAGCAGGTGAGGGTTCATGACATTACCCTCAGGGACGGGGAGCAGCAGGCCAAGGTCATCTTTACCAAAGACGATAAGATACGGATTGCCGAGAAGCTCTCTGAGATGGGAGTACAGCGCATTGAGGCGGGCATGCCTGCGGTCTCACCCAATGACGAGGCCGCTGTAAGGGAGATAGCAAGGCGGAACCTGAGTTCTGAGATCTTCTGCTTCTCCAGGTGCATGGTGGACGATGTCAAACGTGCAGCCGACTGCGGGGTAAAGGGCATCGTTATAGAGATACCCTCCAGCACCCACCTGATAGAGAAAGCCTATAAATGGCCCCTGGAAAAGGCCATAGACCTCTCCATCAAGGCCACCGCCTTTGCCAAGGAACAGGGTCTCTATACGGTCTTTTTCACCATCGATGCCACCAGGTCTGATATGAACTGGTTGCTGGATTTGGTAGACCGGGTTGCCACCGAAGGTCACATGGATGCCTTTACCCTGGTGGACACCTTTGGTGTTCTCTCTCCACAGGCCGCCACCTATTTTACCAAGAAGGCCAAAGAGAGGATAACAAAGCCCATTGAGATCCACTTTCACCCCGACTTCGGTCTGGGTGTGGCCAACACCATTAATGCGGTACTGGCCGGTGGCGAGGTAATCCACACTACCGTGACCGGGATAGGGGAACGGGCAGGCAACACCCCCATGGAGGAGACCGTGCTGGCCCTTTTGGCCATGTACGGGATCGATGTGGGAATAGATTACAGCAAGATGAATGAGACCTCCAAGCTGGTGCAGGAACTCTCAGGGTCCAAGGTGCCGGGAAGCCGGCCCTTCATTGGTGACGATGCCTATACCGTTGAATCCGGGATCCCAACTGCCTGGTATAGGAATGTATATGAGAAGGAACCTACCATACTGTTCCCGGTGCGTCCCGGTTTTGTGGGCCATGCAGAACCGCAAATAGTGATGGGCAAAAAGAGCGGGCTTGATAATGTCATCATATGGGCCCAGAGGATGAATATAGAGCTCAGCGAAGAGGAAATCATGGATGTCGTCATGGAGGTGAAGCTCAAATCCCACGATCTGAAGCGGGTGCTTACAGAGGAAGAGTTTAGGGAAATAGCCCAGACGGTAAAGGCTGCAAAATAGGCGCAAACAGAGACCAAGCGAATTGATTAATTTGAACAGGGCCAATCCTCTCGCAAAAAGTTCTCTCCATTAATAAGGATCAGGTTAAGAAATTTTCCTCGTAGGGCATAATTGTGAATAACTCGTGGCCGGTATCAGTGATCACTAGGTCTGTCTCCAGCCTGGCGGTCTGTTCAAGCAAAGGGTGACCCGCAAAGGTTTCGACAGCGAAATACATATTGGGTTTGATCTCTGCTGGGTACTCAAGTGAGTATGCCCTGGAAATCCACATCCCCTCGTAGAGGGTCAGACCAATGGAATGCGCGAACTGCTGAAGTGTAACGGTTCCGTACTTGTCATCGTCGTAAACGTTGAATTTTTCGGCGACGTCCCGAGTCGTGTTGCCAGGCTTCATCATCTCGATCGCGGCTTGAAGGGAATCATAGCACTCTTTGTAGAGATCCTTCTCTTTCTGTGTAGGCTTAGCCTCCACCTTAAAACAACGCACGAAGTCCACAAAATAGCCGGAGGGTCCTACTGTATTGTTATCGATGATCACCATATCTCCCTGGCGAATGATTTTGTCAGTAGGCCAGCGTCGGTAGGGATTGGTGTTCCCACCGGTAGCCACTATGACCTCGTATACAATTTCGCATCCTTTAGCATACATGAAATCGATTATTTTTCCGGACAGTTCACGCTCGGTGATTCCTGGTTTGGCCCATTCATAGCGGGCCTTATACATAGAGGCATCACCAATAGCAGCGGTCTGCTTCAACAGTTCGATTTCATCCGGGGTTTTCACTACGCGGGCAGCTGACATGGCGGGCCACGCATTAACCACATTAAGGCCTTTGCTCTGAAATGCGTTTAGTGAAGCCATGTCTATAGAATCGATTCCAATCCGTTCCTTCTCAACCTTGTGTTCCTTGAGCACCTCCAGCACGCTATCGGCCATACGGTTAACCATCCAGTCCTGGGCTCCCTCAGACCACTTCCAGGTAATGGCTGGACGGATTCTGCCTTCCATCCAGGGAAGATCAATTTTGGCACATTGAAGATCAGAGCCGGCGGTCTCAAAAAGAATGGGTTCTCCTCCCCTGGGAAGAACCGCGTAGCGGATGAAGATGTTATACTTCCAGTTTCCCTGGAAAGATGAGGTCAAATAACGAACGTTGGCTCCATCATAGACCACCAGCGCACCTAAATCGTGGATTTCCATCTGCTCCTTGGCCCGAGCAAGTCGATCCCTGCGCAACTTGTCAAAATTAACCCTTTCCTGCCAGTCAGCGCCGCTCTGAGAAAATACCCTGCGAGCGCTATATTCATGAGGTTTGCCGATAAAAGAAATGTCTTTAACCATGATTCATCCTCCTCTCTAAAATTATATAAAATTATTGTAAATTTGGAACACCTGAACATTCATATCAGAAGGTATACCGTTCCTCGCTAGACCTCTATCTTGGCCTGTTTCCCTGTGCGCGCCGATTCAATGGCCGCCCGAATCAAGGCAAGGGCAGCTAGGGCTCCTCGCCCGTCGGTCTCCGGCTGGGCTCCTGTCCGGATGCAATCGGCAAACTCGTCAATTTCTTCCAAGATAGGGTCTCCCTCGGTTATGGGAATATCCCTCGATCCAGTCTTCCCCTTTTGGAATATCTGCACCCGGGTATCCTGATCTACCCGCGGCAGCCAGAGGAGGTAGTCCGCAAAGGGCAATTCCGGCAGAGTGACCGTGCATAACAGATTGGATTCTGTGCCGTAGATATACATCCAGTGGGCCTTTGGTGAAGCATAGTTGGCACCCAGATAACCTAAAACACCTGACGCAAATTGGAAAATCGTCGTGGTCACGTCTTCAACAGGCGCCGGGATGTAGAGCTTATTAAAATAGGAAAAGGCTGTCTTGATCGGGCCAAAGAGATGGTTGAGCGCATCGGCATAATGGACACCCATGCTCATGAGCGCGCCAGAAGGACATCCGGAGTCGTCTCCACGCCATCGAAACGTTTCTGGAGCTAAGGCAAACCCAATATTGTGGGAAAAGTTGGCCTCAACCTGGATAGGATTTCCAATTGCACCTTTATCAATAAGGTCTTTTAGCTTTCGGAATCCTCCCCACCGGCGCATGTAATGTCCGGTCATCAGAACCACACCCGCCTTTTCACATGCCTCGATCATCTTCTTCCCATCAGCGATGGTATTGGCGATGGGTTTTTCCACGAAGACATGCTTCCCATGCTGGGCTGCCAGCACCGCTTGTTCGGCATGTACATTATTTGGAGTTATCAGAAGGACCCCGTCAATGTCATCTCTCTTGAGGAGGGCTTCGTAGCTCTCTTCCTGATCACATCCACACCTTTCGCTGAATGCCTTCCGTTTCTCCGGAGTTCGTGTGAAGCAGGTCGCCAGCTTAACCTTGTTGCTTTTCATTACCCCATTGGCAATAGCAGCTGAAAAGGCCCCGATTCCAACGAGACCCAATCTCACAACATTTCCTTTAGTCATTACAGATACCAGCTTTCTTGTAATAATTACGCTTTTGAGGCCACATAAATAACTTGCCTCCTGTCTCGATGCCGCGAATTCTAAAATATTTCTTCTGTTCTTGTAGCCTTATGACACGTTGGGATCCCTATAGTAAGATAGGCAGCCACATCGTCTCAAAACCCATTTCCGTCACCAGCTGTTTTCTTCAGTGACAGAATTCCCTTTTGTGTGAGTAGTATAGGGTAAAGTCCCTTGTACGTCAATAAAACACTTTTCCTCAATTACAATCATACTGCTGGAGAGAACCGTATATTCCTCAAAATTCGAACAATCCCTGTGATCATTTCTTTCTCTTCCGTGAGGACGATCTCTTGGCCTTTCTCTTGATCCCAGCCAACTGTTCGTAGATTTTCAAGACGACCGTTGCATCACTTTGATCCCAACCACAATAATGAGCCTTGAGCAGAATCTGATGGTACAGCCCTGCGATAGGTAGCACAACACCCAGCTTCTTAGCACTCTCCAGAGCAAGCCCAAGATCCTTGACGGCCAGCCATACAGGACCTTTCGCTTTGAAATTACCCCTAAGCATGTCCTTACCACGGGCCGCAATCAAATCGCTTCCAGCAGCCCCAGAAATCAAGACATCGAGCATAATATCAGGCTCGAGACCAGCCTTGATACCTAACACTAACCCTTCAATAGCGGCAGCCTGATTGAGGAAGAGGGTCTGGTTAACGACAAGCTTCAGCATGGCGGCGTCACCATTCTTCCCCACATAGACTGTTTTTTTACCTACTTTATCCAGCACTGGCTTGACCTTGTTGAAGACCGGCTTTTTACCTCCAGCCATAAAAACCATATTACCAACCCTGGCCTGGGCTGAAGAGCCTGAGATAGGAACATCCATCCAATCGATCCCCTTTTTTGCAAGCCTCTCGGCCATGGCTTTGGTTTCCCACGGGGGTACAGTGCTTGTATCAACAATAATCTTACCCTTTGGTGCACCCGCCAAGATGCCTTCTTTGCCTTCCACAACCTCCCGGACTATGTCCCAGTTTGGGAGAGATAACATGATGAGATCCGCTCCATCTGCTGCTTCTTTAGGAAACTTCACAGGCGTTAGACCAAGCGGGACTAAATTGGACATCCGTTTCTCAATGATGTCAAAGCCTGTCACATAATACCCTGCCTTTAATAGGAGGCTGGATATAGGGGTTCCCATTGCCCCAAGACCTATGATCGAGATATTCTTTATACTCATCGCCTCGTTTCCTCCTCAGAAAAGATGTGGTTTGAGATATCCTTCAAGGATTTCGATGCCTATACTCTAGGCTGTCCAAGGGTATGTATCAGGCTAATCTCTTTTAGCCGCTTTTCTTAGAGCTAACAGTATCTTCTCCGGAGTTGCTGGAAGCTCTCTGATCCTAATTCCAACGGCATCATGGATTGCATTTATGATGGCGGGTGCTGTGGCGATGTTGGTGGCTTCGCCAAGCCCCTTGGCTCCAAAGGGGCCTGTGGGTTCATCACTTTCCACTATAATCGCATCGATCTCCGGGGCATCCATAGCGGTAGGAATTAGATAGTCCGTAAGGTTAGGGTTCAGGGTGCATCCCTCCCTGAGGATTATCTCTTCGGTGAGGGCCTGTCCAAGCCCCATGAGTATTCCTCCGGTTATTTGCCCTCTAACCAGCTCCGGGTTTATGGCTTTACCTACGTCCTGGGCCGCTATGATTCTTAACACCTTGGCCAAACCAGTTTTCATATCTACCTCAACCTCTGCGATTTGAGTGGCACTAACATATGCTGGAAATGGATTGCCCTGTCCTGTCTCAGGGTCTAAAGGTGTATTTGGCGGGTTAAAGTGGGCAGTAGCAACTACAGGCTTACCGTCAAGCTGATAGGACGTGAAGGCAAGTGTACCAATTGAGATACGTTTTTCAGGCGTATTTTTCACATAAACCCAACCATCTTCGGCCTTTAAGGCTTCAGTACTTACAGAGAGTTTTTCAGCAGCAATCTCAAAGAGCATTCTCTTTGCCTTGTCTGCCGCTCTTCGAATGGCATTGCCTGTTGCATAAGTAACCCTGCTAGCTACGCTCCCGCTACAGTGGGGTGTAGTCTTTGTATCGCCTGAGACGATTGCAACACTGTCAAAGGGCATCCCCAACTCTTCAGCCGCTATCTGAGACAAAACAGTATCAGAACCTTGGCCCATATCAGCAGAGCCTACTAAGACAACCGCAGAGCCGTCAGGATTCACCTTAACAACGGCAGCGCTAGGGTTAGGCTTTTCTGTCAAGCCGATGGGATAGAACATACATGCAATACCCCGTCCTCTCTTAATATGAGGGACACTGGTCTCTTTTTTGTACGGTTTATCCCAACCTGCAACCTCTGATGCCTTTGATAGAGTTACCTTAAGCTGTTCATTATGCAGGATCTGTCCCGTTGCGATCCGATCTCCGGATTCAAGGGCATTTCTAAGCCTTAATTCTAAGGGATCTACCCCCAAGATTTCTGCTATATGATCCATATGGGTCTCTACGGCTGCCATAACCTGTGGGACGCCAAAGCCTCGCATAGCACCGCCTACCGTATTGTTGGTGTATACTAAGTAGCCATCAACTTTAACATGGGGTATCTTGTACGGGCCAGGGGCAAATATGCTAGCCTTGGTTATCTGGGACTCTCCCAGTTGTGTGTAAGCTCCATTGTCTGAGATCATTCTTACCTCCCGCGACATTAATGTGCCATCCTTTTTCACCCCGGTTTTATACTCGAGGAAGTAACTATGTCGCGTTGTGGAGCCTGTAAATTCCTCCTCCCTTGTCCAGGCCATCTTAACTGGTCTTCTAGTCTTCATAGCTAACAGGGCAATGTAAGGCTCCAGTGAGACCTCGTTTT
>JADHXI010000158.1 GCA_016783065.1 Desulfobacteraceae bacterium | reverse complement strand
CCATGGTGGCGACGGTGGCCTTGGCCTTGAACACATAGAATTTCTCTTCACGCGTGCTGAAGCCTACAGCGCCCACGCACTTGTTGCCGTCTAAGAGCGGCTCTACGATAAAGACCCTCTCAAAGATCTCTCCGCCGGCCTCGGTAATGGCGTTCTTGGCTGCCTCGGCAATAAGGATCTTGTAAGACTCGCCGTTGATCATGAGCTGCCAGCGGCCCTCATGCACATACTTCCCTTCTTCGTCGGTCCAAATCTTGAGACCCCATTTCTCAAAGAGATGCACGGTAGAGTCCACGTGACGGGCGATGTTATAAACCAGATCTTCTCTCGAGACACCCATCAGGTCCTGACGCACATAACGTACATAATCCTCGCAGGTGTTTTCACCGTCCCTGACACCTACATACTGGTTGATTGCCGAAAGACCCATGGCCACGGCGCCACTTCTATCTAAGGCCGCCTTATCAACCAGGGTCACCTTGAGGCCGTTTTTTTTGGCCCAGTAAGCCGCCTCTGTGGCAACACCACATGCTGAAAATCCCCCACCGAGAATCAGGAGGTCTGTGCTAACTTCTACTGTTTCAAAATTTGCCATATCTATAATACCTCCTTTCTTCTTAAACTGTGGGAACTGCATCAAGCCCCAGGGATTCGGGTTCGGTTGCTAAGGCCTGGCTGTTCAGATCATCGTGAGTCGCATATCCGCCCAATGGATCCGCCGTACCTTCTTCAGTGGTCCTGATGGGGAACTTAAACCGCTTGATACTGCCGTCGCGGAACTTCACCGTCCACATGATATCCTCAGAACCACGCAGCGGCACACAACTTGCTCCCAAAGGAATAAAGTCTGCATAACCGCGGACATCCATGGCCTGCTGGGGGCAGATCTTGACACAGCACTGGCACTCCCAGCACATGGAGGGATCGCGGTTGTATGCCTTCATCTTTTCCATATCCAGCACTATCAGGTCATTGGGGCAGATGTACATGCAAGCAGTCTTGTCCTGCCCTTTGCAACCATCGCACTTTTCTGTAATTACAAAACTTGGCATTATTACACCTCCTAGATTATCAAGTTAAGGTTCTCATTGGTTTTGGTGGTTGGAAAACTCGTCTTTTTGCACCTCCTTTCTCAAAACAAGGTTCAACCTTGATGGTCTCGTAAAAAGTCTCCAAGGCCGTCACTCCCGCGAACGCGGGAATGACGAAAACGGGTCATTTCTGACTTTTTACGAGCTTGTCAACCTTCATACACCGCGGATTTGAAGAAAAAGCCACTTTCCTTAAGAGTAAAAAGTGGCTTTTGTCGCTATTTATTGACTTCGCCGGTAGCTGCTCCGTGGAGCTTTATCTCGACCTTCTCTTCAAGCCCCTGGTAGTAATCCTGGAGTATCTTAACCACCTCGGGCCGGGAGAATTCTGCAGGGAGTTCACCGCCTTCTGACAAGGTCTTCCTGACCATGGTTCCCGACAGCAGGAGCCTATCCTCTTTACCGTGTGGGCAGGTCCTCATGGAGGCCATACCGCCGCACTTGTAACAATGAAATGTCCAGTCAATGTTGAGGTTCTCACATTTAAGCGCCCCTTCGGGAATCTCGTTGAAGATCTTTTGGGCATCAAAAGGGCCATAATAGTCGCCAACCCCTGCATGGTCGCGGCCGATGATCATATGGCTACATCCGTAATTCTGTCGGAAAGTGGCGTGAAGCAGGGCTTCTCTTGGCCCGGCATACCTCATCTCCATGGGGTATCCCCCCTGGACCACGGTTCCTTCCACAAAATAGTTGTCCACAAGGGCCCCGATGGCCTTGACGCGCGTATCTCCCGGAATATCGCCCTCTTTCAGTTTACCCACTAACTGATGGATATACACCCCATCCATCACCTCAACGGCAATCTTGGCCAAGAATTCATGGGACCGGTGCATGGGATTTCGAAGCTGTAAAGCAGCGACCCGCCTCCATCCCAGGTCATCAAAGATCTTCCTCGACTCGGCAGGCCTCTGGTAAAGGCCCTTGAACTCTTCGGGGTAAAAGCTTTCGCTGATGACCTTGACAGGGCCCGCAAGATTGTATTTGCCCTGGGCCATCACCTTCTCAACCCCTGGGTGTTCCATATCAGTGGTGGTAAAAACGGCCTTGCACTCATACTCTTTGTCAATGGTGTACTTCTCAGAGACCTGCATTGTCGCAATGGTTGTTCCCGTCTCTTCATCCACTAAGGCAATTTCATCACCTTCTTTGACTTCCTCATCATCGGTTGAAACGGTTATGGGGATGGGCCAGAAGTTCCCGTCCGTCATCATGAAGTTGTCACAAACGCCCTGCCAATCGGCCTTAGTCATAAAACCGGTCAAAGGCGTAAAGGCGCCGATCCCCATCATAATAAGATCCGAGGCCTCTCTCGATGTAATTTTGAGCTGTTTGAGTGTTTTGGCCTTTTCGATCTCGGCCTTGAGTTCCTCTCCCTCTAGCAAAAGCGGGATCAGCCTTTCTTCTTTGCCATGTGGTACAATTAGATCTGACATCCAATATCCTCCTTGTATTTATTCACTTTCCTCTCGGATCATTTGGATCACCCGAACCCTGGACACCTGTGTGTCATCCGATGGACCAAGACCTTGTGCAATTTGTCACAAATGGTCTTTATAGTCAATTTTCAAATGGTGTCAAGAAAAAACTAACATAAAATTCAATTATTTTGGAAGAAGTTTTCCTTTACTGATACCCTCCTCTTCCCACCAGAATTATGTGGATATAATTTATTGTTATTGTTGAATAATTCCTGCTCTTCAAAAAAGCCCTCCCCTTCATGATTATGACCCCCTTGCGCCAGAAACCCGATTATTTCCCTCGGACTTATTGAGAAGTTACTTCCGCTGTTGGGAAATGAACGGGACACCTACAAATTATGGGTCAACCCAACACATCACCAAGACCACAACAGACCTGCAACCATTGTGCCAAATCACTGTCTGGCATCCCTGCCCGCAGATAGCGGATTTATCTACGGAGTCCCTCTTGGGACGAGTAAATGATGACAGAGCAAATTAACAGGATGTCAAGTTTTTTTACATATTGCAAAAAAACCTGACGTGAGGAGATGTCCGTGGCGCCATGTGAACAGGGCATGGGCTTCCAGTCGGTGATAAGCCTTCAATTAACGGTTGACTAGTCAGGCTTATAAAAAATATAAGATCTTTTCGGCTATGGAAGCCCGCAACGGTGTTGGAATATCTAGGGCTATATACCGATAATTGGAGTTTCGAAATGGAATTGATTATATTGGGTTCTGGTACTGCGATGCCGCTGAGCTACAGGGCCTCGCCTTCTTTGGCCCTGATGGTGTGTGGCGATCTGATCCTTCTTGATATGGGCCCCGGTACTCTCCGTCAGTTGACTAAAGCCGGCCTAAACCATGAGCGGATCAGCCGGATTTTCATCACCCATTTCCACCCCGATCATACAGCAGATCTGGTCCATCTATTTTTCGCCACCAAGAATCCCACTGTCTTTGGTAGGAGGAGCCCCTTTGCCATTATAGGCCCCATCGGCACAAAAGAATTCATCCAGCGGTTAGAAATGGCCTACCCTGGATGGATTTCACTCCCTCCGGAGATCATGGAGATACAGGAACTTGACCCTGACGAGATGACTCCAAGAGAGTATCCCAACTTCAAGATTCTTATCCGACCTACAAATCATACCGCTAACAGCCTTGCCTACAGAGTTGAGAGTCGGAAAGGAAAAAGCCTTGTCTATTCAGGAGATACCGCTTTTTGCGAGGAAATCGTAGAGCTGGCAAAAGGCTCAGACCTCTTGATCTTGGAGTCTTCCTTCCCGGATGGAGAGGAGGCGGATGGTCACCTGACGCCGTCTCAGGCCGGACATCTGGCAAGTTCGGCCGGGGTGAAACGATTGGTGCTGACCCATTTTTATCCCGAATGCCTGAGGACAGACATCGCAGCCCAATGTCGCAGCACCTACAGAGGCGAGCTCATACTGGGAGGCGACTTGCTGCAAATTCGGATATAGGGATTCCTGACTCGGGACCCCGGTGATAGCATTCAAAAGAACGTGCAGGACCATGAAGGAGAACCCATGGCGAACAAATACAAATCTTCGGCAACTATCATTCCAATCGACCAGGCCGTAGGGAAGGTCTTGGCCCATGACATGACGGAGATCAGACCTGGCCAGTTCAAGGGGCCGGCGTTTACCAAAGGTCATATTGTCAGAGAAGAAGACCTGCCGCACCTGAGACGCCTGGGAAAAGAACATCTATTTGTGCTGCAAATCGGCCCCGGGGAAGTCCACGAGGACGATGCCGCACTCATGCTGGGCAAGGCACTGGCCGGTCCCGGCGTCATCTTCGACACGCGCCCTTCAGAAGGGAAGATAGCCCTGAGGTCAAGGCACAGAGGCCTTTTGAAGGTCAATAAAGACGCCCTGACGGAGCTGAATCTTGTTCCCGATATCTCCTGTTCCTCTCGTCACACCAACACCCTCGTGGAAAAAGGCGAAATCATAGCCGCCACAAGGGCAATTCCCCTGGTTATTGATAGGGAGTTCCTCAATGCGGCACTCAATGTCGCTGAATCGGGAGAAAAGGTCTTTTCCGTAAAGCAGCTCTCACCCCCCCCAACCGGCCTGATCATCACCGGGAATGAAGTCTACTCAGGCCTTGTCGAGGACAAATTTGCCCCTTTGATCAGAAAGAAGGTCCAATTTTTTGGTTGCAGGCTCAAATGGACCTTGTTCACACCTGACGAGAATCAAAAAATTGTCAAAGGAATCAAAGAGTTGATTCAGAATAAAGCAGAGCTTATCATGGTGGCTGGAGGCATGAGTGTCGACCCGGATGACGTAACTCGCATGGCCATTATCGAGGCCGGGGCTGAAGATGTGGTCTATGGTACCCCTGTCCTCCCGGGGGCCATGTTCTTATATGGTCGTATCGGCGGGATACCGATCTTGGGTTTGCCTGCCTGTATCCTCTTTTATAAGGCCACCATACTGGATCTTGTGCTGCCACGGGTCCTGGCAGGGGAGGTCATAACAAGGAGAGATCTCGCGGTTATGGCCCACGGCGGTCTATGTCTAAGCTGCGAACAGTGCCGTTTCCCTGTGTGTCCATTTGGGAAATAGGAGAATTACGTGTCAATAGGTCCTCTCGATGATATACTGATTAAGCTCCAGCAAATTTTTCTTGGGGGCCGAATCTGGGAAGAAGTTTAGGGAGAGGGCCGCCTTATCCACATAGGACTTTGCTCGGTTTCTTATCTTTTCAATACCACCTTTGCTGATTACCAGGGCTATCAGGTCGTCATAGTCCTCTTGCCCCGCATGGCCATTCCTGAACAGGTTCTCTAACCTTTCCCGCTCTGAACGTTGAAGCCCCTTCACCGTATATATTAAGGGCAGGGTGATCTTGCCCTCTCTCAAATCCTTTCCCACGGGTTTCCCAAACTCCTCTTGTGAGGAGGTGTAATCCAGCAGGTCGTCTATGAGCTGAAAGGCGATCCCGAGGTTCAGTCCAAATCTTGAAAGCGAGTCCTCCACCTCCGGTCCAGCCCCGGAGAGGATTGCCCCGCACGCGCAGGCGACAGATAAGAGAACGGCGGTCTTGTATGTAATGATCTCCATATACTCGTCCGGACTGGTATTCCAGTTATGTGTATAAGTTAACTCCATAATCTGGCCTTCGGTCATCTGTGTGGTCGCCTCTATGACTCTCTTCAAAAACGTCAGATTATTGGTACCAAGTGCAATTGAGGAGGATTTTAGACACAGGAAATCCCCTTCCAGCACGGCGGCTTGGTTGCCCCAGAGATGATTGGCTGAGGGTTTTTTCCGTCTGACATCTGCATTGTCCAGGACATCATCATGGAGAAGTGACGCCGTATGTATTAACTCAAAAATGGTGGAAAGAAGGTAACTGTCCTCCCCCTCATATCCGCAAAGTTGGCAGGAGAGAACAAAAAGCAGTGGGCGTAGCCGTTTGCCATGCCCCAACAGACTATGGCTCCCGATATCTTCAATAAGGCCCACACGGGAACTGAGAGCCCTCTCCAATTCCGTATTGATTCCCTCAAAATGTTCCAGGTTATTGCTCAAAATTAGTCTGAACGGATCCATAATATCCAAAATTCCAAGTAACCTCTGATGGCATTTATCTCGATTGGTGTCTCATAGTTAAGGGGGTTCCGGAGACCTACCCTGGGCAGTCACCAGATAATAATCCAGGTCTTCTGATTTTACAACTCTATTTGGCCCAGCCCCTGCTCAAACAATTTCCCCCACCAGGTCATAGGCATGGGCCTCCGTAATCAGGACCGGCACCATATCTCCCGCCACCCCTTCTCCTTTGTTGATCAATACCTGCGAGTCCACCTCGGGGGCCATTGTCGCGGTCCGCCCTGTAAGTAACAGATCGGTCTCGGGGCTCATGCCTTCGATGAGGACAGACAAGGTATTTCCCACTATCCGCTGGTTTATTTTTTTTGAAACCCCCGCCTGGATACCCAATAGCTCACCCAGCCTCCTCTCTGCCTCCGCAAGATCCACTGTCGTTTCCAGCCGGGCCGCCGGTGTCCCTTCCTCCCCGCTGAATACAAATGCCCCCAGATGGTCAAATTGCGCAGCCCTGACAAAATCACAGAGCTCTTGGAAGATCTTTTCTGTCTCCCCGGGGAACCCTACCATAAACGTTGTTCTGACGCTGATCCTGCGTCGCTTGGACCTTACACGCTCCAACAGCTCCCCAGGGGACTCCCCTCCGGATTCCCTTTCCATGGCCATCAAGACCTCTTGATTGACGTGCTGCATGGGAAGGTCAAGATAGGGGCAGATAACCTTCTCAGAATCTATCAGTTCCAGCAGTCGATCTGAGACTCCATTTGGGTGGCAGTATAACAATCGAATCCACTTGACCCCCCTGATATCCAATAACCCCTCCAGCAGGTCCTCGAGGCAGCTATCTCTCTCAAGGTCTTTGCCATACAGAGTAGTATCTTGAGCAATAAGATTGAGTTCCTTCACACCCCCGCTGACCAGCCTTTCTGCTTCCAAAATCAAGGAACCCGGCTCTCTGCTCCGAAAGGGCCCCCTAAGAGCGGGAATGGTGCAATAGGAACACCTGTGGGAGCACCCCTCGGCAATTCGTAGATAGGCAGTATAAAATGGGGTCGTCTGAATCCTTGGGACGGAATGATCCGCCAGATAACCGGGCCTGCCCAAAAGAAACGGGATGGACTCACCCCGACATTCGTCCTCAATGGTATCAGCTATCCGATAGATCTCCCCAGTCCCAAGCCACCCATCCACCTCCGGGATCTCTTTTCGGAGTTTATAGCCATAGCGTTGGACAAGACAGCCGGTGACCAACAACTTCTTCAAATTCCCCTCTCTCTTATGGTCGGCCACCTCCAATATGGTACCAATGGCCTCTTCAACTGCATCTTGAATAAAACCGCATGTGTTCACCACGGCGATCCCTGCGTCTTCAATTGTGGCGGCCAGTTCAAAACCCCTTGAGTGGAGCAGACCCAACATGTGCTCGCTGTCCACCAGGTTCTTGGCGCATCCGAGACTTATCAGGAACACCTTATCTTTTGGCCCCACAGATGATTTCAACAGTCAGCCCTCGATTCTTCTGCTTCCGCGATCCTGACCCCGGCACCTTTGGCCAGCCATCTCAAAGCCCCACTTTTTGGAACAGCCCTGCCACGTCCAGCCGGTTGACCAGATCGGTAAAGATTTCTCCAACGGCAACATCTGCTTCTTCCCGCCCCACCAACTCATATCTCTCTGCCTGCCCATTTAGTTCCTGGCTTGCCATGAACCCGCCATCTCTCAGCAGCCTTGCCTCATAGCTCATCTTTGCCACCCATCTTTCACCTTCCAGATCAAGAAAAAATTCCTTCAGGACAAACAATAATTGTGGCACCCCATGTGACTTATTAAAGAGGACTGTCAACCCTAGGTTCTCCAATCTCCTCTTTAAAACCTCTCTTATCATACTCTTCACCTGGAATATTCCAATCGTTACCCCTTTTCCCTTGTAACCAGCAACGCTCAAAGAAAAGTTGCCTGAAAAGCCCTCCAGTTTTTTTCTTGCTCCCGGGTTCAAAATCCCCTTGTTTTTGCGGGCATCAACGATTTTCAGGACCACTTTCTTATCTCTCAGCCGGTCTGATCGGGGCGGGAGCCGATAATCGATCTGAAGCTCAGGAATGGACGCGCATGAAGCCGTAAACCCGGCAACAGACAGAAACACCAGGCTCTCAAAAAAAACCCTCTTTATCCTTCTCATTGTCTATCCTCCTTCACATCTTTCCCTGTTGATTGTTAACGGTTTCCATTGCCCCGAATTCAGCATCGTTCCCTCAATCACAATCCAAAAATCTTGATGCTCAAACCTGAAATTGCGATAATCAACCCAGCCAGTGCATGGATGTATCTTTCCATGAAATCGAGCTTCACGTTCATAATACCCAAAGCGGTCCCCACCACCACGACCAGCATGGTCAGGATAGTTGTCACACCAAAAGCCATTGATACCAGCAACACATCCATCCAGTTTCCCTGCGCAGCAGGGTACATCAGCATGGGGATGAGTGGCTCGCATGGCCCCAGAACAAATATTACAAACAAAACCCACGGGGCATATGACTTTGTATCACCGTGCAGATGGGCATGTCCTCCCAGATGGTGATGCCTGTGTTGATGGTGATCACCTGCATCGTGGTCGTGATCGTGGGTATGTTCGGAGGCCCGCAGCCCCAAACGCAGCCCCCAAGCCCCATAGGCGATACCAAAACCGATCAAGAGCCAGGATGCCAGTTCGCCCCTTATGGCCTCAATTCCTTCTAATCGGTTGAGCGCAAACCCAAAGGCGACACCCAGTAATCCCAGCAGGACCGAACCCAGCACGTGGCCCATACCGCAAATAAGGGTGATCCAACCTGTTTTTGCCAGCGACCAGTTCCGAGCCTTTCCTAATATTATAAATGGTAGATAATGATCCGGTCCGATTAATGTGTGGATAAACCCGATACTCAGGGCGGTAATGATCAGGATGTTTATATCCATGAAATTTCCCTTTATTCCTCTCCGGTCTCTTCCTCTCCGGAGCTCTCTTTCCGGCCTCCCTGGTCCTTAGGGCGTGCGCAGAAAAAACTTCACAGAATTGGCGCCCGGATTTGGGTCAGATTTGGCTGTGCCGATTGAGCAAAACCACAGGAATAGTAATACTATTTCGAGGATTTTGCGATTGAGGCGCAACCAAAGATGGCCTGAAGCAGGGATGCGAAAATGTGAAGT